>NZ_DAISLS010000018.1:0-79621 GCF_036820405.1 Oryzomicrobium sp.
TGGCCACTTTCTGTCGCCGGACAGAAAGTGGCTCGCCGTCAGGCGAAACCCGGCGCTTCCAGTCGCAACAGCACTTGGTGAGAGGGCTGGTTTTGAGTGTCGGTGGTCTCGCCAAACGTCAGTGCTGACGTTAGGGCTGTGTTTCGCCCTGACGGCGAGTGACTTTCTTTTGCGTCGCCAAAAGAAAGTCACCAAAGAAAAAGCGACCCCTGCGCCCCCGCCGCCGGGCCGATGAGACTGGCCCGGCGGTGCCCTGCGCTGCTCGCCGTCCCGGGGCGGCTGCGGAACTCGGCCTGCGGCCTCAAACAGTCCTCGCCGACACCTCCCTGGGCCGGCTGCGCTGCTCGGCGGGGGTGAAGGGGGGAGGGGGCCGTGCCGACGTTGAGGTGGTGGTGCTTAGTGGCTCACCGTCAGGCGAAGCACGGCGGTGCCAGTCGCCAAGGCGTGGGGGGAAGGGGCGCTCAGTAAGAGGCCCCCAATCCACGCGGCTCAGTCCCGGTGACCGGAACCGTGTGCCTTGGCTGGAAAGAGCAGGCTGGCGACGATGGACAGCACCAGCAGCAGGCCCACCGCTCCCAGGGAGAGGGCCACCGGCATGTGGAAGAAATCCACGATCAGCATCTTCACGCCGATGAAGGCGAGCACCGCGGCCAGGCCGTACTTGAGCAGGTGGAAGCGGGCGGCCATGTCGGCGAGCAGGAAGTACAGCGCCCGCAGGCCGAGGATGGCGAAGATGTTGGAGGTCATGACGATGAACGGGTCGGTGGTGATGGCGAAGATGGCCGGGATCGAATCCACGGCGAAGATCACGTCGGTGATGCCGATCAGCACCACCACCACGAACAGGGGCGTGAACCAGCGCTCGCCGTTCTTGGTCACCGCCAGCCTGGCGCCGTCGTACTGGGGCAGCAGCTTGAGGTGGCCGCGCATCCAGCGCAGCACCGGGTTTTTCTCCAGGTCCGGCTCGTGCTCGCCGCCGAAGGCCATCTTGGCGCCGGTGAACAGCAGGAAGGCGCCGAACACGTAGAGAATCCAGCTGAACCGGGCGATCAGCCAGGCGCCCACCAGGATCATGATGGCGCGCAGCACCACCGCGCCGATGACGCCCAGGATGAGGGCCTTCTTCTGCTGCTCCGCCGGAACGGCGAAGGCGGTGAACAGCATGAGGAAGACGAAAATGTTGTCCACCGACAGGGATTTTTCGATCAGGTAGCCGGTGAGGAATTCGCCGGCCTTCTGGTTGGCCAGCTCCCGCCCGCCGTGGGTGTCCAGCCAGAACCAGAGGAAGGCGCAGAAGGCCAGGGCCAGGCCCACCCATAGGGCCGACCAGGCCAGGGCTTGCCGGACGGTGACCGCCCGGGCGCCCTTGCGCTCCACGGCCAGCAGGTCCACCAGGATGGCGACAATGACGAAGACGATGAAGCCGCTCCACCACCAGATATTGCCGATGCTTGTTTCCATGATCGGGTTCTCGCGTTTTTGTTGAAAGGGTTACCAGAAGGCGCGGGGATCGTCCACGCGGCGGGCGTTGCCGTCGATGGTGCGGCCCCGAGGGGCGGCGCCGCTGCGGTTGCCGGCTCGGGCGCGGGCCATGGCGGGTTCGAAGGGCGAGGCGGGGGCACCGTGCGGAGCGGCGGCCGGGGCAAGGCGGCGCAGCAGGGCGGCGATCAGTGTGGAGGCAAGTTTGCCGGCCAAGCGCAGGGAGGCGCGGGCGAGGGAGGTGCGCAGGCGGCGCAGGAGGGGGGAGAGCATGGAGCGTCCTTTCGCAAGTGAGTCGGTGCGACCCCCGCCGGCCTGGGATCGGGTGATCCGTGTGGTCAACGAAAAAGACCTTTGCCAGGCGGCAAAGGTCTCGCTTGCGAAAGGCTGGTGGCAGGGCGCTCGGTGCGCCGCGGTCAAGAGCCGGGATTCGCCCGCCGGGCCGGGCGCCTGCGGGACAGGCGCCGTATTGACGACATCGGCGGTACAGCTACTCCCCTTTGTGGGTTGCGGGGCTTACTGTACGGGCCGGCGGCGCAGCGGTCAAGTCCGGGTCAGTTTGCGCGGCGATGGGGCGGGATTGGCGGGATTGGCCTCAGGCGCCCAGTTGCAGCGGGTGGCGGGCCAGGGCTTCGCCGTCCCAGGTCAGGTACTCGCCCCGGGCCGCGCCATCGGCCTCGTGCCAGTCGGCCAGCACCCAGCGTTGGGTGTGGATGCCGTCCACGATGTGGTCGTGGGTGGCGGGGCGGTGGGTGTGGCCGTGGATCACCGTGGCGTAGCCGTGGCTGCGGATGAAGTCGTCGGTGGCGCCCGGGTTCACGTCCATCAGGTACTCGGCGCTGGTGCCGGCCTTTTCCGCCTTGCCGGCCTCGCTCTGGGCGCGCAGCCCCATGGCGATGGCAATGCGCTCCTGCAACGGCTTGGCCAGGAAGGCGGCCTGCCATTGCGGGTTGCGCACCTGGGCGCGGAAGGCCTGGTAGGGCAGGTCGTCGGTGCACAGGGCGTCGCCGTGGGTGAGGACGAACTGCCATTCCGGGGTGGACAGCACGTAGGGATCGGGCAGCAGGGTCACGCCGGTTTCCGCGGCGAAGGCTTCGCCCACCAGAAAGTCCCGGTTGCCGTGGAGGAAGGAGATGGCCAGGCCGGCGTCGCTGGCTGCGCGCAGCCACGCCTTGACTTGGCGGCTGACCGGGTCCACGCCGCCATCGTCGCCGACCCAGGCTTCGAAGAAGTCGCCCAGGATGAACAGGCGCTCGGCCCGCCGCGCCGGGCCGTTCAGGTAGTCGCCGAAGAGGCGGACCAGGCCGGGGGTGGCGGGGGAGAGGTGCAGGTCGGAGATGAAGTGGAGCATGGCGGCGGATGCGGGGTCGGGTAGTTGGGGGTTCGGATGGAAAAACGCTCCCGACCGAGTGCCTCGGGGCGGGAGCGTCGCGCCTTGCGGGAAAGCCGGGGCTTAGACCACTTCGGCCTTGGTGATCACCACGTCTTCCACCGGCACGTCCTGGTGGAAGCCGGAGCGGCCGGTCTTGACGGCCTTGATCTTGTCCACCACGTCGGTGCCTTCGACCACCTTGCCGAACACGGCGTAGCCCCAGCCGTTGGCGTTGGGGGCGGTGTGGTTGAGGAAGTCGTTGTCGGCGACGTTGATGAAGAACTGGGCGGTGGCGGAATGGGGATCGCTGGTGCGAGCCATGGCCAGGGTGTACTTGTCGTTCTTCAGGCCGTTCTGGGCTTCGTTCTGGATCGGGGCCTGGGTGGGCTTTTGCTTCATGCCGGGCTCGAAGCCGCCGCCCTGGATCATGAAGCCGTTGATGACGCGGTGGAAGACGGTGTTGTCGTAGTGGCCGGATTCCACATAGGCGATGAAGTTCTTGGCGGATTCGGGGGCCTTCTCGGCGTCGAGTTCGATGCCGATGACGCCGAAGTTGGTGTGCAGCTTGATCATGGTGGTCCTTTCGGGGTGGGGCGAGCCCGGACCGCTTACGGCCGAGGAGGCATCGCCCCGAGTGGGGTTGGAATTGGTTGGAGCCGGGGGGATCGTTCCGGCGTTATTTCTTGGCCGGCGGGGCGTCTGCGACGGCCGGCAGCACCTTGACCGACTGGATCACCACCGGTTGCAGGGGTACGTCCTGGAAGTAGCCCTTGTTGCCGGTCTGCACCTTGGCGATCTTCTGCACCACGTCCAGGCCCTGGGTCACCTTGCCGAACACGGCGTAGCCCCAACCGTCGCGGCTCGGGTAGTTGAGGGGGGCGTTGTCCACCAGGTTGATGAAGAACTGGGCGGTGGCGGAGTGGGGGTCGTTGGTGCGGGCCATGGCCAGGGTGCCGACGGTGTTTTTCAGGCCGTTTTTGGCCTCGTTCTCGATCGGCGCCCGGGTCGGTTTCTGGTTCATTTCCGGGGTGAAGCCGCCGCCCTGGATCATGAAACCGTCGATGACGCGGTGGAAGATGGTGCCGTTGTAGAAGCCGTCGTTGGCATACTGGACGAAGTTGGCCGTCGATTTGGGTGCCTTGTCGGCGTACAGCTCGGCGACGATCTTGCCCTGGTTGGTCTGGATTTCCACCAGGGGGTTGGCGGCCAGGGCGGCCACGGAAACCAGGGTGGCCGCGAGGCCAAGCAGGATGCGCTTCATTGAGGGTGTTCTCCGGAGAGTGAGAAGGGATGCGGTATCTGGCGCGCCCTGCCGGGAGAGCGAGGCGGGGCGCGGGGTTTGGGGCAGGGAGCGGGCGGCGGTCAGGCCGCGCCTTCGTAGATGATCTTCCAGGCCCCATCCTCGCGGATCCAGTACTGGCGCTTGCGCGAGGCTTGGTTCACGTTGTTGCTGCGGTAGTCCTGGGCGAAGGTCACCACCACCATCTCGTCCTTGCCCGGGTTGCGGAACATGGAGACGTTGGAAATGCCGACCTTGATCCATTCCTTGGCACCGTTGACCTGGCGCTTTTGCTGGGCGAAGGCGGCGTAGTTCTGTCCGTCGCCCTGGAAGCGGCGCGAATAGTGGCGCAGGAAGCGGTCGGTGTCGCGGCTTTCCCAGTCGTTGCGCCAGGATTCGATGGTGCGGTTGAGTTCGGCCCGTTCCTTGGCCCAGTCGTCGATGGAGGTCCATTCGATGGAGGGGCTGATGATCACCGGGGTCAGGCCGATCTGGAGATTCTTGGCCAGCTGGTTGAGGTCGGTGTTGGCCAGCACCACGCAACCGTCGGACGCCTTGGGCGGACGTGAGAAGGTGTCGGACGGCGTGCCGTGCAGCCAGATGCCGTGACCGCTCTTGCCGTTGCGCTTGTCCCACTCGTTCGGGTAGTTGATCGGGAAGGCGCCGCTGCCGTAGAAGTCGCCGATCTTGCGTGGCTCCAGGGACGAGGTGACGTGGTACACGCCGATCGGGGTCTTCTTGTCCCCTTCCTTGCTCTTTTCGGCCCCCAGCTTGCCCTGGGTGATGTAGTAGTCGGCGACGAAGTGGGGGCGGCCGGTCTTGGCGTCGTTCTCGTACAGGTAGAGGCGCGACTTCTGGGTGTCCACCACGATGGCGTAGCGCTGGTCCGACTGCAACTGCAGCAGGTAGCGCGGCACCACGTCGGCATTGGGCTTCTGCCGGTAGGCCTTGAGGCGGGCGATGGCCTCCTCGCGCAGGTCGGCTACCTTTTCCGCCGGGGCGTTGTTCAGGGCGCCGAAGGCGTTGATCGGCCGGCTGCGGGCCAGCAGCAGGTCGCCCTTGATCAGGTTGGCGAGGCGGAAGTTGGGATACTGCTTGAGCAGCACCTCGGTCTGTTCCAGGGCCGTGTCCAGCTTGCGCTGCTCGATGGCGGCGAAGATGCGGTCGAGCATGGGCTCGGGGCCGGAATCGGAATAACTGGGTACCAGCTGGGTCGCCGCGTCCGCCGGCAGGGCCTTGGCCTTGGCGGCGGGCTTGGCCGCGGCCTTCTCGGCACGGGCCGGAGTGGCGTTGGCGGCGTGGAACAGGGCGGGGAGGGCCAGCAGGGCGGCACCCAGGAGGGGCGCCGCCAGGGCGCCTGGGGAGGCCGGGCGCCGGGGGCGAGACATGTTGCGGACTACCGGGGGGGAAAACATCAGCTACCTACGCGCTCCTGCTGGATCAGCCAGCGACTGCCGGATTTGCTCAGGACCAGCACCTTGCTGGCCGACGACTTGAGGTTGGCCGACTTGTAGTTCTGGCGGAAGCGGACCGTGGCCTTGTCGCCCTGGAAGGACACCTTCAGGTCCTCCACGCCGACCTGGATGGTGCCGGGCTTGGTGATGCGGCTGGACCGTTCAGCTTCCCAGTCCTTGCGTTTCTGCCCGCCGGGCACCTGGAAGTCGGGGGCGTAGGCGGCCAGGTAGGCCTTCACGTCCTTGCGGCTCCAGGCGTTGGCCCAGGCCTGGACGGCCTTGTGCACCCCGGCTTCGTCGCCACTGGCCTTGGCCTCGTCGGCCTTCTTCTCTTCGGCCTTGGGCGCGGGCTTGGCTTCGGCGGCCTTTTCAACCTTCTCTGCCTTCTCCGGCTTTTCCGCCGGCGCGGGCTTTTCCACGACCTTGGGCGGCGGCGCCACCGGGGCCGGCGCGGCGGCGGGCTTGGCCGGTTCGGCGCGGGCCACCACGGTGGGGGCTGCGCCGGTGGTGGCGGAAACGGCGGGGGCCGGCGCCGGCGTGGGCGCGGTGGCAGCGGCCGCGGGGCGGCTGCCCGGGCGGCCGGAGACGCTGATCAGTTCCCGGATCAGGGACAGTTTGCTCTGGGCGCCGGTGTTGGACGAATCGATCTGCAGGGCCTTGTCGTAGGCCTGGCTGGCCAGCTTGGCGTAGACGTCGCCCAGGTTCTCGTGGGCGGTGGCGTAGGCCGGATGGGTGCGGATGGCCATTTCCAGGGCAGTGCGGGCCTTGTCGTACTGCTTCTGCTGGGCGTACAGCACCGCCAGGTTGTTGTAGGGCTCGGGCAGTTCCGGGTAATCCTCGGTGAGGCGCTGGAAGACGACGATGGCGTCCGCCGGGCGGTTCAGCTCGGTGAGGATCAGGCCCTTGGTGAAGCGGCCCTGGGCGTCCTTGGGACGGGTGGCGATGTAGGCATCGACGCGCTCCAGGGCCTGGGGGTACTGGCCTTGCTTGATGAGGCGCTGGATCTCCGGTAGCGAATCGGCATTCGCCGGGCCGTTGGCCCATGCCTGCGGCATCGCGACCAGGGAAACGGCCAGGGCGATGGAGGTCAGGAGGGGGCGCAGGGCGGCGGCGGGGCGAAGCGGGGAAAAGCGCTGAAGGCCAGTAGTGGCACGGGTTTGCGAGGAGTGGAGGCGCATCGTTGTGCTATACTCGGCGGGTTTCTCGTTGAATGGCTGCCGCAATCGGCAAACGCCCGGGCGCGACGGTCCGGACGCTCGGAAAATCCGGCTGATTTTACCAAGAAAACGTTCGCCCAGGGCGCCCCGGATTGCTGCGGCACGGCGCCGGCGGCCCCAGTTTTTCCGGCGCTCCGGCAGACCCCGGCGCGCCTGCATGTCGGGCAGGCCCAGGTCGCGTCCATTGTTTCGGCCGCCGTTCCCGGGAAACCTCCCCGACGTGCCCCTCCGTGCTCTCCGTTTTTTTGCTACGCCTGGCTTTGTTAAGGTCCCTCCATGCTGAAAATCTACAACTCCCTCGCCCGTGAAAAGCAGGACTTTCACCCCATCGAACCTGGCAAGGTGAGGATGTACGTGTGCGGCATGACCGTCTATGACTACTGCCACCTGGGCCACGCCCGGGTGCTGGTGGTGTTCGACATGGTGCGGCGCTGGCTGCGCGCGTCGGGCTACGACGTGACCTACGTGCGCAACATCACCGACATCGACGACAAGATCATCAAGCGGGCGGTGGAGAACGGCGAGACCATCCGCCAGCTCACCGACCGCTTCATCGCCTACATGCACGAGGACGCCGACGCCCTGGGGGTGGAGCGTCCCGACCACGAGCCCCGCGCCACCCAGTTCGTGCCCCAGATGCTGTCGATGATCGGCACCCTGGAAGAAAAGGGCCTGGCCTACCAGGCCAGCGGCGGCGACGTGAACTACGCGGTACGCAAGTTTCCCGGCTACGGCAAGCTGTCCGGCAAGTCCCTGGACGATCTGCGCGCCGGTGAACGGGTCGAGGTCCAGGCCGACAGCGGCAAGCACGATCCCCTCGACTTCGTGCTGTGGAAGCACGCCAAGGCCGAGGAACCGGCCGAGGTGAAGTGGGCCTCCCCCTGGGGCGACGGCCGGCCCGGCTGGCACATCGAGTGCTCGGCGATGAGCTCGTCCCTGCTCGGCAATCACATCGACATCCACGGCGGCGGCCAGGACCTCCAGTTCCCCCACCACGAGAACGAGATCGCCCAGAGCGAGGGGGCCCACGGCCACGGCTTCGTCAATTACTGGATTCACAACGGCTTCGTGCGGGTGGACGACGAGAAGATGTCCAAGTCCCTGGGCAACTTCTTCACCATCCGCCAGGTGCTGGAGCAGTACGACCCGGAAGTGGTGCGCTTCTTCATCCTGCGTGCCCACTACCGTAGCCCGCTGAACTATTCCGACGCCCACCTGGACGATGCCCGGGGCGCCCTGACCCGGCTGTACACCGCCCTGCGCGGCGTCGAGGCGGCCGCCGGCGGGGTGGACTGGAACGAGGCCCACGCCCAGCGCTTCAAGGCTGCCCTGGACGACGACTTCGGCACCGCCGAGGCCATGGCCGTCCTGTTCGATCTGGCCAACGAGCTGAACAAGAGCCGGGACCCGGCCACGGCCCGCCAGTTGAAGGGCCTGGGCGCCGTGCTCGGCCTGTTGCAGCGCGATCCGCTGGAGTTCCTGCAAGGCGGCCCGGTGGCCGAGGAAGGCTACGCCGCCGAGCGCATCGAGGCCCTTATCCAGGCCCGTGCCGAGGCCAAGAAGGCGAAGAACTTCGCCGAATCCGACCGTATCCGCGACGAGTTGAAGGCGGCCGGCGTGCTGCTCGAGGACGGCCCCGGCGGCACCACCTGGCGCCGCGCCTGAGGCTGGGCCGCCCGCAACCGGCGGCCGATCCGCAACGAAAAAGGCCCTGCACATGCGGGGCCTTTTTCGTTTGTGCGCCGGGCGGCGGCCGTCACTGGATGAACTGGCCGTCGCCGCGCAGGATCGACAGGTCCACGAAGGCCGAGCCGTTGTGCTGGCCGGGGCGGAAGTCCACGGTGAAATCCCCCAGGTCGAACTGGCGCAGGCTTTCCAGCCCGGCGACGAAGCGGGCGCGGGTGAGGTCCTTGCCGGCGCGGCGCAGTCCTTCCACCAGCACCCGGGCGGCGATGTAGCCTTCGAGGGCGGCGTGGTGGGGCTCGGCGTTGCCCAGGGCATCCCGGTACTGGCGCACCACGCCGCTGCTGCGGCTCCAGGGCGAGGGCACCACCTGGGCGATGACGATGCCAGCAGCACCGCAGCCCAGGTCGCGCCGCAGCAGGGCGGCGCTGGCCACCGACAGGCCGAAGAACTGGGGTGGAGTGCCGGCCTTGCGGTATTCCTTGATCACCGCCGCCGTGCCCTGGCCGGCGGTGGCCAGCACCACCGCCAGCGGATCGGCGGCGCGCAGGGCCGTCACCGTGGGGCGGGCGTCCAGGTTGGTGGGGTCGATGGCGGCGATGGCCACGGGCTTGAGCTTGAAGCGGGCCATGGCCTCGTCGAAGCTCTTCTGCCCGGCCCGGCCGAAGTTGTCGTCCTGGTAGGCCAGGGCGATGCGGGTGATGCCCAGGGTGACCAGGTGCTCGACGATCTTGTGCATTTCCCGCCCGTAGCCGGGGCGCAGGTGGAAGAGCAGGGGATTGGGCCGGGCGCGCAGGGCCTCGGCCCCGCTGTAGGGGGCGATGAAGGGGGCCCCGGCCTTTTCCGCCAGGGGCAGGGCGGCCAGGGTCGAGCCGGTGCCGGCGTAGCCGAACAGGGCGAAGGCCTGGCGCTCCTGGAGCAGCTTGCGGGTGTTGTCCTCGGCCCGCTTCGGGTCGTAGCCGTCGTCCAGGGTCGCCAGCTCGATGCGGCGGCCGAACAGCCCGCCCTGGGCATTGACTTGGTCCAGATAGAGGCGGATGCCCCGGGTGTATTGCTCGCCGTTTTCCGCCATGGGCCCGGACAGGACCACCGATTGGCCGATGACGATGGCCTCGGGGCTCACCCCGGGTTCGGCGTGGAGCGGGCCTTGCGCGGCGGCCAGCAGCAGAAGCGAGGCCGCCGTCAGGCGGCGCAGCGCGCGGGATATTCCCGGGGAACGACCATGGACCATGAATGCCTCCTCTGATTCGGATTTGCCTGCACTCGTTCCGGGCCGTTGGCTTGCTGCCGGCCTAATCGTCCAAGTGCGGATCCGTATGACTTTGTAGTTGCCGCCGGGTCGGGGCGGGCTGGAATGTATGGGAGGCCATAGTTTGCCAAATTCTTAAATGCAGAACAAATTTTGAAATGAGGAATTTTTTGGCGGCTGTTTGGTGGCGTCAGGGCATGAAAAAACCGCCGGGCGGACGTCCGGCGGTTTCGTGGGGGCGAAGGGGGGCGAAGGGGGCGGTCAGCGCAATACCCGGCCGCCGCTGCCGATCACGGTCAGGTCCACATAGCGGGAACCGCCGTGGTCCGCGGGGGAGTAGCTGATCCGGTAGCCGCCCAGGTCGTGGTTGCCCAGGCTTTCCAGGGTGCTCACCAGCTTTTCCCGGGTCAGGTCCTTGCCCTGCTTGCGCAGGGCTTCCACCATCAGCTTGGCGGTGATGTAGGCCTCGATGCCGTAGTAGGAATACTTGGCCTGCTGTTTGCCCACCAGGCGCTGGTATTCGCGTACCACCGGAGTGGCCTCGTTCCACGGGTAGGGCATCACCTGGGAGATGCCGATGCCTCGGGCGTCGTTGCCCAGCTCGTGCACCAGCATGTCGGCGCCCACCGGCGAGAGGGTCATGAACTGGGGATTCTGGTCGATCTTGCGCATCTGGCGCACGAACTCGGCGGTGGGCTTGTACAGGGTCACCATCACCACCGCCTGGGGGGCTGCCTTGGAAATGGTCTGCACGGCCTTGCCCACGTCCACCGAGTTGCGTTCCACGGTGCCCACGGCGGAGGGGGTCAGCTTGTGTTTCTTGAGGGCGGCCACCACGCCGTCCAGGCCGGATTTGCCGAAGCCGTCGTTCTGGTAGAAGACGGCGATGTTGGTCAGCCCCAGGGACACCAGCTGGGTGACGATGGCCTCGGTTTCCTGGGCGTAGCTGGCGCGCACGTTGAACATGTAGCGGTTCACCGGGGTGCGCAGGGAGTCGGCGCCGGAGATGGTGCCGATCAGGGGCACCTTGGCGGCGGAGAACACCTCCATGGCGGCGGTGGTCGGCGACGAGCCGTAGAAGCCGATCAGGGCGAAGACCTTCTTGTCGTCGATCAGGCTGCGGGTGTTGGCCACGGCCCGGTCGGTCTCGTAGCCGTCGTCCAGGGCCACCAGTTCGAGCTTGCGCCCGTTCACCCCGCCGGCCTTGTTCACCTGGTCGAAGTAGGCCGAGATGGTTTCGCGCATTTCCTGGCCGTAGGCGCCGTTGGGGCCGCTGAAGGGAGACGACATGCCGAGCAGGATGGCGTTGTCGGTGACGCCGGTTTCCGCCACCGCGGCCGGTGCGGCCAGGGTGGCGAGCAGACAGCCGGCGAGGGCCGCCGCGGTACGCAGCAGTTTCATGATCTTGTCTCCCGAGTGTAATGGACCGCTAATGAATCCCGGGAGGATGGGCGCGGCAGCTGACGCGAAACTTACAGCCATGGCCACTTCGCCCGGCGTCGGACGAATAGTGGAAAAACCGATCCGGCATGAGCGGGCCAAAAGTGGAACGCGTGCTGAAACATGGTTGTAATATTTTTCGATAGCACGGGAATGATTTTCGGGAGCAAGCAAAACCACAACAAGGAGGAGCGGAGATGCTCGAACAATCCCTGGCGCTGCCCAACGCGGAATGGCCGTACTTCCAGATACTCATCCGCCTGGTGCTCAGCCTGGCCCTGGGGCTGCTGATCGGATTGGAGCGGGAGCGGCGCAAGAAGGAGGCGGGGCTGCGCACCTTCGGCTTCATCTGCCTGCTCGGCGCCCTGGGCGGTTCCTTGGGGCCGGCCTTCGCCCTGGTGATCCTGCTGCTCACCGGCATGTTGGCCGTGTTCCTCAACGTACAGACCCTGCGCGCCGGCCAGGGTACCGAGCTGACCACCTCGGCGGCGATGCTGGTGACGGCGGTGGCGGGCATCCTGTGCGGCCAGGGGCACACCATCTCGCCGGCGGCGGTGATGGTCATCGCCACCGCCCTTCTAGCCTGGAAGGAACGGCTGGCGGGCTTTTCCATGGGGCTCACCGAGAGCGAGCTGCGCTCCGCCCTGTTGCTGGCCATCCTGGCCATCGTCATCTATCCGGCCCTGCCGGTCGGTGCGGTGGGGCCTTGGCACCTGGTGGAGCCCCGGGCGGCCTGGGTGACGGTGATTCTGATCGCCGGCATCGGCTTCGTGAACTACGTGCTGTGGAAGGTCTACGGTACCCGGGGCACCGAGCTCTCGGGTTTTCTCGGTGGGCTGGTGAACAGCAATTTCACGGTGATCGAGCTGTCCTCCCGCATCGGCCAGGGGGCCGAGGCCCTGGTGCCGCCCACCTACCGCAGCATCCTGCTGGCCACCACGGCCATGATTGCGCGCAACGCCAGCCTGCTGCTGATCCTGGCACCCATCACCCTGCTCGGTTCCTTCGCTCCCTTCGCCCTGATGATGGCCACCAGCCTGTTGCTGGTGGTGTGGAGCTACTACCGGCGGGCCCCGGCGGAAGCGGCGGCGGTGGCCGAGATCAACCTGGACCTGCCGTTCTCCCTGCCCCAGGCCCTCAAGTACGGCGCAGTGTTCCTGCTGCTGCACATCGTCGGCGGGGTCACCCAGCGCCAGTTCGGCGACGTGGGCTTCTATTTCGTCAGCGTGGTCGGTGGGCTGATGTCCAGCGCCAGTGCCGTGGCCGCTGCCGCCGCCCTGGCCGCCCAAGGGAGCCTGTCGCCCACGGTAGCGGGGACCGGGGCCGTGCTGGCCTCGTTCACCAGCATCGTCTTCAGCCTTTCCTTCGTGCTGCGCACCCGCAGCCGGGGGCTGATCGGCCGGCTGGCCGGAGCCATGGCCTGCATCGCCCTGGCGGGATTGGCCGGGGTGGCCGCGAGCCAGGCCGTTCAGCCCTGGGTGGCCCAGTGGCTGCCCGACCTGGCCGAACTCCAGGCCCACGGGGCGGCGTCGCCCAAACGGTGACGAAAAAAAACCGGCCTCGAAAGGCCGGTTTTTCGGATGGGCGCGGGACGCCAAAGCGGGTCACTCGCTGAAGAACGCCTTGACCTTGTCCATCCACGACTTGGTGCGCGGATTGTGCTTGTCGCCGCCTTCGCCCATGGTCCCTTCGAACTCCTTGAGCAGTTCCTTCTGCTTGTCGGTCAGGTTCACCGGGGTTTCCACCACCACATGGCACATCAGGTCGCCGTGGGCGTGGCTGCGCACCCCCTTGATGCCCTTGCCGCGCAGGCGGAACACCTTGCCGGTCTGGGTCTCGGCGGGAATCTTGATCTTGGCCGCCCCGTCCAGGGTGGGGATCTCGATTTCGCCGCCCAAGGCCGCGGTGGTGAACGAGATCGGCATTTCGCAATGCAGGTCGTCGTGGTCGCGCTGGAACACCGGGTGGGCCTTGAGGTGGATCTGCACGTACAGATCCCCGGGGGGGCCGCCGTTCACGCCGTGCTCGCCCTCGCCGGACAGGCGGATGCGGTCGCCCTCGTCCACGCCGGCGGGGATTTTCACCGCCAGGGTCTTGTGCTTCTTCACCCGGCCGGCGCCGTGGCAGTCGTTGCACGGATCGGCGATGTAGCGGCCGGTGCCGTGGCACTTCGGGCAGGTCTGCTGGATGGAGAAGAAGCCCTGCTGCAGGCGGACCTGGCCGCTGCCCTGGCAGGTGGGGCAGGTCTGGGGCTGGGTGCCCTTCTTGGCGCCGGAGCCGTGGCAGGTGTCGCATTCCTCCATGGTGGGAATGCGGATCTTGGTCTCGGTGCCGTGGGCGGCCTGCTCCAGGGAGATTTCCAGGTTGTAGCGCAGGTCGGCGCCGCGGTAGATGTTGGAACGGCCACCGCCGCCGCCCCGGCCGCCGCCGAAGATTTCGTCGAAGATGCCGCCGAAGGCATCGCCAAACCCGCCGCCGAAGCTGGCTCCGCCGCCACCCATGCCGGCCTGGGGATCGACCCCGGCGTGGCCATACTGGTCGTAGGCGGCGCGCTTTTGCGCGTCGGAGAGGATTTCGTAGGCCTCCTTGGCCTCCTTGAATTTTTCTTCCGCCGATTTATCGTCCGGGTTGCGGTCCGGATGGTGCTTCATGGCCAGCTTGCGGTAGGCCTTCTTGATCTCGTCGTCGGATGCATCGCGGTTGACGCCGAGGATCTCGTAAAAATCGCGTTTGGACATGGCTTGTCTGGGCGGTCGTTCCGGGCGGCCTGGGCCGGCCGGCAAGGGTGGGGGAGGAACGGCGAAGGGTGAGGGGGAGGGGAAACCCCTCGCGCCTCACCCTCTTCGCCGCTGCGGATCAGGCTTACTTCTTGTCCTTCACCTCGGTGTATTCGGCGTCCACCACGTCGCCTTCCACCGTCTTTTCCTGCTGGGCGCCGGGCTGGGCACCGGCAGCACCTGCGGCACCCGCTTCACCCTGCTGCTGGGCGTACATCTTTTCGCCCAGTTTCTGGGAGGCGGCTGCCAGGGCCTGGGTCTTGGCTTCGATTTCGGCCTGGTCGCCACCCTTGATCGCGCCTTCGACTTCGCCGATGGCCTTCTCGATGGCTTCCTTCTCGCCGGCATCGAGCTTGTCGCCGTACTCGGTGAGGGACTTCTTCACCATGTGCACCATGGAGTCGGCCTGGTTGCGGGCATCCGCCAACTCGTGGGCCTTCTTGTCTTCCTCGGCGTGGGCCTCGGCGTCCTTCACCATGCGCTGGATTTCCTCCTCGGACAGACCCGAGTTGGCCTTGATGGTGATCTTGTTCTCCTTGCCGGTGGCCTTGTCCTTGGCGGACACGTGCAGGATACCGTTGGCGTCGATGTCGAAGGTCACCTCGATCTGCGGCGTACCGCGGGGAGCCGGGGGGATGCCTTCCAGGTTGAACTGGCCCAGGCTCTTGTTGCCGGCGGCCATTTCGCGCTCGCCCTGCAGCACGTGGATGGTCACGGCGCCCTGGTTGTCGTCGGCAGTGGAGAACACCTGGCTGGCCTTGGTCGGGATGGTGGTGTTCTTCTGGATCAGCTTGGTCATGACGCTGCCCAGGGTTTCGATACCCAGGGACAGGGGGGTCACGTCGAGCAGCAGCACGTCCTTGACGTCCCCTTTCAGCACACCGCCCTGGATGGCGGCGCCCACGGCCACGGCCTCGTCCGGGTTCACGTCACGGCGCGGTTCCTGGCCGAAGAACTCCTTCACCTTGTCCTGAACCTTGGGCATGCGGGTCATGCCGCCCACCAGGATCACGTCGTGGATGTCGCTGACCTTGAGGCCCGCATCCTTGAGCGCGGTGGCGCAGGGGGCGATGGTGCGTTCGATCAGGTCGTCCACCAGGGATTCGAGCTTGGCCCGGGTGAGCTTCATGGTCAGGTGCTTCGGGCCGGTGGCCGGGTCGAAGGCGATGAACGGCTCGTTGATCTCGGTCTGCTGGGAGGAGGACAGTTCCTTCTTGGCCTTTTCCGCGGCGGATTTGAGGCGCTGCAGGGCGAGCACGTCCTTGGACAGGTCCACGCCCTGTTCCTTCTTGAACTCGCCGACGATGTAGTCGATCAGGCGCTGGTCGAAGTCTTCGCCGCCCAGGAAGGTGTCGCCATTGGTGGCCAGCACTTCGAACTGCATTTCGCCGTCGATGTCGGCGATCTCGATGATGGAGATGTCGAAGGTGCCGCCGCCCAGGTCATACACGGCGATCTTGGAATCCTTGCCGCCGGCCTTGTCCATGCCGTAGGCCAGGGCGGCCGCGGTGGGCTCGTTGATGATGCGCTTGACTTCCAGGCCGGCGATGCGGCCGGCGTCCTTGGTGGCCTGGCGCTGGCTGTCGTTGAAGTAGGCGGGCACGGTGATGACGGCCTCGGTCACTTCTTCGCCCAGGTAGTCCTCGGCGGTCTTCTTCATCTTGCGCAGCACTTCGGCGGAAATCTGCGGCGGGGCCAGCTTCTGGTCGCGCACTTCGACCCAGGCGTCGCCGTTGTCGGCCTTCATGATCTTGTAGGGCATCAGGTTGATGTCCTTCTGCACTTCCTTCTCTTCGAAGCGGCGGCCGATCAGGCGCTTGACAGCGTACAGGGTGTTCTTGGGGTTGGTGACGGCCTGGCGCTTGGCCGGGTCGCCGCACAGAATCTCGCCTTCCTCGGTGTAGGCGACGATGGAGGGGGTGGTGCGCGCGCCCTCGGAGTTTTCGATGACCTTGGGGGTGCCGCCTTCCATGATGGCGACGCAGGAGTTGGTGGTACCCAGGTCGATACCGATGATCTTGCCCATGTTGCTTCCTTTCAGTGTGGGGCGCGGGCCTGGCGGCAGCGCGCGTTCAATACGAGTCCTTGAACCCTAGATAGGGGCCAGCGGCGGGATTTCAAGCCCGGGCCGGCGAAATTCCGGTGCCGTGCGGCCGGCTCAACCCTGGGCCACGGTCACCATGGCCGGGCGCAGCACCCGGTCGTTGAGCACGTAGCCCTTTTGCAGCACGGTGACCACGGTGTTCGGCTCCTGGTCGGCGGGCACCATGCCCACGGCCTGGTGGCGGTGCGGGTCGAATTTTTCGCCCACCGGGTTCACCTCGGTCACGCCGGCCTTGTCGAAGGCGCTGACCAGCTGCTTGAGGGTCAGCTCCACGCCGGACGCCAGGTTTTCCAGGCTGGCGTTGGCGCCGTTGGCGGCGATGGCCGCTTCCAGGCTGTCCTTCACCGCCACCAGGTCGAGGGAGAATTTCTCCACGGCGAACTTGCCGGCCTTGAGCACTTCCTCGGCGGAGCGGCGGCGGATGTTGTCGGCTTCGGCCACGGCGCGCAGCCAGGCGTCCTGCTTGGCGGCCAGTTCGGTTTCGAGCTCGGCCACCCGGGCGACCAGGGCGGCCGGGTCCAGGGGCTGGGCGGCAGCCTCGGGGGCGGCGCCGGCGGCGTCCACGGCGGAGGAGGAGGTGTCGGCCGCCTGTTGCGGGTCCTGGGGCAGGGGAGTCTCGGACATGGTGCGGTTTCTCCAGACGTCTGAAATGAACAATTGCACTTAGATGGGGCGTCGGCGCTGCCTTTCAAGCCCCGGGCCGGAAAAAAACGGTGGGGCTTCTGCTAGCATGGCCCCTTCTCCCATTTCCCCCATCCACCCATCGCCGCCGGGCCGTCCCGGTGCGTTACGAGGCGCAATCACCGTGGCAGGCGCAGCCAGACAGCCAAAGAATATCGGTCGCTACGAAGTGCTCCGCGAACTGGGCAAGGGGGCCACCGCTACCGTCTACCTGGCCCGGGACCCGCAGGACGGCCGGGAGGTGGCGATCAAGTACGTGCGCTTCGGCGCCAACGGCGGCGCGGCCCTATCCCGCCGGCTGCTCAAGCTGTTCAAGACCGAGCACGGGGTCGGCCAGCGCCTCGACCATCCCAACATCGTCAAGATCTACGAGGCGGTGGTGGACACCGACGGCCCCACGCCCCTGGCCTACCTGGTGATGGAGTTCGTGGACGGCGCGGCCCTGGACCAGCACATCCACATCGACCGGCTGCTGCCCTTCCACAAGGTGGTGGGGCTGATCTTCAAGTGCTGCCTGGCCCTGGACCACGCTGCCCGGCACGGGGTGGTGCATCGGGACATCAAGCCGGCCAACATCTTGATCGACAAAGAGGGCAACCCGAAGATCACCGACTTCGGCCTGGCCCTCAACCTGCAAAAGAACAAGGACCGGGATTCCACCTTCGTCATGGGGGTGGGCTCCCCCGCCTACATGTCGCCGGAGCAGGTCAAGGGCTACCCGCTCAACCACAAGACCGACCTGTATTCCCTGGGCGTGCTGCTCTTCCAGCTGCTCACCGGGCGCCTGCCCTTCCGCGCCGACAACCCGGCCTCCCTGGTCTACAAGATCGTGAACATGGAGCCGCCCTCGGTGTGCGCCCTCAATCCGGCGATTCCCGCCGGCATGGACCCGATCCTCAAGAAGGCTCTGGAAAAAGACCTCTACAACCGCTACCGCAGCGGCGCCGATTTCGCCAAGGACCTGTCCACGGTGCGCTACCAGATCGTGGACGACGAGGACGACGTGGCCGAGCGCGACCGGCGGCGTTTCGCCGCCTTGCGCGGCCTGTCCTTCTTCCGCCGCTTCGAGGACGTGGAGCTGTGGGAAATCCTGCGCATCTCGACCTGGCAGGAGGTGCCGGCCAAGATCGCCCTGATCCGGGAGCTGACCCTGGACAAGACCTTCGGCGTGGTCGTCTCCGGCCAGGTGGAAGTGTCGTACCAGGGGCGCAGCCTGGCCCGCCTGGGCAGCGGCGAGGTGGTGGGCGAAATGGCCTACCTGGACCCGGAGCAGGGGCCCCGCAGCGCCACGGTGGTGACCCTGGAGCCGACGGTCTTCCTCGAAATCAGCCCGGCGGCCATGGCGCTTTCCTCCGACGAATTGCAGGAGCGCTTCCACCGCACCATCACCGGCATCCTGATCGGCCGGCTGCGCCAGGCCAACAAGTCCCTGGCCAAGCTCGGCGCGGCGGCGGTGCCCGGCAGCGCTCCCGTTCCCAAGGCCCCGCCGGGGGGCTTGGCCCTGCTCGACTGATCGACCGAGGTGTGCGGCGGCGCACCGGAAGTGCCCCGCTGCCTTCCGCCGTCGAGCCCAATCGCCGTTGCGCCGTCACGCCGCCATAAGGCTGTAACACCGGAGCAAAACAATGCCGCTAGAGTTTTCCGGCGGCATTTCCGTTGCCGAGGCACCGCGCCGCGGCCCTCCGGATTGCCACACTGGGTCGACCCGGGCGGGCCGGCCATTTCCACGTCGTTCCCACGTCGCCGAGGTCGCCTGTTCCTCCCATGCAAACGCCGATCCGCCGCAAGGGCAAGCTGGCCTTTCTCGCCATTCTCTGGCTGGCGGTGTTTCTGCTCGCCCTGGTCCTGAGTCTGGCCCTCGACCTGGCGGAGCAGGCCCTGCCTCTGAACCCGGTAGTCCGCACCGGGGTGTCCACGGGGATCATCGTGCTGACCTTGAACCTGTTCCTGGTGCCCAGGCTGCGCGCCCTGTTCGGCGAGAGGTAACGGCGAGGGGGGAAAAGCGAAGGGCGCCCGCGGGCGCCCTTCGTCGTTTTGGCCGACGGTCCGGATCAGGTGCGGAAGCGGCCCACCGCGCCTTGCAGCGAATCGGCCAGCCCTTCCAGGGCCTGGGCGGCCTGGGCGGTTTCTTCCACGGCGCCGTTGTTCTCCTCGGCCATGGCGGCGATGGCGGCGATGTTCTCCGCCACTTCACCGCTGACCCGGCGCTGCTGCTCGGTGGCGGCGGCAATGGCATCCAGGCCGTGGCCCACTTCGGTGACCGAGCCGTTGGTGGCCTGGAGGATGCCGGCGACACCTTCCACCGAGTTCTGGCTGGCCGCCAGGTTGGTCAGGCCGGATTCGATGGCGGTGCGCACCTGGACCGACTGGGCCGACAGGCTGTCGGTGATGGCGTCGATCTCACTGGCCGAACGGGACGACTTCTCGGCCAGCTTGCGCACCTCGTCGGCCACCACGGCGAAGCCGCGGCCGGCCTCGCCGGCCCGGGCGGCCTCGATGGCGGCGTTGAGCGCCAGCAGGTTGGTCTGCTCGGCAATGTCCTTCACCTCCTGGGTCATGCGGGTGATGGCCTCGGTGCTGCGCACGAACTCGGTGACGGTGTCGGCCATGGTGCGCACGTTGTGCTCCACGCCCTTCATTTCGCCGAGCAGCTGGTTCAGGCTGCGGTTGCCTTCCTCGGCCCGGGCCAGGCTCTCCTGGGATTGCTGCTGGACGTGGCCGGCGCTCTGGGAAATGGACGAGATGCTTTCCACCAGTTGGTCCACCGCGCTGGCGGCATGGACCGACTGCTCGTTCTGGCGGTGGGAACTGGCCGCCACCCGGCCGGCCGAGTTGGAGAGATCGTGGGCCTTGGCGGACACCTGGGCGGCGGAGGTGCTGACCTGGCGCACCAGCCCGGCGAAGTTTTCCATGAGCTGGTTGAAGACCCCGGCGGCCTCGCCGATCTCGTCCTTGCCCTTGACCCGCAGACGGCGGGTCAGGTCGCCGTCGCCCTCGGCGATGTCGCGCAGGCCCCGGGTGAGCTGGCCGATCGGCTCGGTGACGAAGTGGCGGGTGAACAGGTAGATCACCACCAGCAGGCCGAGCACCACGGCCACGGCGGTGGCGGCGATCTTGACGCCGAAGGTGTTGACCGCCGCATCCACGTCGGAAAGGGAGACCTTCATGCTGACCACGCCGAGCACGGTGCCCTCGGGCACCTGGTGGCACATGATGCAGTTCTTGCCCAGGTAGTTGGTGGAGGCCAGGGTCGGGTTCACCACCCGCAAGTAGCGGCCGTCGCCGTCGTCGCCCACGGCGACGAAGGGCTTGCCGCTGCCCATCACCTGCTTCTCGACCTCATCGAGGGGGCGGGTGGATTTTGTGTCGGGGCCGAACACCTTGGAGACGGCGTCGCCGCGGATCACGTGCAGGTCCTTGATCACCGAGAGCTGCTTGATCTGGTCGAGAAAGACCTCGCGCTGGGCCACGGTGCCGGTGATCATCATGCCGGTCAGGCCGGCCATGGTCATTTCGTGAATGCTCTTGGCGAAGCCTTCCGCCTGGTTGACTGCGGTTTCGCGGGTGACGGCGGTTTCCCACACGATCATTCCGCTCCAGGCGGCCACCAGCACTAGCCAGATGGCCGCGGTGAGACGGACCCAGATGCTCCAATCGGCAATACGCTTCATGACACCCGTTACCTCCCTTGGGCTCGCCCTTGTCGGGGCGGCCTTGTTTTAGTAGGCCGGTGGGACGGATCGGGCCTTGTCCCCCGGCATGGGCGCGCTGCCCGTTTTGGCTCAGGCGGCGACGTCAACCTGTTGAATTGTGCCAGCCGCTCCCGACTCGTGCAAAAACACGCCGGTGGCCCGGATCTGGGCCTGGAGCTGATTGTTCTTGTCCTTGAGGGAAAACGGGGTGGCCTGGCCGGTCACCGACAGGGCGCCGATCCCTTGCTCGGCCAGGGTTTTGAACACCGGGCCGTCGGGCCCCAGGGTCCAGGTGCCGAGGTGCGCGAAGGCCGGGTCGGCCTCGTCGATCCAGCCGTTTCCGTCGGTATCCAAGGCCGCCAGTTCGGTGAAGCCGTCGCCGGTGCTGGGGCCGAAAAGCTCCCGGCCGTCGTTCACCTTGCCGTCGCCGTTGCGGTCGAACACGAGGAAGCCGCTGCCGCTGGAGACGAACGGCAGGCTCCCTTTCTGTCCGTCGCCGTACAGGTCGAAATCGATGCGCAGATCGGAGAGCTGGGCGGCCTGCCCGTTGAAGTTGAGCACCAGCGGGTCCCGCAGCTTGGCGTCCCCCAGACGCAGGCGGGCGTTGTAGGTGGCCTGGAACTCCCGGCTCATGGTCAGGTTGGCGCTGAAGTTGATTTCCTGGCCGTCGGCGGTGCGCACCGTGCCTTGGGCGGAGAACGAGGTGGTCTCGCTCTCGTAGACGCTTTCCGAGTAGTCGTACTCCACGCCGTAGCCCTGTTTCGGCGCGGCTTGCTCCGGCGGCGGCGCCTGGGAGGCGGCTGCCTGGGCGCTGGGGGGCAGGGCGGCGGCCTTGAGGTCGCCCAGTTCCCGGGTGCCGACCAGGTGGATCGTCTCGCCGGTGAGCATTTCCACCACGGCCTTGAGGATGCGCAGGCGCGGGTCCAGGTTCTCGTCGTCGGAAAGGTCGATGCCGGATGAGACGGACGAGGCGCTTTGCCCGGAGGCCTCCTTGGCGGACTTGGCCGCGTTGTCCTTTGCCTGGTCATGCTTCAGGGCGTCCAGCGCCGCGCTGGAAATATTCACCCGCGGCTGGGCGCCCTGGCTGCCGTCGGAAAAGTCGGGGCGCTGGTCGCCGATCCAGGCGCGCAGGTTCTCGCTGACATTGTGGCGGCTTTGGGAGGCATGGCTGGAGCGTTGCTCCAGCTGGGTCTGGGTAATGTGCATGGGGAGCTCCGCGAAGGCTACCCCTGTATTAACGGCACCAGCGGCCAAGGCTGAACCGTGCCGCAAACCCTTTATTGGCGCGGGTTTCCAGATGGCATGCCTGGAAACCCGCGCCAGTGCTTGTTCTTCGCGGATGATATTTGGAACGCCGCGCCCCTGGCGGCGTTCCGGCCGGTCAGGCCTTGGCGCCGAGGAGGCGCGCCCGTGCCACCGATTCGGCCAGGCCCTGATCGTCCCGGGGTGTCCGGGTAGGCCAGCCTGCCAGTTGGGCCTCGGCCAGGTCGGCCAGGGCGGCGATCCAGTCGGGTCGCTCGTTGAGGCAGGGCAGGTAGTGGAAGACCTGGCCGCCGGCATTGAGGAAGTCGGCCTTCACCTCCTGGGCGATCTCCTCCAGGGTCTCCAGGCAGTCGGCGACGAAGCCCGGGCACAGCACGTCCACCCGGACGACCCCTTCCTTGGGCAGGGCGGCCAGGGTCGGGGCAGTGTAGGGCTGGAGCCATTCGGCCTTGCCGAAGCGGGACTGAAAGGTGGTCAGCGCCTGATGCTCGGGCAGGTCCAGGGCCCGGGCCAGCAGCCGGGCGGTCTTGTGGCACTCGCAGTGGTAGGGGTCGCCCAGGTCTAGGGAGCGCCGCGGCACGCCGTGAAAGCTCATCACCAACCGGTAGGTCTTGTCATTGGCGGCGGGCTTGCCGTGGGCCTGCCAGTGCTCGCGCACGCTGGCGGCCAGGGCGGCGATATAGCCCGGGTCGTCGGCAAAGCTGCGCTGGCTGCGGACCTCGGGCTGGTTGCGCAGGCCGGCGAGCCACTGGCCGGCCTGGTCGAGCACGGTGGCGGTGGTGCTGGCCGAATACTGGGGGTAGGCGGGCAGCAGCAGGATGCGGGTGTGGTTGTCGGCTTTCAGCCGGTCGAGCACCTCGGGCAGGGCCGGGCTACCGTAGCGCATCGCCCAGGTGACGGTGACCCGGTGGCCCCGCTCGCCGAGCAGGCCCTGGAGCAGTTTGGCCTGGCGCTCGGTGTGCACCTTGAGGGGCGAGCCTTCCGGGGTCCAGATGGTGGCGTACTTGGCGGCGGAGTGCTTGGGCCGGGTGTTGAGGATGATGCCGTTGAGGATCGGCCACCACACCGCCGTGGGGATTTCCACCACCCGGGGGTCGGAGAGGAATTCCTTGAGATAGCGGCGCACCGCTTCGGGAGTGGGGGAGTCGGGTGAGCCGAGGTTGACCAGCACCACGGCGGTCTGAGGCGGGGTGCCGTGCTGGAACGGCGGTTCGGGCTGGAAGCGGGGCATGGGTCCTGAGACGGTGTGTCGCTGTCGCGTTGTTCTTGTGGGGCGCCGGGGGGAGGTTTGGACCCACCGCCCCGGCGCGGGATCAGGCCGTGGCCTGGTAGGTGAGGGCGGAGGAGAGCAGTCGGGCGGTGATGTCCACGATCGGGATGACCCGCTCGTAGGCCATGCGGGTCGGGCCGATCACCCCCACCGAGCCGATCACTTGGCCGTTGGCCTCGTAGGGGGCGGTGACCACGCTGCACTCGTCCAGGGGGGCGATGCCCGATTCGTTGCCGATGTAGATCTGCACCCCGTCGGCCTTGTTCGACAGGTCGAGCAGGCGCACCAGTCCGGTCTTGTGCTCGAACAGGTCGAACAGTTCGCGCAGGCGGCGCACGTTGGACGACAGGTCGTCCACGTCGAGCAGGTTGCGCTCGCCTGAGATCACGTAGCGATCGCCGCTCTCGTGCATGGCCTGGTCGCCCACCGCCAGCACCGCGCTCATCAGCGCCTGGAGATCGCTCTTCAGCTCGCGCAGTTCGGCGTCGAGGCGGTTGCGCACCTGGTCGAAATCCAGGCCGGCGCAGTGCTGGTTGAAGTAGTTGGCGGCGGTGACCAGTTCCGCCGGGGTGTAGGCGGCCTCGGTGAACAGGATGCGGTTCTGCACCTCGCCGTCGGCGGTGACCAGGATCAGCAGGATGCGTTTTTCCGACAGGGCGAGGAATTCGATCTGCTTGATGCGCGGCGCCTGGCGGCGCGGCGCCACCACCACCCCGGCGAAGTGAGACAGGTCGGAGAGGATGCGCGAGGCCGAGGCCAGCAGCTGCTGGGGCTGGCTCGGGTCGAGCTGGTGCTCCAGGACGGCGATCTGCCCTTTTTCCAGGGGGCGCACGGTGAGCAGGGAATCGACGAACAGCCGGTAGCCCCGGGGCGTCGGTATCCGGCCGGCGGAGGTGTGGGGGCTGGCGACGAAGCCGGCCTCCTCCAGGTCGGCCATCACGTTGCGGACCGTGGCGGGGGACAGGTCGAGGCCGGAATACCGGGACAGGGCGCGGGAGCCGATGGGCTCGCCTTCGGCGATGTACCGTTCGACCAGGGTCTTGAGTAGGATGCGGGCGCGTTCGTCGAGCATGGCCTGCTATGTTACCGAAAAGGATCAAAACGAAAATGCCGGCGCCGCGGAGCGCGATGCCCCCGGCGCCGCCCGGAGCGGCACCCGGGCCGGGCACGGACAGTGCCAGCACGGGGGAAGCCCGGCGCCGGCATGGTTTTGTGGTTTAATTTTGCCATGCCACAGTCGTTCAGTACTCCCCGCACCATCGCCCTCATCGGCCGGTACCACAGCCCCGAGGTGGCCGACACCCTGCTGGCCCTCGCCCAGGCGCTGTCCGACCGGGGCGTCAAGGTTCTGGTGGAAGCCGATACCGCCGACAACATCGCCGGCTTCGGCGCCGCCAGCGGCCATGGCTTGGCCAACCACCACACCCTGGGCGGCCTGGCGGCCTTCGACGCAGTGGATTTCACGGTGATCGGCTACCGGGCCGACGTGGCCATCGTCGTCGGCGGCGACGGCACCATGCTCAACGCCGCCCGCCAGCTGGCCCGCTACCGGGTGCCCCTGGTGGGGGTGAACCAGGGCCGGCTCGGCTTCATGACCGACATCGCCCGTTCCGACATGCTTTCGTGCCTGGACGACCTGCTCGAAGGGCGCTTCATCCCGGAAAGCCGGCTGCTGCTCGGCGGCGAGGTGGTGCGCGGCGGCGAGGTGGTGGCCGCCAACGTGGCGCTCAACGACGTGGTGGTGGACAAGGGGGCCATCTCCCGGCTCATCGAATTCGAGTTGTTCATCGACGGCGAGTTCATTTACAGCCTGCGCGCCGACGGCCTGATCGTCTCCACCCCCACCGGCTCCACCGCCTACTCCCTGTCGGCCAACGGGCCGATCCTGCACCCCACCCTGGGCGGCATCGCCCTGGTGCCCCTGTGCCCCCATGCCCTGACCAACCGGCCGATCACCATCCCGGAAACCAAGGCCATCGAAATCCGCATCCTCTCCGCCGACGACTCCCGGGTGCACTTCGACGGCCAGGTCACCCAGACCCTGTGCCGCTACGACAGCGTGCGCCTGTTCCGCTCCGAGCACAGCGTCTGCTTCCTGCACCCGCCGGGCTACAGCTACTTCGCCATGCTGCGCCAGAAGCTGCAGTGGAGCGAAAAGCCCAAGGGCACCTGACCCCGGCTGCTTCTCCGACCACTCCTCACTTTACTGCGCCTCCTCGCCCCTTATGCTGCAGCGCCTGACCATCCGCGATTTCGTCATCGTCGACCGCCTCGAACTGGAGTTCGCCCAGGGGTTCGGCGCTTTCACCGGGGAAACCGGGGCCGGCAAGTCGATCCTGGTGGATGCCCTCGCCTTCGTCCTTGGCGAGCGGGCCGACAGCGGCCTGGTGCGCGCCGGCGCCGCCCGGGCCGAGGTGACGGCGGCTTTCGACGTCGCCGCCCTGCCCGGCGTGGGCGAGTGGTTGGCGGAGCAGGACCTGGCTGCCCCCGAGGACGGCGAGCTGCTGCTGCGCCGGGTGCTCGAAGCCGGCGGCCGCTCCCGGGCCTACATCAACGGCAGTCCGGCCACCTTGCAGCAATTGAAGGCGGTGGCCGAGGACCTGGTGGACATCCACGGCCAGCACGCCCATCAATCCCTGCTGCGCGGTGACGCCCAGCGCGCCCTGCTCGACGGCCAGGCCGGCCTGCGCGACGACGTGCGCGCCGTGGGCGAGGCCTGGCGCGCCTGGCAGGAGGCCCGGATGCTGTTCGACGAGGCCGAGCGCAACGGCGCCCAACTGGCCGAAGAGCGGGAGCGCCTGGCCTGGGAGGTGCAGGAACTGGAATCCCTGGGACTGGCCGGCGACGAATGGGAAAGCCTCAACCTGGAGCACAAGCGCTTGGCCCACGCCGCCAGCCTGATCGACGGGGCGCGCTATTCCCTGAACGTGCTGACCGACGCCGAGGGCGCCTGCGAGGAACAGCTGGACGGGGCCCTCACCCGGCTGGACGACCTGAGCAGCTTCGACCCGGGCCTTGCCGCGGTGGCCGAACTGCTGCGCTCGGCCCAAACCGAACTGGTGGAGGCGGTTTCGGAACTACGCCGCTACGCCGACCGGGTCGAGCTCGATCCGGACCGGCTGGCGGAAGCCGAGCGGCGCATCGACGCCGTGCTGTCCTGCGCCCGCAAGTACCGGGAAACCCCGGAAACCCTGCCGGCTCGCCTGGAATCGGCCCGCCAGCGCCTCGCCCAGCTGGGGGAGGCTTCGGACCTGGAAGCCCTGGCGGCCCGGGTGGCGGCGGCCGAATCCCGCTACCGCGGCCTGGCCCAGGCGTTGTCCAAGAAGCGCGCCAAGGCGGCGGAAGCCCTGGGTAAGGAGGTCTCGGCGGTGATGCAGGAACTGGCCCTGTCCGGTGGCAAGTTCCAGATCGGGCTGGTGCCTCTCGAAGACGGCAGCGCCCATGGCCTGGAGCAGGTGGAATTCCGCATCGCCGGCCTGTCCGGCAGTGCCGCCAAGCCCCTGGCCAAGGTGGCCTCCGGCGGCGAACTGTCGCGCATCAGCCTGGCCATCCAGGTGGTCACCACCCGCCAGGCCAAGGTACCCACCCTGGTCTTCGACGAGGTGGACGTGGGCATCGGCGGCGGCGTGGCCGAGGTGGTGGGGCGCCTGCTGCACCGCCTGGGCCAGGACCGGCAGGTGCTGTGCGTCACCCACCTGCCCCAGGTGGCGGCCCGGGCTGATCACCAGTGGCAGGTGGCCAAATCCCAGAAGGGCGGCGAGGTGCTCAGCCGGGTGCTGTCCCTGGACGCTCCGGGCCGGGTCGAGGAAATCGCCCGGATGCTGGGCGGGGTGGAGATCACCGCCACCACCCGGCGCCACGCCGAGGAGATGCTGGCGGCGGGGTGAGGGCGGTCCGGCCGAGACAAAAGAAAAACGCCGCAGCAATGCGGCGTTTTTTCATGGGGAGGCGCGGTGGGCGGCAGGCTATTCGGTGCCGCGCTGGAACTTCTCGTCCTCGGCTTGCTTGCCCGGACAGTCGGGCTTGGTGCATTCCACGTACAGATACAGGGCGTGGTCCTGGAGCGCGTAGCCGCGTTCCGCGGCGATCTTCTGCTGGCGGCGCTCGATTTCCTCGTCGAAGAATTCCTCGACCTTGCCGCAGTTCACGCACACCAGGTGGTCGTGGTGGCGCCCGGCGTTCAGCTCGAACACCGCCTTGCCGGATTCGAAATGGTGGCGCTCCAGAATGCCGGCCTGCTCGAACTGGGTCAGCACCCGGTAGACCGTGGCCAGGCCGATATCCATGTCCTCGGCGATGAGCAGGCGGTATACGTCCTCGGCGGTCAGGTGGCGCACGCTGCTCTTCTCGAACAGTTCGAGAATCTTCATGCGCGGGAAGGTTGCCTTGAGGCCGATGCTCTTGAGGCTCTGGGACGAGGAATTCATGGGCAATCTCGGGGGGAGTGATTTCAGAGTGGGGGAGCAGGGACGGCCGGTTTGCCGGCGGGCGGACCGTCAGGGGGCGGACGCGGACGTGGCGCGTTCTCCTTTTGGGCTATGATATACCGTTTCGGTGCCCCGGGAAAAAGCCGGGTGCCAGTGTTTTCGGGTGATTCCGGGCGATTCGGGCGAAAAACGCCAGTTCCTTCCGGAGTGCCGCCACCTTTTTTCGCCATATCAGGTCTTTCATGTCCCGACTCGTGCTTTGCGGTCTGTGCGCCGTTTCCGTCGCTCTGGCAGCCTGCTCTCCGCCCAAGCTGATCAACGAATACAAGATCGACGTGCAGCAGGGCAATGCCCTGACCCAGGACCAGGTCGCCCAATTGCGCCCCGGGCTGACCAAGGATCAGGTGCGCTATGTGCTGGGCACGCCCCTGCTTTCCGATGCCTTCCACGCCGACCGCTGGGACTACGTGTACCGCATGCAGAAAGGCGGCGCCAAGGAAGTGGATGCCCGCCGCCTGACCGTCTATTTCCAGGACGGCAAGCTGGCCCGGGTGGCTGGCGACGTGGTGGCCAAGAACGCCCAGGGCGAGGCTGCCGGACTGGACACGCCTGAGGAGAAGACCCGGGTGATCGATCTCGGTTCCCTGCCCGCCGACGGTAAACCCCTGCCGCCGGCCGAGGGTGAGCGCGGCTTCTTCGGCCGCATGCTGGAAAAGATCGGCCTGTAAGGCCCCGGGCCGGAGGCGCGCCTGAGCCGTCGGGCGCAGCCCCCCTTATCCCCCATTACCGGGCCGGAGCCGCTGCTGGAACTCCGGCCTTTCGTTTCAAAGGATCAGCCATGACCAACCGTCTCAACATCGCCGTGGCCGGCGCTTCCGGCCGCATGGGCAAGATGCTCATCGAAGCCACCCTCAACGACGGCGAGGCCGTCCTCACTGCCGCCCTGGACCGGGCCGGCAGCTCGGGCGTCGGCAAGAATGCCGGCGAGCTGGTGGGCCTGACCTCCGACGTGGTGGTGACCTCCGACCTGCGCGCGGGCCTGGCCCGCTCCGGCTGCCTGATCGACTTCACCCGCCCCGAGGGCACCCTGGAGCACCTGGCCCTGTGCCGCGAGCTGGGCGTGGCCATGGTGATCGGTACCACCGGCTTCGATGAGGCGGGCAAGGCGGCCATCGCCGAGGCGGCCAAGGACATCCCCATCGTCTTCGCGCCGAACATGGCCGTGGGCGTGAACGTGGTTTTCAAGCTGCTCGAAACCGCCGCCCGCATCCTCAACCAGGGCTACGACATCGAGATCGTCGAGGCCCACCACCGCCACAAGGTGGACGCCCCGTCCGGCACCGCCCTGCGCATGGGCGAGGTGGTGGCCGCCGGCGTCGGCCGCGATCTCAAGGAGTGCGCCATCTACGGCCGCGAGGGCGTCACCGGCGAGCGCGACCCGTCCACCATCGGCTTTGCCACGGTGCGCGGCGGCGACATCGTTGGCGACCACGTGGTGATGTTCTGCGGCACCGGTGAGCGCGTCGAGATTGCCCACAAAGCCGGCAGCCGCATGCCCTATGCCCTGGGCTCGCTGCGCGCCGCCCGTTTCCTGGCGTCGCGCCAGAACGGCCTGTACGACATGCAGGACGTGCTCGGCCTGCGCTGAGCGGGCCCGCCCGCCGAGGGCGCCCACCGACGCACGGAAATGGTGCGCTGGCCCGGTCCGGAAATGCCCGGGGAAGGATGGGGCAAAGGGCTCGTGGCGCCTGCGGATTTGCCCGGGGAGGGGGTGATCCGCTATAATAGAAGGGTTTAGCAAATTCAATCGCCGAGGCGGGAGGGACCACCAGTCCGTCCCGCTTCGCGTATCTAGTTCTGGAGTTTTTCGTGTCGCCCTCCACGACCCAAGCTGCCTCCCCCCTGCTTCCCCCCTATCCGCCCGCCGTCCTGGTGCTGGCCGACGGCACCGTGTTCCGCGGCTACTCCATCGGCGCCGAAGGTTCCACCTCCGGCGAGGTGGTCTTCAACACTGCACTCACCGGCTATCAGGAAATCCTCACCGATCCGTCCTACTGCCGCCAGATCGTCACCCTGACCTATCCGCATATCGGCAACGTCGGCTGTAACGCCGGGGATTTCGAGTCCCGCGCTAACTTCGCTGCCGGCCTGGTGATCCGCGATCTGCCGGTGCGTGCCGAGAACTGGCGCCTCGAAGAGACCCTGCCCGACTACCTGAAGAAGCATGGCATCGTTGCCATCGCCGGCATCGATACCCGCAAGCTGACCCGCATCCTGCGCGAGAAGGGTGCCCAGGCCGGCGCCGTCGTCGCCGGGGTGGCCGACGAGGCCCGCGCCCTGGCGGAAGCCAAGGCCTTCCCGGGTCTGGCCGGCATGGACTTGGCCAAGGTGGTGTCGGTGGAGTCGTCCTACGAGTGGAACGAGGGCGAATGGACCCTCAAGGGCTTCAGCGCTCCCGCCGCGCCGCGCTTCAACGTGGTGGCCTACGACTTCGGCATCAAGCGCAACATCCTGCGCATGCTGGCGTCCCGGGGCTGCAAGGTCACCGTGGTGCCGGCCCAGACCCCGGCTTCCGAGGTGTTCAAGCTCAACCCGGACGGCGTGTTCCTGTCCAACGGCCCCGGCGATCCGGAGCCCTGCGACTACGCCATTACCGCCATTCAGGAAATCCTGGCCAAGCGCATCCCCACCTACGGCATCTGCCTGGGCCACCAGCTGCTCGGCCTGGCCTCCGGCGCCAAGACCATGAAGATGAAGTTCGGCCACCACGGCGCGAACCATCCGGTCAAGGACGTGGAGACCGGCCAGGTGCTGATCACCAGCCAAAACCACGGTTTCGCCGTGGATGGCGATACCCTGCCGGCCAACGTCAAGGTGACCCACGTCTCCCTGTTCGACGGCTCCCTGCAAGGCATCGCCCGCACCGACGTGCCGGCCTTCTCGTTCCAGGGACACCCTGAGGCGAGCCCGGGCCCCCACGACGTGGCCTACCTTTTCGACCGCTTCGTGCGGATGATGGAAGAACACCAAGCGGCCCGCTAAGGCGCCGCGAGCAGACAAGGCGTACCCATGCCGAAGCGTACAGACATCAAGAGCATCCTCATCATCGGCGCCGGCCCGATCGTCATCGGCCAGGCGTGCGAATTCGACTACTCCGGCGCCCAGGCCTGCAAGGCCCTGCGGCAGGAGGGCTACAAGGTCATCCTGGTGAACTCCAACCCGGCCACCATCATGACCGACCCGGAGATGGCCGACGTCACCTACATCGAGCCGATCACCTGGCAGGTGGTGGCCAAGATCATCGAGAAAGAGCGTCCCGACGCCCTGCTGCCCACCATGGGCGGCCAGACTGCGCTCAACTGCGCCCTCGACCTGGCCAAGCACGGCGTGCTGGACAAGTTCGGCGTGGAAATGATCGGTGCCTCCAAGGAAGCCATCGACAAGGCCGAGGACCGGGAGAAGTTCAAGGCCGCCATGACCAAGATCGGTCTCGGCTCCGCCCGTTCCGCCGTGGCCCACTCCATGGAAGAGGCCTACCAGGTCCAGGCGATGATCGGCTTCCCGGCCATCATCCGCCCGTCCTTCACCCTGGGTGGCACCGGCGGCGGCATCGCCTACAACATGGAAGAGTTCGAGACCATCTGCAAGCGCGGCCTCGAAGCTTCCCCCACCAGCGAACTGCTGATCGAGGAATCCCTGATTGGCTGGAAAGAGTTCGAGATGGAGGTGGTGCGCGACCACAAGGACAACTGCATCATCGTCTGCGCCATCGAAAACCTGGACCCGATGGGGGTGCACACCGGCGACTCGATCACCGTCGCCCCGGCCCAGACCCTGACGGACAAGGAATACCAGATCATGCGTAACGCCTCGATCGCGGTGCTGCGCGAGATCGGGGTGGATACGGGTGGTTCCAACGTCCAGTTCTCGATCAGCCCGTTCGACGGCCGCATGATCGTCATCGAGATGAACCCCCGGGTGTCCCGTTCCTCGGCCCTGGCGTCCAAGGCCACCGGCTTCCCCATCGCCAAGGTGGCGGCCAAGCTGGCCGTCGGCTACACCCTGGACGAGCTGGCCAACGAGATCACCGGCGGCAAGACCCCGGCCTCGTTCGAGCCCTCGATCGACTACGTGGTCACCAAGGTGCCCCGTTTCGCCTTCGAGAAGTTCCCCACCGCCGATTCCCGCCTGACCACCCAGATGAAGTCGGTGGGCGAGGTGATGGCCATCGGTCGCACCTTCCAGGAATCACTGCAAAAGGCCCTGCGCGGCCTGGAAGTGGGCGTGGACGGCTTCGACGAGAAGACCTCCGACCGGGAAGAGATCGAAAAGCAGCTGGCCGAGGCCGGTCCGGACCGCCTGTGGTACGTGGCCGATGCCTTCCGCGCCGGCCTGTCCCTGGAGGACATCCAGCGCCTGACCCACATCGACCCCTGGTTCCTGGCCCAGATCGAAGATCTGTACCTGAAGGCCAAGTCCCTGGAAGGTCGTACCCTGGAATCCCTGTCCAAGGATGAACTGCTGGCCCTCAAGCGCGCCGGCTTCGCCGACAAGCGCTTGGCCAAGCTGCTCGGCACCACCCAGACCGCCGTGCGCGAATACCGCCACGCCCAGTCGGTGCGTCCGGTGTTCAAGCGCGTTGATACCTGCGCCGCCGAGTTCGCCACCAACACCGCCTACATGTACTCGACCTACGAGGAAGAGTGCGAGGCGGCGCCCACCGACAAGAAGAAGATCATGGTCCTGGGCGGCGGTCCGAACCGCATCGGCCAGGGCATCGAGTTCGACTACTGCTGCGTGCACGCCGCCATGGCCATGCGCGAAGACGGGTACGAGACCATCATGGTCAACTGCAACCCGGAAACCGTGTCCACCGACTACGACACCTCCGACCGCCTGTACTTCGAGCCGCTGACGCTCGAAGACGTGCTGGAGATCGTCAATGTCGAAAAGCCGGTGGGCGTGATCGTCCAGTACGGCGGCCAGACCCCGCTGAAGCTGGCCCGGGACCTGGAAGCCAACGGCGTGCCCATCATCGGCACCAGCCCGGACATGATCGACGCCGCCGAGGACCGGGAGCGCTTCCAGAAACTGCTCAACGACCTGGGCCTGCGCCAGCCGCCCAACCGCACCGCCCGCAACGAGACCGACGCCCTGCGCCTGGCCGCCGAGATCGGCTATCCGTTGGTGGTCCGCCCCTCCTACGTGCTGGGCGGCCGGGCCATGGAGATCGTGCACCAGCAAGCCGACCTGGAGCGCTACATGCGCGAGGCGGTCAAGGTGTCCAACGATTCGCCGGTGCTGCTCGATCGCTTCCTCAACGATGCCATCGAAGTGGACGTGGATGCCCTGTCCGACGGTAAGGAAGTGATCATCGGCGGCGTCATGGAACACATCGAGCAGGCCGGGGTGCACTCCGGCGACTCGGCCTGTTCCCTGCCGCCCTACTCGATCTCCCCGGCCCTGGTGGACGAGCTGCGCCGTCAGACCATCGCCATGGCCAAGGCCCTCAACGTCTGTGGCCTGATGAACGTCCAGTTCGCCATCCAGGGCGAGACGGTCTACGTGCTGGAAGTAAACCCCCGGGCCTCGCGCACCGTGCCCTTCGTCTCCAAGGCCACCGGCCTGCAGCTGGCCAAGATCGCCGCCCGCTGCATGGCCGGCCAGAGCCTGGCCAGCCAGGGCGTGACCAAGGAAGTGATCCCGCCGTACTTCTCGGTGAAGGAAGCGGTGTTCCCCTTCGCCAAGTTCCCCGGCGTCGACACCCTGCTCGGACCCGAGATGAAGTCCACCGGCGAGGTGATGGGCGTGGGCGAGACCTTCGCCGAAGCCTTCGTCAAGAGCCAGCTGGCCGCCGGCGTCAAGCTGCCGGCCTCCGGCAAGGTGTTCATCAGCGTCAAGGATTCGGACAAGACCAAGGCCGTCGATGTGGCCAAGGACCTGGCCTCCTGCGGCTTCACCATCCTCGCCACCCGCGGCACCGCGGCGGCGATCGGGGCCGCCGGCGTACCGGTGACCGTGGTGAACAAGGTGGCCGAGGGCCGTCCCCACATCGTGGACATGATCAAGAACAACGAGATCAGCCTGATCATCAACACTGCCGACGAAAAGCGGCAGGCGATCACCGACTCCCGTTCGATCCGCACCTCCGGCCTGGCGGCGCGGGTGACCATGTACACCACCATCTGGGGCGCCGAAGCGGCGGCCGAGGGGATGAAGAACCGGGGCGACCTGGTGGTTTATCCCATCCAGACGCTGCACAGCCAGATCCACTAATCCCTCAGAAAACCGCCGGGGTCGCCCGTTCTCGGGCGCCGGCGGTTTTGCTTTACCTGATTTACCTAATCGACCAAGACCGATCTATCGGGGAATTCCCATGAGCAAGATACCGCTGACCGTGGCCGGGGCCGAGAAGCTGCGCACCGAATTGCACCACCTCAAGACCGTCGAACGCCCGGCCGTGATCCAGGCCATTTCCGAGGCCCGCGCCCAGGGCGACCTGTCGGAAAACGCCGAGTACGACGCCGCCAAGGAAAAACAGGGCTTCATCGAAGGCCGCATCCAGGAACTGGAAGGCAAGCTGGGTAACGCCCAGATCATCGACCCCAAGCTGCTCGACGCCGACGGCCGTTGCGTGTTCGGTTCCACCGTGGAACTGGAGGACCAGGATTCCGGCGACCAGGTGACCTACCAGATCGTCGGCGAGGACGAGGCCGACATCAAGGAGCGCAAGATTTCCGTGTCTTCGCCCCTGGCCCGCGCCGTGATTGGCAAGTACGCCGGCGACGTGGCCCAGGTCCAGGCGCCGGGCGGCATGCGCGAGTACGAGATTCTCGACGTCCGCTACGAATAAACGCCAGTGCCTACCCCGCAGGGGGCTGCCCGGAAACCCGCGCCTGGCGCGGACTTTCAGACAGCCCCGCTGCGGATCGAGCATCGACGCGCCTTTTCACGACCTCATCGCAACCTCATCGCCATGCCTGCCGCCAAGAACCTGCTGACCACCGTGACCGAGAGCCTGCACGCCGCAGCCCTGGTGCTGTGGGTCGGCAGCCTGTGGACGTTGGGTTACCTGGTGGCGCCCCTGCTGTTCTCCAGCCTCTCCGACCGGACCCTGGCGGGCAACCTGGCCGGCCGCATGTTCCAGGCCGGCGGCTGGCTGGGGCTGGCCTGCTTCGTCCTGCTGGCGCTGCTGATGTTCGGCCGGGACGGCCTGGCGACCCTGCGCCGCCTGGATTTCTGGCTGCTCGTGCTGATGGCCCTTGTCGCCGCCGCCAATCTGTTCGGCATCCAGCCCCTGATGGCGACCATGAAGGCCGATGCCTGGCCCCGGGACGTGATGCAGTCGGTGATGCGCGAGCGCTTTGCCGCCTGGCACGGCGTGTCGAGCATCCTCTATCTGCTCCAGAGCCTGTGCGGGCTGGTGCTGGTGGCCCGGCTGGTGCGGCGCTAGCCGTAGCCGTTGCAGCCATGAAAAAAGCCGCCCGCGGGCGGCTTTTCGGTTGCCGGGAGGGCACACTCCCGAATTCCCGTCACTCCTTCTCGGAGCTACCCTGGAAGCTGCGCTTGGTGCGGCGCGCTTCGCGGCGGCCACGGCGGCGCCCCGGAGCGGCGGCATTGCCCTCGTCCTCTGGGGCGGGGCGGTACAGCACCAGCAGCTTGCCGATGTGCTGGATCGGGGCGGCATTGAGGCGCTCGCACAGTTCGGCGAGGAACGCTTCGCGCTCTTCCCGGTCGTCGTTGTAGACCCGCACCTTGATCAGTTCGTGGGCCTTCAGGGCGACATCGGCTTCGTGCGCCACGGCGTCGGTCAGGCCCTTCTGGGCGATCGACACCACCGGGTGGAGCTCGTGGGCGCGGGCCCGAAGCGCCCGGCGTTGGGCGGCGGTAATGACCAGCATTGGTAAGTAAACCTCAGAAAAAGCACGGATTTTAGCGAATGGCACGATCCAAGACCAGCAGCGCCTGGCTCAACGAGCACGTCCACGACCATTGGGTGCAGCGCGCCAAGGCCGAGGGCTACCGGGCCCGGGCCGCTTTCAAATTGCTCGAGATCGACGAGAAGGACCGGCTGCTGCGCCCCGGCGAGGTGGTCGTGGACCTGGGGGCGGCGCCGGGCAGCTGGAGTCAGGTGGCCGCCGCCAAGGTGGGGGCCAAGGGCAAGGTGTTCGCCCTGGACCTGCTCGATATCGAGCCTTTGCCCGGGGTGCGCTTCCTCCAGGGCGACTTCCGCGAGGAAGCGGTGCTGACCGAGCTGGAACAGCGCCTGGAAGGGGCCAAGGTGGGGGTGGTGCTGTCGGACATGGCCCCCAACACCTCGGGCATGGCCTCCATCGACCAGCCGCGCATGATGTACCTGGTGGAACTGGCCCTGGATTTTGCCCGCCAGCACTTGAAACCCGATGGCGCCTTCCTGGTCAAATGTTTTCAGGGCGAGGGCTACCCGGAGTATCTCAAGGCGATGCGCGACACTTTCGCCACGGTGGCGACTCGCAAGCCCAAGGCGTCCCGAGACCGCAGCGTGGAGATTTACCTGCTGGGCAAGGGGCTGAAGCGCTAGGGATCGCGTGAAAAAGTGTGTGGAAACAGCGGCGAGCGCGGCGAAAAGGGTCGCTTTTTTCACACAGTCTGTCACGGTCACGCGGGGCGGGCATGGTTTAGAATGCGGAATCCCACAGGAGGACGCCGGCAGCGGCGCTTAAAGGAGTCACCTTGAACAACATGTTCAAAAATCTGGCGATCTGGGTGGTGATCGGTCTCGTGCTGATGACCGTCTTCAACCAGTTCAATGGCCGTCAGGTCGCCCAAAACTCGATGGACTACTCCCAGTTCATCGAGGAAGTGAAGCAGGGCCGCATCACCAAGGTGGTGATCGAGGGCCGCAATCTGAAGGCCACCACCTCGGAAGGCAAGAAGATCACCACCTTCGCGCCCCCCGATCTGTGGCTGGTGTCCGACCTGCTCAAGAACGGCGTGAAGGTCGAAGCCAAACCCGAGGAAGAGCCCTCGGTGCTGATGAACATCTTCGTCAGCTGGTTCCCCATGCTGCTCCTGATCGGCGTCTGGGTGTTCTTCATGCGCCAGATGCAGGGCGGCGGCAAGGGGGGCGCATTCTCCTTCGGCAAGTCCAAGGCACGCATGCTCGACGAGGCCAGCAACTCGATTACCTTCGCCGACGTGGCCGGCTGCGACGAAGCAAAGGAAGAAGTCTCCGAACTGGTCGAGTTCCTGCGCGATCCCTCCAAGTTCCAGAAGCTCGGCGGTCGCATTCCCAAGGGCGTGCTGATGGTGGGCAGCCCGGGTACCGGTAAAACCCTGCTGGCCAAGGCCATCGCTGGCGAGGCCAAGGTGCCGTTCTTCTCGATCTCCGGTTCCGACTTCGTCGAAATGTTCGTCGGCGTGGGCGCCGCCCGGGTGCGCGACATGTTCGAGCAGGCCAAGAAGCACGCCCCCTGCATCATCTTCATCGACGAAATCGACGCCGTCGGCCGCCACCGTGGCGCCGGCCTGGGCGGCGGCAACGACGAGCGGGAACAGACCCTCAACCAGTTGCTGGTGGAGATGGACGGCTTCGAAGGCCACTCCGGCATCATCGTCATCGCCGCCTCCAACCGTCCCGACATCCTCGACCCGGCCCTGATGCGCCCGGGCCGCTTCGACCGCCAGGTGGTGGTGCCCCTGCCCGACATCCGCGGCCGCGAGGAAATCCTCAAGGTGCACATGCGCAAGGTGCCGGTGGCCGCCGACATCAAGGCCGACATCATCGCCCGCGGCACCCCCGGCTTCTCCGGCGCCGACCTGGCCAACCTGGTCAACGAGGCCGCCCTGTTCGCCGCCCGCGCCAACAAGCGCCTGGTGGACATGGACGACTTCGAGAAGGCCAAGGACAAGATCATGATGGGCGCCGAGCGCCGCAGCATGGTGATGACCGAGGAAGAGAAGAAGAACACCGCCTACCACGAGTCCGGCCACGCGGTGGTGGCGAAGATGCTGCCCAAGTCCGATCCGGTGCACAAGGTCACCATCATCCCTCGCGGCCGCGCCCTGGGTGTGACCATGCAACTGCCGGAACAGGACCGCTACGCCTACGACCGGGGCTACCTGCTCGACCGCATCGCCGTGCTGTTCGGCGGCCGCATCGCCGAAGAGCTGTTCATGGACCAGATGACTACCGGCGCCTCGAACGACTTCGAGCGGGCGACCCAGATGGCCCGGGACATGGTGACCCGCTACGGCATGTCCGACGCCCTGGGGCCCATGGTCTACGGCGAGAACGAGGGCGAGGTCTTCCTCGGCCGTTCCATCACCACCCACAAGAACGTTTCCGAGGCCACCCTGCAAAAGGTGGATGGGGAAATCCGCCGCATCATCGATGAGCAGTACGCCCTGGCGCGCCGCCTGCTCGACGAGAACCGGGACAAGGTCCACGCCATGGCCAATGCCCTGCTCGAGTACGAGACCATCGACGCCGACCAGATCGACGACATTATGGCCGGCAAGCCGCCCCGTCCGCCGCGCCGGCCGAGCACCACGCCGGCCTCGTCTAAGGACGATTCGCCGGGGGCCGCCCCCAGCGCCGCCGCCACGGCCTGACCGGGTCGGCGGGCCTGCTTCGCCACGGGCCGGGAGTCATCCCGGCCCGTTTTGTTTTGCCCCGAGTTTGCTTTCTGCCATGAACCACCTGCACTGCGCCGCCTACCGTCTGCCCCTGGACCGCCCCCTGGTCATGGGCATCGTCAACCTCACGCCCGATTCGTTCACCGGCGACGGCCTAGCGGGAGGAGGGGACGTGGTGGCGCGGGCTATCGAGCACGCCAGGGCCCAGTGGGAAGCCGGCGCGGACATCCTCGACCTGGGGGCCGAATCCACCCGCCCCGGCGCCATCGCCACGCCGCTCCAGGAGGAGCTGGACCGGCTGCTGCCGTTGCTCGAAGCCATTGCCGGCTGGGGTGTGCCGGTCTCCATCGACACCTACAAGCCGGAAGTGATGCGCGCCGCCATCGCCGCCGGTGCGGCCATGATCAACGACATCTGCGGTCTGACCCGGCCCGGCGCCCTGGAGGCGGTGGCCGCGTCCGACGTGGGGGTGTGCCTGATGCACATGCAGGGCGAGCCCGGCACCATGCAGGTGGCGCCTCAATACCGGGACGTGGTGGCGGAAGTGGGCGACTTTCTGGCCGGGCGCGTGGACGCCTGCCGGGCCGCCGGCATCGACGATGCGCGCATCGTCCTCGACCCGGGCTTCGGCTTCGGCAAGACCCTGGAGCACAACCTGGCCCTGCTGCGCGACCTGCCCGCCACCTCGCCCGAGGGGCTGCCCATTCTGGCCGGCATGTCGCGCAAGACCATGATTGGGCAGATCACCGGCCGGCCGGTGGCCGAGCGCCTGCCCGGCAGCCTGGCTGCCGCCTTGCTGGCGGCCGACGGCGGCGCGAAAATCATCCGTGTTCACGACGTGGCGGCCACCCGGGACGTACTGTCCGTCTGGCAGGCCGTCCGCCAGCAATAAGGGCCCCGGGCCCCATCCAACAACAGCGAGGGAGTCTTTCCATGAGCCGCAAATACTTCGGCACCGACGGCGTGCGCGGTCGCGTCGGCACTTTCCCCATCACCCCGGACTTCGTCATGCGCCTGGGCTATGCTGCCGGCCAGGCCCTGCGCGAGCGCTGGGAGGGCGGCAAGGCCGGTGCCGAGCGCCCGGCGGTGCTGATCGGCAAGGACACCCGAATCTCCGGCTACATGCTCGAAGCCGCCCTGGAAGCGGGCTTTTCCGCCGCCGGGGTCGACACCTGCCTGACCGGTCCGCTGCCGACCCCGGCCATCGCCTATCTGACCCGGGCCCTGCGCCTCCAGGCCGGCGTAGTCATCTCGGCCTCCCACAATCCCTACTACGACAACGGGATTAAGTTCTTCTCCGCCTACGGCACCAAGTTTCCGGACGAAGTGGAGCAGAACATCGAAACCCGTCTGGAAGCAGCCGACGGCCCCCTGTCCTGCGTCCCGTCCGCCCAGTTGGGTCGGGCGCGGCGCATCGACGACGCGGCGGGGCGCTACATCGAGTTCTGCAAGAGCACCTTTCCCAACGACCTGGACCTGCGCGGTCTGAAGATCGTGGTGGACTGCGCCCACGGCGCCGGCTACCACGTGGCGCCGCCGGTGCTGCACGAACTGGGGGCGGAGGTGGTGGCGGTGGGGGCAACCCCCAACGGCCTCAACATCAACGACGGTGTTGGCGCCACGGCCCCGCGCAGCCTGGCCGAGGCGGTGCTGGCCAACCGCGCCGACCTGGGGGTGGCCCTGGACGGCGACGGCGACCGGCTGCTGATGGTCGATGCCCAGGGCAACGGCTACGACGGCGACCAGCTGCTCTACGCCATCGTGCGCAGCCGCCTGCAGCAAGGGCCCGTGGCCGGCGTGGCCGGCACGCTGATGTCCAACCTGGCCCTGGAGCACGCCCTGCAGGCGCTGGAAATCCCCTTCGTGCGCACCAAGGTGGGCGACCGCTACGTGGTGGAAGCCCTCAACCAGCGCGGCTGGCTCTTCGGCGGCGAAAACTCGGGCCACATCCTGTGCCTCGACCGCCATTCCACCGGCGACGGCCTGGTGTCGGCCCTCCAGGTGCTGGCTGCTCTGCGCCAGCAGGGGGGCACTCTGGCCGAACTGCTGGGGGGCTTGACCCTTTATCCCCAGGTACTGGTGAACGTGCGCTTCGCCAAGGGCACCGCCTGGCAAGGCAACTCGGGCATCGAGGCGGCCCAGCGGGCCGTGGAGGCGGAATTGAACGGCCAGGGCCGGGTGCTGCTGCGCGCTTCGGGCACTGAGCCTTTGCTGCGGGTGATGGTCGAAGGCCGGGATGCGGCCCAGGTCGAGCGCCTAGCCCACCAATTGGCCGATGCGGTGCGCGACGCGGTTGGGGGCGAGGAACTGGCGGCTCATTGACCCTGTAACGTAAAAAGAGAAGAGGGGATGGGCGGCGGGAGTACGCTGGAGTCACGGCGGGGGTATGGTCGTGTCACGGCGCTGTAACAATCCGCCCCTAGACTGCCCGGCGCCGTGGCGCCCATGCCATTGCGCTGAGCCGTTCAGGCGCCCCGGGAGACGTTCCGCATGAAACTGGTCCAATTCGCTGCCATTCTCGGCATTGTCGTCGCCGGTGGCGCGAGCCTCGGTGCCGCCCATGCCCAGTCCGCCATCGTCCGGGTGGACGGCTCGTCCACGGTGTATCCGATCACCGAGGCCGTGGCCGAGGATTTCCAGAAGACCAGAAGGAACGCCGTGCGGGTGACCGTGGGTATTTCCGGCACCGGCGGCGGGTTCAAGAAATTCTGCCGCGGCGATATCGACGTTGCCGACGCCTCCCGCCCGATCCTGCGCAAGGAGATGGACGCCTGCCGGGAAAACGGCGTGTCCTACTACGAGCTGCCGATCGCCTATGACGCCCTGACCGTCATCGTCAATCCGCACAACACCTTTGCCTCGACCCTGACCGTGGCCGACCTGCGCAAGATCTGGGAGCCCGCCGCCCAGGGGCGGATCACCAACTGGAACCAGGTGAACCCGGCCTTTCCCGACATGCCCCTCAAGCTTTACGGCGCCGGGGCCGATTCGGGCACCTTCGACTATTTCACCGAAGCCGTGGTGGGCAAGGCCAAGGCTTCCCGGGGCGACTACACCGCTTCCGAGGACGACAACGTGTTGGTCCAGGGCGTGGCCCGCGACAAGGGGGGGCTGGGCTACTTCGGCTTCTCGTATTACCTGGAAAACCAGAAGAAGCTGAAAGCCGTGGCGATCGACGGCGGCAAGGGCAGCGTGCTGCCGTCCCACCAGACCGTGGAAGATGGCACCTACGTCCCCCTGTCGCGCCCCGTCTTCATCTACGTGAGCGCCAAGTCCCTGGACAAGCCCGAGGTGAAGGAATTCGTGGCGTTCTACTTGAAGCATGCCTCCAAGCTGGTCCGGGAAGTGAAGTACGTGGCCCTGCCCGGCAAGGTCTATGACGCCAACGTGGAGCGCCTGGCCAGGAAGAAGGTGGGCACCGTGTTCGGCGGGGAGGAGGCCGTGGGCCTCCGGATCGAGGACCTGGTGCGCCGCGAAGCCCGGCTCTGAGGCGGTGTCGTCTCGTTCCTGCGTGTTGCCGCGTGTTGCCATCCCACGGCTTGCCGGCCATCGGGGCGGGCGAATCCGCATGAACGGCCTAGCTGCCGCAATCTGTCCCGGGAAATGGGGGGGAGTAGGCTATGGCCGTCCGGTCCGGGCTATCCCTGAATCCGCCTTCCTTTCATAATCCCGGGCTTGCCCATTTCACCGACCGTTCCCACGGAAGAATTCCCACCGGCCATGCCCCAGGACCACGTCAGCGACCGCCTTGCCAGGCGGCGCACCCGCCACCTGCGCGAGACCGTCATCGAGCTGCTGCTGCTGGCCGCCGCCCTGGTGTCGGTCGCCACGACCGTGGGCATCGTCTTCACCCTGGTCCGGGAGTCGCTGGTCTTCTTCGAGCACGTGCCGCTGTGGGATTTTTTGACCGATACCCAGTGGACCCCGCTGTTCGACGATGCCCACTTCGGCATCCTGCCCCTGGTGTCCGGCACCCTGGTCAGCTCGGGGGTGGCCTTGCTGGTGGCGATACCGCTGGGCACGCTCATCGCCATCTACCTGTCCGAGTTCGCCCCGTTCCGGGTGCGCGAGATCGCCAAGCCCTTCCTTGAGTTGCTGGGGGGCGTGCCGACCATCGTCTACGGCTATTTCGCCCTGCTGTTCGTCACGCCGCTCCTGCAACGGTTCATCCCCGACCTGCCCGGCTTTAACCTGCTGTCTGCCGGCCTGGTGATGGGCATCATGATCGTCCCCTACGTCAGCTCGGTGGCCGAGGACGCTATGCGCGCCGTGCCCATGGACCTGCGCGAGGGCTCCTATGCCATGGGGGCGACCCGTTTTCAGACGGCGGTGAAGGTGGTGGCCCCGGCAGCCGTCTCCGGCCTGGCCGCCGCTTACGTCCTGGGCGTTTCACGGGCCGTGGGCGAGACCATGATTCTGGCCGTGGCCGCGGGCATGCAGCCCAACCTGACCTGGAATCCGCTGGAGCCGGCGGAAACCATCACCGCCTACATCGTCCAGGTGGCCCTGGGCGACCTGCCTCACGACTCCGTGGGTTACCAGACCATCTTTGCCGCCGGCCTGTGCCTGCTGCTGATCACCCTGTGCTTCAACGTGGTCGGTCACCTGATGCGCAAGAAATTCCGCGAGGCCTACTGAGATGGGTGGCGTTGCCGAAAACCTGCAGGAGATCCGGGCGGCCATCGCCCGCCACAAACGCTGGGACCTGCTCTTCGCCTTGCTGGGGCTGGCGTCCCTGATGATCGGGGTGCTGACCTTCACCGCCCTGTTCGGCCAGATGGTGATCGCCGGCGCCGACCGGCTGAGCCCGGACTTCTTCCTCAACTTCCCGTCCCGCCGGCCCGAGCAGGCGGGCATCCTCTCGGCCTGGGTGGGGTCCGCCCTGGTGATGGCGGTGACCGCCCTGGTGGCGGTGCCCGTCGGAGTGGCATCGGGCGTCTACCTGGAAGAGTACGCGCCGAAGAATCTGCTCACCGACATCATCGAGATCAACGTCACCAACCTGGCCGGCGTGCCTTCCATCATCTACGGCCTGCTCGCCCTGGGCATCTTCGTCTACCAGTTCGGCCTCGGCCAGAGCATCCTGACGGCCGGCCTGACCCTGGCCCTGTTGATCCTGCCGGTAGTCATCGTCGCCACCCGGGAGGCGATCCGTGCCATTCCCGTCTCCATCCGCGAGGGAGCCTACGCCTGCGGCGCCACCCGCTGGCAAGTGGTGCGCGACCACACCCTGCCATACTCGTCGGCGGGCATCCTCACCGGCGTGATCATTGGCATGGCCCGCGCCATTGGCGAAACCGCCCCGATCATCACCATCGGCGCGCTCACCTTCATCGCCTTCCTGCCGCCGGCGCCCTTTGCCGGCGAGCCGCCCGCCGGCCTGTTCGACTGGCTGGCCTCGCCCTTCACCGTGCTGCCGATCCAGATGTTCAACTGGACCTCGCGGCCCGAGGAGGCCTTCCACCAGAACGCCGCGGCGGCAGGCCTGGTGCTGGTGTTGATGACCGTGGCGATGAATGGCCTGGCCATCTGGCTGCGTTACCGCCTACGCCAGAGCATCAAGTGGTGAGCTGCCCCCCGCCGCCCTACGACACGACCGACGACCGTTCAGGATTGCAACGATGACCACCCCCGCGATCAAGGCCGAGGCCCGGGATCTCAACTTCTACTACGGCGCCTTCCATGCCCTCAAGGGCCTCAGCATGCCGGTCTACGACAAGAAGGTGACGGCCCTGATCGGCCCTTCCGGCTGCGGCAAGTCCACCTTTCTGCGCTGCTTCAACCGCATGCACGACCTTTATCCGGGCAACCGCTACCAGGGGGCGATCGACTTCTATCCCGACCGGACCAACCTGCTGACGGAAAAGGTCGATCCCATCGAGGTGCGCATGCGCATCGGCATGGTGTTCCAGAAGCCCAATCCTTTTCCCAAGTCGATCTACGACAACGTGGCCTACGGCTTGCGCGTACGCGGCGAGAAGAGCCGCACCCTGATCGACGACAAGATCGAAGAGGCACTGCGCGGGGCGGCCTTGTGGGACGAGGTAAAGGACCGCCTCGACGACCCTGCCTTTCACCTGTCCGGCGGCCAGCAGCAGCGCCTGTGCATCGCCCGCGCCCTGGCCACCGACCCCGAGATGCTGCTGTTCGACGAGCCCACCTCGGCCCTCGACCCGATCGCCACCGCCAGCATCGAGGAACTGCTGACGGCGCTGAAGGAAAGGGTCGCCATTTTGATCGTCACCCACAACATGCAGCAGGCGGCCCGGGTGTCCGACTACACCGCCTACATGTACCTGGGCGAGCTGATCGAGTTTGGCGTCACCGATGAAATTTTCATCAAACCGAGGAAGAAACAGACCGAGGACTACATTACCGGGCGATTCGGCTGATTTCCGCCCTTTGGCGGAAATCCCGCACGGGCAAGGGTTTGCCGCTGGTGGCGCGGTTCTGCGCAGGGGGCTTGGATTGACCGGTCGCGCGTAAGTAAGCTAACATTTGAAAGTTTTGTGGGACCCCGAGGATGTGCAGGGCCAAAAGCCGGCGAGCGGGGTTTTCAGGTTCAACCAGAGTCTTTATGCGTACCAAGCTCGTTGTTGGCAACTGGAAGATGAACGGCTCCCTGGACGGGAACCGGCGGTTGCTCGGTGCGGTGCGCGAAGGGCTGCCGCGCGGCGTCGAATGCGCGGTGTGCCCGCCCTTTCCCTACCTTGCCCAGGTGCAGGCCGAATTGAGCGGCTCCCGGGTCATGTGGGGGGCGCAAACGGTCAGCGAGCACGCGGCCGGGGCGTACACGGGCGAGGTTGGTCTGACCATGATCAAGGAATTCGGCTGTCGTTACGTCATCCTTGGCCACTCCGAGCGGCGCGCCCTCTATGGGGAGTCCGACGCCCAGGTGGCCGAGAAGTTCGCGGCGACGGTGGCTGTCGGGCTCGTGCCTATCCTCTGCGTCGGTGAGACGTTGCAGGAGCGTGAGGCCGGTGAAACGGCGCAGGTGATCGCGCGGCAGTTGCAGGTTGTGCTAGACCGGGTCGGCGCTGCCGCGTTTGCCTCGGCGGTGGTGGCCTACGAGCCCGTCTGGGCGATCGGCACTGGCCGGACGGCCACGCCGGAGCAGGCTCAAGCCGTGCATGCGGCCATCCGCGGGCAGGTGGCGGAATCCGATGCGGCAGTGGCTGCCAAGCTGCCGCTGCTCTACGGCGGCAGTGTCAAGCCGGAGAATGCGGCGACGTTGTTTGCCGAGCAGGACATCGACGGTGCGCTGGTCGGTGGTGCGGCCCTGGTGGCCGAGGATTTTCTGGCGATTTGCCGGGCAGCGGCCCGGTAAGGCGTCAAAAGGATAACAATGGGTTTCTGGGTTTCGTTGATCGTCGTTGTTCATATCCTGGTGGGTGTGTCCGTCATCGGGCTGGTGCTGATGCAGCACGGCAAGGGGGCCGACATGGGGGCTGCTTTTGGCAGCGGTGCGTCCGGCAGCCTGTTCGGTGCGTCCGGTTCGGCCAACTTCCTCTCCCGCACCACGGCGGTCCTCGCTGCAGTGTTTTTCTCGACGAGCCTTGCGCTCGCTTACGTTGCTTTCAGCAAGCCGAAAGGGGTTGATAGCGTAACGAAGAGTGTTGTAGAATCTGCCTCTTCTTCCGCTCCTGCCGAAGCCGGCGCTGCACCTGGATCGACGCCGGCGAGTGGTGAGTCAAAAGCAAAAGATATCCCTCGATAAATTTGGGGTTTATCGCTTCGCTGACTGAGTTTTATCCCTTGAAAGTCAGCGAAACGCTTCAGTAGTGCCGACGTGGTGAAATTGGTAGACACGCTATCTTGAGGGGGTAGTGGCGAAAGCCGTGCGAGTTCGAGTCTCGCCGTCGGCACCAGCAGATCGTCGAGCTCCGCATTTTCACAAATGTGAGGTGTGCGGGGCTCTTTTACAAAACGGTCGTTAGACGTCACGTGGCAGCGGATCATGCTGGAAAATTACCTCCCGGTACTTCTTTTCATCTTTGTGGGCATCGCCTTCGGCATCCTGCCCATCCTCGCCGGCTGGCTGTTGGCTCCCAACAAGCCCGATAGCGAAAAGCTCTCTCCCTACGAGTGCGGTTTTGAGGCGTTCGAGGACGCGCGCATGAAGTTCGACGTGCGCTACTACCTCGTGGCCATTCTCTTCATCCTGTTCGACCTGGAAATTGCCTTCCTCTTTCCCTGGGCCATCGTGCTCAAGGAGATCGGCGTGTTCGGGTTCGTGGCGATGATGATTTTCCTGGGAATTCTGGTGGTCGGCTTCATCTACGAGTGGATGAAGGGCGCCCTGGAGTGGGAGTAAGCGCATGGGTATCGAAGGCGTTCTGCAAGAAGGGTTTGTCACCACCACCGCGGACAAGCTCATCAACTATGTCCGTACCGGGTCCCTGTGGCCGATGACCTTCGGTCTGGCCTGCTGCGCCGTGGAAATGATCCACGCCGGCTGTTCCCGCTACGACCTAGACCGTTTCGGCATCATCTTCCGCCCGAGTCCCCGCCAGTCCGACGTGATGATCGTCGCCGGTACCCTGACCAACAAGATGGGGGCGGCGCTGCGCAAGGTCTATGACCAGATGCCTGAGCCCCGCTGGGTCATCTCCATGGGTTCCTGCGCCAACGGCGGCGGCTACTACCACTATTCCTACTCGGTCGTACGCGGCTGCGACCGCATCGTGCCGGTGGACATCTACGTTCCGGGCTGTCCCCCGACCGCCGAGGCCTTGCTCTACGGCATCATCCAGCTGCAGAACAAGATCCGCCGCACCAACACCATCGCCCGCTGATACAGGTCCCCATCATGTCTGCAAAGCTCGAAACCCTGAGCCAGAACCTGCAAAGCCAGCTGGGCGAGCGGCTCAAATCCCTGAAGATCGCCCTGGGCGAGGTTACCATCGAAGTGGCCGCCGCCGATTACCTGGGCGTGATGCAAGAACTCCGCGACACTCCGGCCCTCGGCTTCGAAGAGCTGATCGACCTGTGCGGCCTGGATTACCTGGGCTACGCCGACGGCCGCGAGGATGTGCCGGGCAAAGGTAAGCGCTTCGCCGTGGTCTCCCATCTCCTGTCGGTCGCCAACAACTGGCGCCTGCGCGTGCGCACCTTCGCCGAGGACGATGGCTTCCCGGTGGTGGCCTCCGTGGTCAATGTCTGGAACGGCGCTAACTGGTTCGAGCGCGAAGCCTTCGACCTATTCGGCATCGTCTTCCCCGGCCATCCCGACCTGCGCCGCATCCTCACCGACTACGGCTTCATCGGCTATCCCTTCCGCAAGGACTTCCCGGTCTCTGGCTACGTGGAAATGCGCTACGACCCGGAAGAGGGGCGTGTCGTCTATCAGCCGGTCACCATCGAGCCGCGCGAGAACACGCCGCGCATCGTCCGCGAAGAGAGCTACGGCGACGCGGCCTGAGCCCCTGGGGCCTGGTCAACGCATACACCCGCAACACGAACGGATTCGCAACCATGGCGGAAATTCGTAACTACACGATGAACTTCGGTCCCCAGCACCCGGCCGCCCACGGCGTGCTGCGTCTGGTGCTGGAGCTGGACGGCGAAGTGGTCCAGCGGGCCGACCCCCATATCGGGCTGCTGCACCGCGCTACCGAGAAGCTGGCCGAGCAGAAGACCTGGATCCAGTCGGTGCCCTACATGGACCGCCTGGACTACGTGTCCACCATGTGCAACGAGCACGCCTACTGCATGGCCGTGGAAAAGCTCCTGGGCGTGGAAGTCCCCGAGCGCGGCCAGTACATCCGGGTGATGTTCGACGAGGTCACCCGGATTCTCAACCACCTGCTGTGGATCGGCTGTCACGGCCTCGACGTGGGCGCCATGGCCATGGCCCTGTACTGTTTCCGCGAGCGGGAAGACCTGATGGACTGCTACGAAGCGGTCTCCGGTGCTCGCCTGCACGCGGCCTACTACCGTCCGGGCGGCGTGTACCGCGACCTGCCGGACGCCATGCCCCAGTACCAGGAATCCCGCTGGAAGAAGGCCGACGAGGTGAAGAAGCTCAACGAGGCCCGTTCCGGCTCGCTGCTCGACTTCCTCGACGACTTCACCCAGCGCTTCCCGAAGATTCTCGACGAATACCACACCCTGCTCACCGACAACCGGATCTGGAAGCAGCGTCTGGTGGACGTGGGCATCGTCTCCCCCGAGCGCGCCATGCAACTGGGCTTCACCGGCGCCATGCTGCGTGGCTCTGGCATCGCCTGGGACCTGCGCAAGAAGCAGCCCTACGAAGTCTATGACCGCCTCGATTTCGACATCCCGGTGGGCAAGAACGGCGACTGCTACGACCGCTACCTGGTGCGCATGGAAGAAATGTCCCAGTCCAACCGGATCATTTGCCAGTGCATCGACTGGCTGCGCAAGAATCCGGGGCCGGTCATCTCCGACAATCACAAGATCGCGCCGCCGTCCCGGGAAGGGATGAAGTCGAACATGGAAGAGCTGATCCACCACTTCAAGCTCTTCACCGAAGGCATGCACGTCCCCGAGGGCGAGGCCTACGCGGCCATCGAGCACCCGAAGGGCGAGTTCGGCATCTACTTCGTCTCCGACGGCGCCAACAAGCCGTTCCGCATGAAGATTCGCGCCCCTGGCTACGCCCACCTGGCCGCCATGGACGAGATGGCCCGTGGCCACATGATCGCCGACGTGGTGACGATCATCGGCACCCAAGACATCGTGTTTGGTGAGATTGACCGCTGATGCTTTCCCAAGACTCCCTCACCCAGATCGACCGCGAGGTCGCCAAGTATCCGGCGGATCAGAAGCAATCTGCCGTGATGGCCGCCCTGGCCATTGCCCAGGCTGAGAAGGGCTGGCTGGCTCCGGAGACGATCGAGTTCGTCGCCACCTACCTGGAAATGCCGCCCATCGCGGCCATGGAAGTGGCGACCTTCTACAACATGTACGACCTCAAGCCGGTCGGCAAGTACAAGGTCACGGTGTGCACCAACCTGCCGTGCGCCCTGTCCGGCGGCTACCACGCGGCGGACTACTTGAAGCAGAAGCTTGGCATCGGCTTCAATGAGACCACCGCCGACGGCAAGATCACCCTCAAGGAGGGCGAGTGCATGGGTGCCTGCGGCGACGCGCCGGTGATGCTGGTGAACAACCGCTCGATGTGCAGCCACATGCTGCCTGAGCAGATCGACAAACTGCTGTCGGAGCTCGAATAATGGCCATCCTGGGTGCAATCAATCCCACCATGACCGCCGGCTGGTCGCCGGTGGCCGACCGTTACGCCGACGACAAGGGCTGGTCCCTAGCCGACTACGTGGCCCGGGGCGGTTACTCCTCGCTGAAGAAGATTCTGGCGGAAAAGGCGCCTCAGGATCAGGTCATCAACGAGGTCAAGAAGTCCGTCCTGCGCGGCCGTGGCGGCGCCGGCTTCCCCACCGGTCTCAAGTGGAGCTTCATGCCCCGCTCCTTCCCCGGTGACAAGTACGTCGTCTGCAACTCGGACGAGGGCGAGCCCGGCACCTTCAAAGACCGCGACATCCTGCGTCTCGACCCCCACTCGGTGATCGAGGGCATGGCCATCGCCGCCTACGCCATGGGTGCCACCCGTGGCTACAACTACATCCACGGCGAGGTCTGGGAAGTCTACAAGCGCTTCGAGGACGCCCTGGCCGAGGCCCGGGCCGCCGGCCTGATCGGCCAGAACATCCAGGGCTCGGGCTTCAACTTCGAACTGTTCGCCCACCACGGCTACGGCGCCTACATCTGCGGCGAAGAAACCGCCCTGCTCGAATCGATCGAAGGCAAGAAGGGCCAGCCCCGCTTCAAGCCGCCGTTCCCGGCGTCCTTCGGCCTGTACGGCAAGCCGACCACCATCAACAACACCGAGACCTTCGCCTCCATCCCGTTCATCATGCGCATGGGCGGCGAGCAGTTCCTCGGTCTGGGCAAGGAAAACAACGGCGGCACCAAGCTGTTCTCCGTGTCCGGACACGTGGAGCGTCCCGGCAACTACGAGATTCCCCTGGGCACCCCCTTCTCCACGCTGCTCGAAATGTGCGGCGGGATGCGCGGCGGACGCAAGCTCAAGGCGGTGATCCCCGGCGGCTCGTCCTCTCCGGTCCTGCCGGCCAGCATCATGATGGACTGCACCATGGACTACGACTCGATCTCCAAGGCCGGGTCGATGCTCGGTTCCGGCGCAGTGATCGTCATGGACGAGACCACCTGCATGGTCAAGGCCCTGGAGCGCCTGTCCTTCTTCTACTACGAAGAGTCCTGCGGCCAGTGCACGCCCTGCCGCGAAGGCACCGGCTGGCTCTACAAGGTGGTGCACCGCATCGAGAACGGCCAGGGCCGTCCTGAGGATCTGGACCTGCTCAACAGCGTCACCGGCAACATCATGGGCCGCACCATCTGCGCCCTGGGCGACGCCGCGTCGATGCCGGTGCAAAGCTTCATCAAGCACTTCCGGGACGAGTTCCTGCACCACATCGAGCACAAGTCCTGCCTCGTGCCCACGGATGTGCAGTGGGCGGGCAGCGGCTTCCACCGCAAGCCGGCCTGAAAGGCACCCGATCCGCAGCATCCCCGAGAACTCAGGTAGGGAACAGGTAGGAATAAGGTAGCGACATGCTAGAAATCGAAATCGACGGCAAGAAGGTAGAAGTACCCGACGGCAGCACGATCATGGATGCGGCCCATCAGGTTGGGAGCTACATCCCCCACTTCTGCTATCACAAGAAGCTGTCCATTGCCGCCAACTGCCGGATGTGTCTGGTGCAGGTGGAAAAGGCGCCCAAGCCGCTGCCGGCCTGCGCCACGCCCGTGACCAACGGCATGAAGGTCTTCACCCATTCCGACCTGGCGGTCAAGGCCCAGAAGGGGGTGATGGAGTTCCTGCTCATCAACCACCCGCTGGATTGCCCGATCTGCGACCAGGGCGGCGAGTGCCAGCTCCAGGATTTGTCGGTGGGCTACGGCGGCGTGAAGAGCCGCTACACCGAAGAGAAGCGGGTGGTGTTCCACAAGAACGTGGGGCCCCTCATCTCCATGGAGGAGATGTCCCGCTGCATCCACTGCACCCGCTGCGTGCGCTTCGGCCAGGAAATCGCCGGAGTGATGGAACTGGGCATGACCAACCGGAACATGCACTCGGAAATCACCGCCTTCGTCGGCAAGACCGTCGATTCCGAGCTGTCCGGCAACATGATCGACCTGTGCCCGGTCGGCGCGCTTACCTCCAAGCCGTTCCGTTATGCTGCCCGGACCTGGGAACTGCAACGCCGCAAGTCGGTGTCGCCCCACGATTCCGTCGGCGCTAACCTACAAATCCAAGTCAAGCACAACGAAGTCAAGCGCGTCCTGCCCCGTGAAAACGAGGACGTGAACGAGTGCTGGATTTCCGACAAGGACCGTTTCTCCTACGAAGCCCTCAACTCCGCCGAACGGCTGACCAAGCCGATGGTCAAGCAGGGCGGCGAATGGAAGGAGACGGACTGGAACGTGGCCCTCGACTACGTGGCCCATGGTCTGAAGGACATCGCCCGCAACGCCGGTGGCGAGGCCCTGGGCTTCCTGGTGTCGCCCCACGCCACCCTGGAAGAACTGGCCCTGGCCCGCAAGCTGGCCGCTGGCCTGGGCTGTGGCAACGTCGATTTCCGTCTGCGCCAGAACGATTTCTCCGCCGACGGCAAGGAAGCCGGCGCCCCCTGGCTGGGCATGAAACTGACCGAGCTCGGTGAGCTCGACGCCGCCTTGGTGGTCGGCAGCTTCCTGCGCAAGGATCACCCCCTGATCGCCCAGCGCCTGCGTCAGGGCGCCAAGAAGGGCACCCAGGTGTCCATGCTGCACGTGGCCGGCGACGACAACCTGATCGAACTCACCGCCCAGCGCGTCGTGGCCCCGGCCGAACTGGTAAGTGCCCTGGCCGCCGTGGTCAAGGCCGCCGCCGAAGCCAAGGGCGTGGCCGTGCCCGTCGGGCTGGAAGCCGTGGCCGTGTGCGACGGCGCCAAGGCCATCGCCGCGACCCTCGTCACTGGCGAGAAGAAAGCGATCTTCCTCGGCAACACCGCCCGCCAGCATCCCCAGGCCGCCCAGCTGCAACTGCTGGCCCTGGAACTGGGCAAGCTCACCGGCGCCACCGTCGGCATCCTCGGCGAGGCCGCCAACAGCGTCGGCGGCTACCTCGCGGGCGCCACCCCGACCGGCCTCAACGCCCGCCAGATGGTCGAGCAGCCCCGTCAGGGCTACGTCCTGATCGGCGCCGAGCCCGAGTTCGACTTCGCCGATGGGCAGAAGACCGTGGCTGCCCTCAAGCAGGCCAAGATGGTGGTCCTGATGTCCGCCTTCCAGCACCGTCCGGCCCTTGACTACGCCGACGCCATGCTGGCGATTGCGCCCTACACCGAAACTTCCGGCACCTTCGTCAATACCGAAGGCCGGGTGCAGAGCTTCAACGGCGTGGTGCGCCCCCTGGGCGACGCCCGTCCGGCCTGGAAGGTGCTGCGTGTACTGGGCAACGTCCTCAATCTGCAAGGCTTCGACTACGAGACCTCCGAAGCCGTGCGCGACGAGGTGTTGGGCGCTGGTGCCGAGTTCGCCGCCGCCGGCAAGCTGTCCAACGCCCTCAACGGCGTGGCGCTGAACCTGGCCTCCGGCGAAGTTCCGGCCTTGCAGCGCATCGCCGACGTGCCCATCCACTTCGCCGACCCCCTGGCCCGCCGCGCCCCGGCCCTGCAATCGACCGTCGATGGCAAGGCTCCGACGGCCCGCGCCGCCGCGGCCACCCTGGCTGCCCTGGGCATCGCTGCCGGCGATTCGGTCAAGGTGAAGCAGGGCGATGGCGTGGCCGTGCTGGTGGCCAAAGCTGACGAAACCGTGCCCGCCGGTTGCCTGCGCGTTGCCGCCGGCCATGCCAGCACCGCTGGCCTGGGCAACCTGTTCGGTGCCATTTCCGTGGAGCGTGCGTAATGGAAGCGCTGACCCAATTCCTGCAAGGCGTCTTCGGCGCCAGCTTCCCCGGCGTATGGGCCCTGATCAAGATCGTCGTGATCCTGATCCCCCTGATGCTGTGCGTGGCCTACCTGACCTACGCCGAGCGTAAGGTGATCGGCTTCATGCACGTGCGTTTGGGCCCCAACCGGGTCGGCCCCCTCGGCCTGATCCAGCCCCTGGCCGATGCCGGCAAGCTGCTGTTCAAGGAAATCATCATCCCCTCCGGCGCGAACAAGGCCCTGTTCCTGCTCGCTCCGATGCTCTCCATCATGCCGGCCCTAGCGGCCTGGGCGGTGATTCCCTTCGTCGATGGCGCGGTGTTGGCCAACATCGACGCGGGCCTGCTCTACGTGATGGCGATCACCTCCCTAGGGGTGTACGGCATCATCCTCGCCGGCTGGGCCTCCAACTCCAAGTACGCCTTCCTCGGCGCCCTGCGTTCTGCGGCCCAGATGGTGTCCTACGAAATCGCCATGGGCTTCGCCCTGGTGACCGTGCTGCTGGTGTCCCAGAGCCTCAACCTGACCGACATCGTCCGCGTGCAGCAGAAGGGCGTTTTCGCCGACATGGGCCTGTCGTTCCTGTCCTGGAACTGGCTGCCCCTGCTGCCGATGTTCGTGGTCTACATGATCGCCGGCGTGGCCGAAACCAACCGGGCCCCGTTCGACGTGGCCGAAGGCGAGTCCGAGATCGTCGCCGGCTTCCACGTCGAGTACTCGGGCATGGCCTTCGCGGTGTTCTTCCTTGCCGAATACGCCAACATGATCCTGGTGTCGGCCCTGACCGTCATCATGTTCCTCGGCGGCTGGTCGTCCCCGGTGGCGTTCCTGCCCGACGGGTTCTTCTGGCTGGCGGCCAAGATTGCGTTCATCCTGCTGTTCTTCCTGTGGTTCCGGGCGACGTTCCCCCGCTACCGCTACGACCAGATCATGCGTCTCGGCTGGAAGGTGTTCATTCCGCTGACCATCATCTGGCTGGTGGTGGTGGCAGGCTGGATGGTCTCTCCCTGGAACATCTGGAAGTAAGGAGTCGGCCATGGGTGCCATGAAAGAAGTGTTCAACAGCCTGCTCCTCAAGGAGCTGCTGAAAGGTCTGGCGGTCACCGGGCGTTATTTCTTCGCCCGCAAGATCACCGTCCAGTATCCCGAAGAAAAGACGCCGCAGAGCTTCCGCTTCCGCGGCCTCCACGCCCTGCGCCGCTACCCCAACGGGGAAGAGCGCTGCATCGCCTGCAAGCTGTGCGAGGCGGTGTGCCCGGCGATGGCGATCACCATCGAGTCCGACCAGCGGGACGACGGCACGCGCCGCACCACCCGCTACGACATCGACCTGACCAAGTGCATCTTCTGCGGCTTCTGCGAAGAGGCCTGCCCGGTCGATGCCATCGTCGAGACCCGCATTTTCGAGTACCACGGCGAAAAGCGCGGCGACCTCTACTACACCAAGCAAATGCTGCTCGCCAATGGCGACCGCTACGAGGCCCAGATCGCGAAAGATCGCGAGATGGACGCCAAGTATCGCTGACCGGGACGACTCCGAATGGAATTCAAGACCTTCGTCTTCTACCTGTTTTCCACGATCCTCGTGCTGGCCAGCCTGCGCGTGATCACAGCCCGCAACCCGGTGCATGCCGCCCTGTTCCTGGTGCTGGCCTTCTTCACTGCATCCGGCATCTGGATGCTGCTGCAGGCCGAGTTCCTAGCCATCTCCCTGGTGCTGGTGTACGTCGGCGCGGTGATGGTGCTGTTCCTGTTCGTGGTGATGATGCTCGACGTCAACCTCGAAAAGCTCAAGAAGGGCTTCTGGAGCTACCTGCCCCTGGGTGCCCTGGTCGGCCTGCTGATGATGGCCGAGATGGGTGTGGTCCTCGGTGGCCAGTACATGGGCGTGATGGATGCACCGCTGCCCCAGGGCGTCGCTGCCGTGTCCAACACCAAGGAACTGGGCCGGGTCATCTACACCGATTACGTCTATCCGTTCGAACTCGCCGCCGTGATTCTGCTGCTGGCGATCGTCGCGGCCATCGCGCTGACCCACCGCGGCCTGAAGAAGACCAAGTACGCCGATCCTGCCAAGCAGGTCCGCGTCAAGGCTTCCGATCGCCTGCGCGTGCTGCAGATGCCGGCGGAAAAAGCCGAATAAGAAATACCCGAGTTGTCGGCCGGCGCCCTTGCGGGCGCCGGTTCCAAGAAAGAACATCCCGGCCGGGCTTTTCCCCGGTCCGGTAGTAAGAAGGACGAAGGGAGTCACCTTGCTCACGCTTGCCCATTTCCTGATCCTCGGCGCGGTCCTGTTCGCGATCGCCGTCGTGGGCATCTTCCTCAACCGGAAGAACCTGCTGGTTCTGCTCATGGCCATCGAGCTCATGCTGCTGGCGGTGAATACCAACTTCATCGCCTTCTCGCACTACCTGCAGGATCTTTCCGGCCAGGTCTTCGTCTTCTTCATCCTCACCGTGGCCGCCGCCGAATCCGCCATTGGCCTGGCGATCCTGGTGGTGCTCTTCCGCAACCTCTCCACCATCGATGTGGAAGAGCTCGACAGCCTCAAGGGTTAAGCGCAAATGGACAAGATGAGTCTCTATCTCGCGATTCCCCTCGCACCGCTCGCGGGGGCAATCATTGCCGGCCTGTTCTGCCGCATCATTCCGCGCACCCTGGCCCACCTGGCGACCATCGCCGGCGTTGCCGTGGCCTTCGTGTGCTCCGTGCTGGTGTTCCAGGACGTAATGGCCGGCCACACCTTCAACGGCACGGTCTACACCTGGCTGACCACCGATTCGATCAATATCCAGGTCGGCTTCCTGATCGACAGCTTGACCGCCACGATGATGCTGGTGGTGACCTTCGTCTCCCTGATGGTGCACATCTACACCATCGGCTACATGCACGACGATCCGGGCTACAGCCGCTTCTTCTCCTACATCTCGCTCTTCACCTTCTCTATGCTGATGCTGGTGATGAGCAACAACTTCATGCAGCTGTTCTTCGGCTGGGAAGCGGTGGGCCTGGTGTCCTACCTGCTGATCGGTTTCTGGTACACCCGGCCGACCGCCATCTTCGCCAACATGAAGGCCTTCCTGGTCAACCGCGTCGGCGACTTCGGCTTCATCCTCGGCATCGGCCTGATCCTGGCCCACTTCGGTAGCCTCGACTACGCCGACGTGTTCGCCAAGGCCCCCGAGCTGGCCGGCAAGACCATCAACATCTGGGGTAGCGCCGACTGGTCCCTGATGACCGTAGCCTGCATCTGCCTGTTCATCGGCGCCATGGGCAAATCCGCCCAGGTCCCGCTGCACGTTTGGCTGCCCGACTCGATGGAAGGCCCGACCCCGATTTCCGCCCTGATCCACGCGGCGACCATGGTGACCGCCGGCATCTTCATGGTGGCGCGCATGTCGCCCCTGTTCGAGCTGTCCACTACCGCCCTGTCCTTCGTCCTGGTGATCGGTGCCACCACCGCCCTGTTTATGGGCTTCCTCGGCATCATCCAGAACGACATCAAGCGCGTCGTGGCCTACTCGACCCTGTCCCAGCTTGGCTACATGACCGTGGCCCTGGGCGCCTCCGCCTACTCGGTGGCCATCTTCCATCTGATGACTCACGCCTTCTTCAAGGCCCTGCTGTTCCTGGCCGCCGGCTCGGTCATCATCGGCATGCACCACGACCAGGACATCCGCAACATGGGGGGCCTGCGCAAGTACATGCCTATTACCTGGCTCACCAGCCTGGTCGGCTCCCTGGCCCTGATCGGTACCCCGTTCTTCTCCGGCTTCTACTCCAAGGACTCGATCATCGAGGCCGTGGCCCTGTCCAACATTCCGGGCTCCGGCTACGCTTACTTCGCCGTCCTGGCCGGCGTGTTCGTTACCGCCTTCTACTCCTTCCGCATGTACTTCCTGGTGTTCCACGGTGAGGAGCGGTTCGGCAAGAACCACGACCACCACCACGAGCACGAGGGCGACCACGACGACGAGGAAGTCTCCCACGACCACCATCACGGTCTGGCTCCCGGCCAGAAGCCCCATGAGTCCCCCTGGGTGGTGACCGTGCCCCTGGTGGCCCTGGCAATCCCGTCCGTACTGATCGGCTACATGGGCATCGAACCGATGCTGTTCGGCGACTACTTCAAGGGCGTGATCCACGTTGATGCCGAGGCCCATCCGGTGATGGAGCACCTGGCGCACCACTTCCACGGTGCCGTGGCCATGGGCCTGCACGCCGTCACCACGCCGGTGTTCTGGCTGGCCCTGGCGGGTGTCGTGGTGTCCTGGTTCTTCTACATGAAGCGCCCCGACATCCCGGCCGCCATCCATGCCCGCTTCAAGGGCATCAACACAGTGCTGGAAAACAAGTACTACTTCGACAAGATCAACGAGACGGTGTTTGCCGGTGGCTCCCGCCTGCTCGGCAAGGTCCTCTGGAAGGCCGGCGACCAGGCCATCATCGATGGTGTTCTGGTCAACGGTTCGGCCCGTGTCGTGGGCTGGATCGCCTCCCTGGTTCGCCTGTTCCAGTCCGGGTACATCTACCAGTACGCCTTCACCATGATCATCGGGGTGTTCGTGCTGCTGACCCTCTGGATCAAACTCGCCTAAGACCGAATGCACGAATAAGACTGGGAACAATATGTCTGGCCACCTGCTCTCCCTCGCCATCTGGCTTCCGATCATCGCCGGCTTGCTGGTGCTATTCATGACTGGTTTGCTGACGTGGCTGACCGGTTCTGACAAGCATGCGCCGCTTGCTCGAGGGCTCTCTCTTACCGGCGCCGTGCTGGGTCTTCTGGTAACCCTGCCGCTCTTCACCGGTTTCGACCGGGCCAGCGCCGACATGCAGTTCGTCGAGCTGGCGACCTGGATTCCGCGCTTCAACATCAACTATCACCTGGGGGTGGACGGCATCTCCATGCTGTTCGTCATCCTCAACGCCTTCATCACCGTGATGGTGGTGCTGGCCGGCTGGCAGGTGGTGGAAAAGAAGGTGGCCCAGTACAACGCCGCCTTCCTGATCATGTCCGGCCTGCTCAACGGCATCTTCTCGGCCCTGGACGGCGTGCTCTTCTACGTCTTCTTCGAAGCCTCCCTGATTCCGCTGTACCTGATCATCGGCATCTGGGGCGGCCCGAACCGGGTGTACGCGGCGATCAAGTTCTTCCTCTACACCCTGCTCGGCTCCCTGCTCTTCCTGGTTTCCCTGCTGTACCTGTTCATCCAGTCCGGTGGCAGCTTCGAGATTCTCGACTGGCACCAGCTGCCGATGAGCCTCTCCACCCAGATCTGGCTGTTCCTGGCCTTCCTGGTGGCCTTCGCGGTGAAGGTGCCCATGTGGCCGGTGCACACCTGGTTGCCCGACGCCCACGTCGAGGCCCCCACCGGCGGTTCCGTGGTGCTGGCCGCCATCGCCCTGAAGCTCGGCGCCTACGGCTTCCTGCGGTTCTCCCTGCCCATCGCTCCGGACGCCGCCCATCAGCTGTCCGGCCTGATGATCGCCCTGTCCCTGATCGCGGTGATCTACATCGGCTTCGTCGCCTTGGTGCAGCAGGACATGAAGAAGCTGGTGGCCTACTCCTCCATCTCCCACATGGGCTTCGTCACCCTGGGCTTCTTCCTCTTCAACGCCATCGGCATCGAAGGCGCCCTGGTGCAGATGATCTCCCACGGCTTCGTCTCCGGCGCCATGTTCCTGTGCATCGGCGTCCTCTACGACCGCATGCACTCGCGCCAGATCGCCGACTACGGTGGCGTGGTGAACACCATGCCCAAGTTCGCCGCCTTCTTCATGCTGTTCGCCATGGCCAACTCCGGCCTGCCGGCCACCTCCGGCTTCGTCGGCGAATTCATGGTGATCCTGGCCGCGGTCAAGGTGAACTTCTGGATCGGCCTGGCTGCTGCCACCACCATGATCGTGGGCGCCGCCTACACCCTGTGGATGTACAAGCGTGTGGTGTTCGGTGCCGTGGCTAACTCCCACGTGGCCGAGCTGACCGACATCAACCTCCGCGAATTCTTCATTCTCGGGGTGCTGGCACTGTGTGTCCTGGGCATGGGTCTCTACCCGCTGCCCTTTACCGAGGTGATGCACGCCTCGGTGGCCGACCTGCTCAAGCACGTGGCCGAAAGCAAGATCCAATAAGGGGCTTTTGAAGATGAATTTCAACGTGATTGACCTGATCCCGGCCGCAGCCGAGATCTGGATGCTGGCCATGGCCTGCGTGATCCTCGTGGCGGATGTCTTCGTCAAGGATCGGGCCCGCACCGCCACCTTCGCCCTGACCTTGCTGACCCTGATCGGGGCGGCCATCCTCACCTTCATCACTGCTGACGGCGAGATCACCTACGCCTTCACCGGCACTTTCGTCGCCGACCTGATGGGCAGCCTGCTCAAGCTGATGCTGTACCTGACCGTGATCGTGGTGCTGTTCTACTCCCGCGGCTACATCCAGCTGCGCGGCCCCCTGGGGCGCGGCGAGTTCTACGTGCTGACCCTGTTCGCTACCCTGGGCATGATGGTCATGATCTCGGCCAACCATTTCCTGAGCCTGTACCTGGGCCTGGAAATGCTGTCCCTGTCACTCTACGCCATGGTGGCCCTGAACCGGGATTCGGCCGTGTCCACCGAAGCGGCGATGAAGTACTTCGTTCTTGGCGCCCTGGCCTCCGGCGTGCTGCTCTACGGCATGTCCATGATTTACGGCGCCACCGGTAGCCTGGACATCACCCGGGTCGCCGAAGCGGTGTACCTCAAGTCCGCCAACACCACCGTGCTGGTGTTCGGGCTGGTCTTCCTGGTGTCCGGCCTGGCCTTCAAGCTCGGCGTGGTCCCCTTCCACATGTGGATCCCCGACGTCTACCAGGGCGCCCCCACCGCGGTCACCCTGTTCATCGGCTCCGCTCCCAAGCTGGCGGCCTTCGCCATGACCATGCGCCTGCTGGTCAACGGCCTGCTGCCCCTGGCCCAGGACTGGCAGACCATGCTGGTCATCATGTCGGTGCTGTCCATGGCCATCGGCAACCTGGCGGCCATCGCCCAGACCAACATCAAGCGCATGCTGGCCTACTCCACCATCTCGCACATGGGCTTCGTGCTCCTGGGCGTGGTGGCCGGCGTGGTCGGCGGCGACGCCCGCTACGCCCTGAACGCCTACAGCTCCGCCATGTTCTACGTGGTGTCCTACGTGCTGATGAGCCTGGGGGGCTTCGGCATGGTCATCCTGCTCTCCCGCGCCGGCTTCGAAGCCGAACGCCTGGAAGACTTCAAGGGCCTGAACAAGCGCAGCCCCTGGTTCGCCGGCGTGATGCTGATGCTGATGTTCTCGATGGCGGGCATCCCGTTCTTCGTCGGCTTCTTCGCCAAGTTCTCGGTGCTCCAGGCAGTGGTCGCCGCCGGCTACTACTGGCTGGCCATCGTCGCCGTGGCCTTCTCCTTGGTGGGTGCCTTCTACTACCTGCGCGTGGTCAAGGTGATGTACTTCGACGAGCCGACGGACAACAGCCCCCTCGAAGCCCCCGCCGAGATGCGTGTGCTGCTCTCCGCCAACGGCCTGGCCGTGGCTCTGCTGGGCATCTTCCCCCAGACCCTGATGTCCCTGTGCGCCTTCTCCCTGGTGCGCTCGCTCTAAGCGGCGTTTCCTTCGCGCACAGCAACGACAAAGGCCCCGCAAGGGGCCTTTGTCGTTATGGGTCTCTCAGCCATCCATGCAGGGCCCTGCGCGCTTATCATTCCCGGCTGTTGACGCCCCTTACACGCCCTTGCGCCATCCGACCATGACCGATCCCGTCCTTTCCGACCCCCATCTGACCGAAACCTTGATCGACAGCGAGCAGATCTTCGATGGCAAGCTGTTGCACGTGCGCCGCGACCGGGTGCGCCTGCCCAGCGGCGGCGAGGCGGTGCGCGAGTACATCCAGCATCCCGGCGCCGTGGTGGTGATTCCGGTGCTGCCGAATGGCGCTTTGCTGTTCGAGCGCCAGTTCCGCTACCCGGTGGGCCGGGTCTTCCTGGAACTGCCGGCGGGCAAGATCGACCCAGGGGAGGATATCCGCCTCACCGCCGAGCGCGAGTTGCATGAGGAAACGGGCTACCAGGCCGGCCGTTGGCGCCACCTGGGGGTGATGCACCCGTGCATCGGCTATGCCGACGAGCGCATCGAAATCTTCCTCGCCGAGGAATTGCATGCGGTGGCCAGCGGCCAGCGCCTCGACGAGGAGGAATTCCTCGAACTGGTGGAGTTGTCCCTGGCTGACGCCCTGGCGGCGGTGCGCGACGGACGCATTACCGACGCCAAGACCATCACCGCCCTGTTCTGGGCGGAAAAGGCCCTGACCGCCGGCTGGTAGCCGGCTGAGGTTGGGCCGAAAAGAGGGAAGGGCGTTTAGGCAGGCTGCGGGGCGCTGCCCGCCCCATCCGCCGGCCCATCCACCGCATCGCCGATGACGATGCGGTTGCGGCCGGCGTGCTTGGCCGTGTACATGCGCCGGTCGGCGATCTCGATCAGCTCTTCCCAGTGGCTGGTGTGGTCGTCCACCCGCTCGGCGATGCCGACGCTGGCGGTGAGCAGGGTGCCGTCCGGGCGTCGGCCCAGGCCCTGGCCGGTGAGGCGCTCCAGGGCTGCACGGGCTTCGGTGAGCCGGGTGTTGGGCATGATCAGCAGGAATTCTTCGCCGCCCCAACGGGTCAGGATGTCACCGCGGCGCATCGACTCGCTGATCGCCTTGGCGGCCCGGCGCAGGGCCTTGTCGCCCTCGTCGTGGCCGTGGCGGTCGTTGATGCTCTTGAAGTGATCCAGGTCGATGAAGGCCACCGCCAGGGGCGCGTCGGCCCGGTTGGCGACGCCACCGTAGAGCTCTAGGATTTCCTCGGCGCTGCGCCGCGAATGGACCCCGGTCAGGGGATCGCGGATCGCCTGGCGTACCAGGGCCACCATGAAGGCCAGCTGGCTCATTCCGGCCAGGTTGGCCACGCCGGCGATCAGGGCCATCAGCCAGAAGGCGCCGGCGAAGGAGGGCCAGTTGAGCTGGCCCCAGGATAGTATCTGGGCGAGCAGTTGGGCCAGCAGCATGGGAGCGACGAAGGCCAGATTTTCCAGGAAGGTGAGAGGGAAGATCGACAGGCCGGCCAACAGCACGAAGGGCAGGAAGGCGTAACCGGCGCCGATGGCCGCCGACATGCCGGTGAGTTCGAACGAGGTCAGCACCTGGTGCGATACCACGTAGAACACCGTGGGGATGGCGAACAATAGGGCCATGGCCCGGTAGGCGTTGAGCAGGTTGCCCGAGGGCTTGTAGCAGATCACCAGGGTGGCGAAGGCCGCGGCCGCCACCAGGCGCATCCCGGCGAGGAAGAACCACAGGGGGAAGGGGAACACCACATAATCCACGATGCTCCACAGGGGCGTGAGCACGGCGAACAGGAAGGCGAACAGGCGTACCCGGTTCACGATCACCATGGCCCGGCGCCGCGCCAGGAGGGGTGACTGCTGGTGCGGGGAAATGAGCCAGAGGACTTCGTTGGCATCCAGCTCCCCGGGCATGAGGCCGGTGAGGCGGTGCCAGATGATGTGCGCGATCCGGTGCATGAGGCTGAGGGTGCTCCTGAGCATTCCAGTGGGTTAGGCCTTGATTCTAGGGGTTTACGGTCACGTCCGGTTGATCAGGCGCAAGGCGGGGAGACTATTTTCATGTTTTGCCCCAACGGGAAGCGCGCCGCCCGGGCTGTCACTGCTGCACGGCACGGGCTGGCAACGGCTGATATGCATATCAAAAAACCGTCGTTCGACCCGCCCCCCGGCCCTCCTACACTGGTGCCGTGAAATCCCCGCGCTCCAACCCGGCCCTGCGTTCCCAGGGCCTTTCCGCCGCCGGACGGTCCGATGCCGCCCAGGCTGCGCCTTTGCCAGGCTCCTCCGTACCCGGCCAGGATGCGGTGGCCGACCTGCCCACCCTGCAACGCAATGCTCTGCGCAAGCTCCTCGACCGGCCCCACTTCACGCCGGCAGAGGTGGCCGAACTGGGCTTTCGCCGCCTGCAACTGACCCGGGGGCTGGGCAGCAAGGGGCTGGAGACGGTGCTGGCCTGGCTGCGCTGCCACGGCTACGAACTCGATCCCCTGCCCAACCGCTGTAGCGACGAGGCCCGGCGCAACCTGCGCATCGAACGTGCCATCCAGCTGCTGCGCGCCCAGGGGTTCACCGTTCTGCCCGGAACGGCGGGGCGAGATGGCGCCGGGAAAGGGGAGGGCGACGTCTGATGGATTTTCGGTTGTTATATCCAAAGAGAATTTGTTCTTAGATATTCATTATTTCAGTTCATAAGCAGCCCTCCCTAGACTGGTCGCCAACAACCTATTGCCCGGGAGTGGAATCCGCCATGGACGACCGCATCGCCAGCGCCGCCGCGATTTTTGGAGAGGCGCGATGAATTTTCAGCAACTGCGCATCGTGCGCGAGACCCTGCGCCAGGACTTCAACCTGACCGAGGTGGCCAACGCCCTGTACACCTCCCAGCCCGGCGTCAGCAAGCACATCAAGGATTTGGAGGACGAACTCGGCGTCGAGATCTTCGTCCGCCGCGGCAAGCGCCTGCTCGGCCTGACCGAGCCGGGCAAGGAACTGGCGACGGTGGTGGAACGGATGCTGGTGGATGCCCAGAATCTGCGCCGCATCGCCGACCACTTCGCCAGCCGCGAGACCGGCCACTTCGTCGTGGCCACCACCCACACCCAGGCCCGCTACGCCCTGCCGCAGATCATCAAGTGGTTCAAGGCCGACTACCCGAAGGTGCACCTTGCCCTGCACCAGGGCAGCCCCCGGGAGATCGCCGAGATGCTGGTGGCCGGCGAGGCCGACATCGGTATCGCCACCGAGGGGCTGAACAAGTACCCGGAACTGGTCACCTTCCCCTGCTACACCTGGAGCCACGCGGTGATCGTGCCCCACGGCCACCCGCTGCTGGCCTTGCCGGAAATCACCCTGGAGGCCCTGGCCGACTACCCGATCATCACCTACCACGAAGGCTTCACCGGCCGGGCTCACATCGACCAGGCCTTCGCCGACGCCGGGGTGGTGCCGGACATCGTTCTCTCGGCCATCGACGCCGACGTGATCAAGACCTACGTGGGCCTCGACCTGGGGGTGGGCATCGTCGCCTCCATGGCCTACGACGCCGAGCGGGACCGTAATCTGGCCCTGATCCCGGTGCCCGGCCTGTTCCCGTCCAACACCACCCGGCTGGCGGTGCGGCGCGGCACCTACCTGCGCAGCTACGCCCACGCCTTCATCGAGAAAGTGTCGCCGGACCTGGGCGAGGACGTGGTGAAATCGGCCCTCAAGCAGCCCGCCGGGGCGGAGGCCTGAAATGGGAGCCGCCCTGCCTGCCGCCGTCCCCGCGCTGGATTTCAACGAGGCCGAGATCGAGCGCACCGCCCGGACCTTCCAGGCCATCGCCCATCCGCTGCGCCTGTCCATCGTCTGCGTACTGGCCGAGGGGGAAGCCTGCGTCCAGGACATCCTGGCCGCTCTGCGTGACTGCGGGACGCACACCTCCCAGCCCAACATCTCCCAGCATCTGGCCATGCTCTACGACCGGGGCATTCTCTCTTCGCGCAAGGAGGCCAACCGGGTCATCTACGCCCTGCGCGAACCGCGCCTGCTCGATTTCATGGGCCTGATGCGCGACATCTACTGCGGGGCACGCTGACCGCGCGTCATTGACGCAGCCAAACCCCAACAGGGGCGCGGCGCTCCTGGCTCACACCGTGGAATGCCGCGCCCCTGCTGCATTGGCACGATGCCTCGCTGCAAAGCGCCTACTGGAGCGGGGTTCCAAACGGGCCCCGCTCCAGCCGCTACGCCCGGGAGAGCGTTCCGGCGCCAGGCGCTGTCAGCAGATGCGTTCCCACAGGCACTCCTCTTCTTCCAGCCGGTCCAGTTCCAGGCCCTTGAAGTCGCCCCGCGAGACAATGCCCACCACCTTGCCCGCGTCTACCACGGGCAGGTGCCGGTAACCGCCGTCGCTCATGGCGCGCAGGGCGTCGATGGCCGTCAGTTCCGGCGCAATGATGTCCGGATTGGACGTCATCACGTCGACCAGAAAAGTATGGGCGGGGTCGCGCCCTTCCGCCAAGGTCCGCACCGCGTCGCGGCCGGTGAAGATGCCCATCAGCCGGCCGTTCTGGGCCACCAGCACGGCGCCGACGCGGCGCTTCCACATCGCCCGGCAGGCATCCTGCACGGTGCCGCCGGGGGGCTGCATCAGGGGCTCCTGATCCTTGACGATATAACCCAGGCAACGATTGGTCATGGCCGTCTCCCAACTGCAATGAAAGCTTGTTCCTTACTCTCACTATAGGGTGCCAGGCAGGCAGGGAAAGGCCATTTTTTTAGTAGGGTATTTGCCGTGGATCAAGTCTGGTGGCCGGGTTGCGCGGTTCAGCCGACCAGCCCCTTGAGGCCGGTGTAGATCGACAGGGCGGTGGTGCCCAGGGCGACCAGGGAACTGCTGATCTCGTTCACCCGGCGTACCGCCTCCTGGATCTTGGCGATGCTGGGCGGGCCGCTGACCAGGTGGCGGGCCAGGGCCACGGCCAGGGGATTGCCTTCCACCTCGGCCTGGGGCCCGGCGCTGTCCTGGGCGTGCAGGCGGGCCAGCAGCATGCCGGTCAGGTAGCTGAAGCCGATGCTCAGGGCGTATTCGACGAACTCGCGCCATTCGACCCGCCCCTGGGGCAGCCAGGGCACCCCGTCGGTCCAGGCCACCACCCCGCTCATGCCGAATACCGCCAGGGCCGCCATGGCGAAGGCGGCCACGGTGCCGAGCAGGAAATGGCCAGGGGCGCGGCGCAGCAGCAGGTAGCCGAAGGGCAGGGGAATGAACAGGGAGAGGATGCGCAGGTACAGGGGGTTGAGGTCCAGGGCGATCACCACCAGGCCGTGGGCCGCCAGGAGCAGCAGCAGGGGAACGCCCCAGGCCATCAGCCAGCCGCCCGGTCCGAAGGGGGCCGGGGCCTGGTCGGCGGCGGCAACCTCTCCCGCCGCGCCGCCGGCCTGCCCCTCCAGGGCCTGGATGCGTGCCTGGAGGGCCTCGATCGCGGGCAGGTCCGCCAGGCGCGCTTCAAGCTCGGCGATGCGCGCCAGCAGCGGCTTGAACAGGTAGAGATCGCGGCGGCAGACGGGGCAGACCAGGGCTTCCCGGGCGATGTCGGAGGCGCAGTAGGGACACTTCATCTGAATCTACTTGCCCACGTTGAGCTGGAGCACGGTGGAGGTTTGGCGCCCTTCGCTGTCCTGCAAGGTAACGCGAATCTGGTGCTCCCCCGGCGGGACCTCGGCGCCGGCCAGGTCGATGCCGCCAGCGCTCAGGCCCGCCTTGACCCGGGGCAGGAGATCCACCGGCGTGGCCTTCAGGTAGGTCACGGTGACGGACGATGGATCGATCTTGGCCCCGCCCCGGGGCTCGAATGCCACCTTGAAGGTGAACGGCGACTTGGCCGCGCCCAAGGCCGGGTCCGGGGAAACCAGCTTGATCGCCGGCCCCCGGGTGATGCCCCGGGTGGTGAGCGCGCCGGCGGCCGCGGGCAGGCGGGCTTCGTCCTCCTTGATCAGGGGGGCCGCGCCGGCGCTGCCGGAAACGGCGGCGAGCAGCAGGGGCAGGACTAGGAAACGGATGGGGAAGGGGGTCATGGGGTGTCTCCTCGGGGCTGTAAGTGTGATGGCGATCCAGGGGGTCAGTCGCCGACGACGACGAAGGGCGCCCAGAACAGCGGGTGGGCGTAGCTAAAGGCGGTCTTGCCGGTGCGGGGGTCCTGGCTGCCCGGGCCGTTCAGCAGGTCGAGCATGGCCAGGCGCAGGGCTTCCGCCTTGCTCAGGTCCGGGGCCGAGGCCTGGCGGCGAAACAGATCGGTCATGAGCCGCTGGGCGGCCACGGTTTCCACCGGCCAGTTCGACACCAGCAGCGCTCGGGCTCCGGCGTAGAAGAAGGCCCGGCCCAGCCCCGACACCGCCTCGGCCCCGCTGCCGTCGCCGGCGGCGGTATTGCAGGCGGACAGCACCACCCAGTCGGCGTTGAGCTTGAGGCCGAGAATCTCGTCCAGGGTGAGCAGCCCGTCACCCTTGCCGCCGGTGACGGCGGGGGAGGTCAGGGCCAGGGCCGGCTCGTCCAGGCCGTTCAGGTCGCCGGGCACCAGGCCGTGGGTGGCGAACATCACCACCCGTCGGTCGGCCAGGTCGGCGGCGAACACGGCGGCCTCGCTGGCTCGGCGCTGGAGAAAGACGTCCCCGTCGCCGTCGGCACCAAGCACCCGGGCGATCTCGCGGATTTCGTCGCCCGTGTCCGGCAGGCGCGGCAGTTGGGCCAGCTCGGCCGAATCCACGCCGCTGGTGTGGGGCACGTTGCGCCGCTTGAGTGGAATGCCGCGGGTCGCCAGGCCCTCCGCGGGGGCGTCGGGTTCCTTGGCCTGGGCCAGGCTGAACAGAGGGTCGCCAAAGCCGATGAAGGGCCGGCGCTGGGCCGGCCCGGGCTTAAGGCTGCGCAGGCTGGCCAGGGCGGTGACCGACGGCAGCTGGGCCACGGCCACCTGCTTGGCCAGCCAGGGAAGGTCGCGGTAGCCGGCGAAGGGCAGGGTACCGCCCTTGGCCGGCTGGGGCGCCGGGGCGGTGAGCAGAACCGACAGGGGCAACTGGCCCAGTTCGGCGTGGGGGACCGCCAGCAGAGTGCGGGCGCCGACCAGGGCGGGGGCGAGGGGCTGGAGCAGGCCCTGGTAGAGGCGGTTCGCCGCGGCGGTGTCGAACGGGGGAATCTCGTCGATGGTGCTCGCCGCCGGGTCCAGGGCGCGGCGTAGGCCGGCGACCTCGGCAGCCATGGCGCGGCGCGTGGTGGGCAGCAGGGCGAAGCGGGCTTCGCCCTGGGCCGGGATCGCCCAGGCCTGGCTGCTCTCCTCGCCGAAATACCAGGCCACCAGCACCTCGCCGGGGCGCAGCCGGCGGCGGGCCTCGGCCAGGGTGGCGGGTTGCGGGTCCACCAGCTGGGCATAGTCGGGGAAGCGGCGGGCGATCTGGCTGCGGGCCGCCTCGCGTTGCTGGCGCAGGGCGGCGATGTCGCCGCGCAGCTTGTCCTGGATCTGGGGCAGTTGCTGGTCCGGCGGGGCCGAGAGCAACTGGGTGAGCAGGGTGCCCAGGGAGTTGATGCGCTGCTGGGCGTCCTGCTCCTGGCGGGCCAGCTCGGCCAGGGCCGGATCATCGATGCGCGCCCGGGCGGCGCTGGCGGTGAGGGCCCGCTGGACGCCGCTGGAGCGGGCCAGATCGGCCAGGCGGAAGGATTCGGCCGCCGCGTCGAAACCGGGGGGCAAACGCTGGGGCGACTGGTACAGGCGGCCGAGCAGTTGCAGGTAGCTTTCCAGGGCCTGGACCAGGCGCTGCTGGCGCTTGCGGCTGCCGGTGTCGGCCTCGGCATCGCTGTGGGCCTGCTCCAGCAACGGGGGCAGGGCCTGGGAAAAGGCCTGGAAGGCTTCGTCGTCCCGGCCCAGGGCGGTCAGGGCCATGGCGCGGAAGCTGCGGATCTCGGCGGTGCGCAGGGCCTTGTCGCCGAACATGCGCCGGGCCCCGTCGAGCATGGCTGCGGCCATGCGCTCGGCCTCCTGGGCCTTGCCGGTGCGCAGCAGGGCCAGCACCCAGTCCAGGTCGCCGCTGCCGGCCCGGGCGAGCAGGTCCGGGTCGGTGGCGATGCCGGCCCGCATCGCCTCGAACGTCGTCAGGGCCGCGCCGTAGCGCCCCTGGGCCACCAGGGCGCTGCCCAGGGCGCGGCGCGCCTCCGCCAGGGCCAGGGAGTCGGGGGCGGTGCCGGCCTCTTCAAAGGATGCCAGGGACGCCTGGGCCAGTTGCGCCGATTCGGCGGCGCGCCCTTCCTCGGCCAGGACCAGGGCCAGGATACGCAGGTTGCGGGCGGTGTCGGTGGAACTGCGTCCGACCCGTTCCAGCCCGTCGCGCAGGGCCTGGCGGGCCAGGATTTCCGCTTCGGCGAGGCGCCCCCGGGCGAGTTGGATGGCGGCCAGATTGCGCAGGATTCCTTCCCGCCCCTGGCGGACGCCGTTGGGCGTCGGCGTGTCCTGATCCGTGCCGACCTCGTCCGGCAGGATCTGGAGGAACTGGTCGGTTGATTTCAGCGCCTGTCTGAACGAGCGCTCCGCCTCGACGTAACGCCCTTCGGCCAGGAACAGCTCGCCCCGGGCCCGCTCGTAATTGGCGGTCCAGCTCGGGCCGGAGCGCCCCCAGTTCTTGGAACGCTGGAGCTGGGCGAACACGCCCTCCAGCCTGTTCAGGCGCTCCCGGGCGCCGTCGAAGTCGCCGAGCCGGGTGAGCACCTGGGCGGCCAGTTGGTAGGCGCCGGTGAGCTTGCCTTTCTGGTGCTGGTTGGCTTGGATCGCCTCGTCGCAGTAGCGCAGGGCGTTGAGCAGGTTGCCGCCGGCCGATTCCGCGCCCGCCAGTTCGCGCAGGGCGCGCAGGTGGGCGGGGGAGCCGGGGGCGGCCAGTTCCCGGGCACGGCGCAGGTCGTCGATCTGCTGGCGAACGCGGCCGACCTGGGCCGCGGCCCGGCCGCGCCGCCAGTAGAAGTCGAACAGGGACGCCTGGTCGGCGCCCTCCGGCGGTTGTGCCTCCGCCGCCTGCAAGGCCCGGGTGGCGGCGCCGGGATCGGGCTTGTAATGGTCGAGGAGCCGGCTGACGTCCTCGATGGTGCGGGGGGGCAGGGGCGGGAGCGCCTCGTCCTGGGCCGCCTCCTGGCCGGCGGCCCGGGCCGCCGGCCAGGGGAGGCCGAGGACGAGGCCCAGGCCCAGCGCCAGGCAGGCCGGCGCAAGGCGGCGGTTGAACAGGAATGGTGCCAACGTGCGTTCCCCTGCGGTTGCGGCCGTCATGGCAGCCTATGCCACGATGGTAGCAAGGGGAACCTGACGGGAAACCGCCAAAAAGCGCAGGAATCCCGCCGTCAGCCGATGAAGCTGGGGATGGGGAAAAACTCGGTGAGGGGGCGCTCGTCGTCTCCTTGGTCCAGGCGGGCCAGGGCCACGTCGTTGGACTTGAACACCGCCAGCACCGGGGCGCCCACTTCCAGGGGATGGTCGCGCAACGCCCGGGTGGAGATGGCCGCCACCACCGGGCCGTGCAGGGTGTCGATGCGTACCTCGGAGAGCACCGGGTCGAGCAGGATCTCGGCTACCTTGCCGCGAATCTGGTTGCGCGGGTTGAGAGCCTCCACCGTCATCAGGCGCTTGAGTACCCGGCCTTCCAGGGCGGCGAAGCCGGCCTCGCCCCGCTCCCGGGGGCGGGGCAAGGCCACCGGGGTGTCCAGGGCCAGTTGGCCGTCCTCAATCAGCACGATGCGGTCGGCCAGGGCCACCGCCTCGGCCACGTCGTGGGTCACCAGCACGGCGGTGAAGCCGTGCTCCTGCCACAGCCGTTCGATCAGGCGCTGCATCTCGATGCGGGTCAGGGCATCCAGGGCGCCCAGGGGCTCGTCGAGCAGCAACAGGCGCGGCCGGTGCACCAGGGCCCGGGCCAGGGCCACCCGCTGGCGCTGGCCGCCGGACAGGCGTGCCGGCCACTCATCGGCCCGGTCGGCCAGTCCTACCTCGGCCAGGGCCTGGCGGGCCCGGGCGTCCACTTCCCGGCGCGGCCCGGCCAGGCCCAGGGTGACGTTGCCCAGCACGGTCTGCCAGGGCAGCAGGCGGGCGTCCTGGAACATGATGCGCACGTCCGGGTGCAGGCCCCGGGCGGGCCTGCCATCGAGGGCGATGGCGCCGGCGGAAGGGGCGTCCAGGCCGGCCAGCAGGCGTAGCAGGGTGCTCTTGCCGCAGCCGCTACGGCCGACGATGGCGACGAACTCACCCGGGGCGATGGCGAGGTCGATGCCGGCCAGCACCGGCCGTTCGCCGAAGCGCTTGGCCACACCGGCGACCTTCGTGGCCAGGCCCGCCTCGGCAGCGGGGGCGGTTGGGGCGGCCGCACTGGGCGCGGCGGCCGGCACGGCTTGATTGGCCCGGGCATCCACCTCGGACAGGTATTGGTTTTCGTGATGATTGAAGCGCATGGGTAATCCTCGCTAATGGGGGCTAGCTGGCGTAGGCCGCGTTCCAGGCCAGCCAGCGACGCTCCAGGGCGCGGGCGGCCACGTCGGCGAGCTTGCCGAGCAGGGCGTAGAGCAGGATCGCCAGCACCACCACGTCGGTCTGCAGGAATTCCCGGGCGTTCATGGCCATATAGCCGATGCCGCTGCTGGACGAAATGGTTTCGGCGACGATCAGGGTCAGCCACATGAACCCCAGGGCGAAGCGCACCCCGACCAGGATCGAGGGCAGGGCGCCGGGCAGGATCACCCGGCGGAACAACTGCCAGCGCGACAGGCCGTAGGAACGGCCCATCTCCACCAGCCCTGGGTCCACCGTGCGGATGCCGTGGAAGGTGTTCAGGTAGATGGGGAAGAACACCCCCAGGGCCACCAGGAACAGCTTGCCTTCCTCACCGATGCCGAACCACAAGATGACCAAGGGGATGAGGGCCAGGTGGGGCACGTTGCGCACCATTTGCAGGCTGGTGTCGAACAGGGTTTCGGCCACCTTGAAGCCGCCGTTCAACAGCCCGAACAGCAGGCCGATGCCGCCGCCGATGAGCAGGCCGCTGGCGGCGCGCTTGAAACTGGCCCCCAGGTGGGTCAGCAGCTCGCCCGAGGCGGCCAGCTCATAGCCGGCGGAAAGCACCGCCAGGGGCGCCGGCAGGATGCGGGTGGACAGCCAGCCGGCCTGGGCGGCGAGCTGCCAGGCCGCCAGAATCAGCACCGGCACCAGCCAGGGGGCGAGGCGCCGGGCCAGGGCGGAAAGGGGCGTGGAGACGGATGTGCTCATGTCAGCCCCGCGGTTTCCACAGGGCCACGTCGCTGGCGACCACCTTCTTCGGCAGCAGCTTCTCGGCGAAGAAGGCGTCGGCGATGCGCTGCTGCTCGCCCAGGTCGTCCGGGCGCACCGTGCGTACCTCGTAGCTGCGTCGGGCGTTGGCCTGTTCCACCGTTTCCGTATCCAAGCCCCACACCGGGGCGAGCAGGGTGGCGGCCTCCTTGGGGTGAGCCTTGACCCAGCGGCCGGTGTGGCGCAATTCGTCGAAGAGAATTTGCAGCACGTCCGGGCGGGCCTGGGCGTAGTCGCTGGAGGCCAGGTAGTAGCGCTTGTACTCGGCCACCGGCTTGCCCTCGGTGAGCAGGTGCACCTTGGACTGGCGCTGCACCCCGGCCAGGAACGGGTCCCAGATCACCCAGGCGTCGATGGCGCCCCGCTCGAAGGCGGCGCGGCCGTCGGCCGGGGTCAGGTAGGCGGGTTCGATGTCCTTGGCCGATAGACCGGCCTTTTCCAGGGCGGCGAGCAGCAGGAAGTGGCTGCCGGCGGCCTTGGCCACCCCGACCTTCTTGCCCTTCAGCTCGGCCACGGTGCGGATCGGCGAGTCTTCCTTGACCACGATGGCCTGGGCGCTGGGCGAGGGAGCCTCCTGGGCCACGTAGGTGAGGCGCGCCCCGGCGGCCTGGGCGAACACCGGCACCGTGTCGGCCACGTCGGCGCTGAAATCGACGCTGCCGATGTTGAGGGCTTCGAGCAGGGGCAGACCGCTGGTGAATTCGAACCAGCCGACCTTGATGCCCAGGGGCGCCAGGCGCTTTTCCAGGGTGCCCTGGGACTTGAGCAGGGCGGTCAGGGTGGAGGACTTCTGGTAGCCGATGCGCAGCTGTTTGCCGTCCACGGCGGCCCGGGCAGGCAGGGCGGAGAAGGGCAGGGCCAGGGCGGCAGCCATGGCCCCGAGCCGGCCGATGGCCTGGCGGCGCGGGAGGGAGTGCGGGGGGCGGGGGAGATAGGGCATGGAAACCTCGCGATGCCAAAAGCGGGTGAAACGAAAGACAGGGGGCGTTAAATGGCGCAGCCCGGCCGCACTGCCCCGAGGCAGCCCGGCCGGGCGTTACGCATCAGCTCGCCGAGACCTGGGCCTGGGGCAGGTGGTGGTTGCCCACCACTTCGCCGAAGGGGCTGACCAGGTTGGCGCTTTCCGGGGCGGCGGTATGGCGCTGGATGCCGACGTGGGGGAAGACCAGTTCGGCGAAGCGGTAGGCCTCCTCCAGGTGCGGGTAGCCGGACAGGACGAAGGTTTCCACCCCCAGGTCGGCGTATTCCTTGAGGCGCCGGGCGATGGTTTCACCGTCCCCCACCAGGGCGGTGCCGGCGCCGCCCCGCACCAGGCCGACGCCGGCCCACAGGTTGGGGCTGATCTCCAGGTGCTCGCGGTTGCCGCCGTGCAGGGCGGTCATGCGTTTCTGGCCTTCCGAGTCCATGCGGGCGAAGGATTTCTGGGCGCGGGTCACGGTGTCCTCGTCCACATACTTGATCAGCTCGTCGGCAGCCTTCCAGGCTTCTTCGTTGGTGTCCCGGGCGATCACGTGCAGGCGCACGCCGAACTTCACTTCGCGCCCCTGCTTGGCCGCCCGGGCGCGCACGTCGGCGATCTTCTTCTCGACCTCGGCCGGGGGCTCGCCCCAGGTCAGGTACAACTCGACGTGCTTGGCCGCCAGGTCGTGGGCGGCGTCGGACGAGCCGCCGAAGTAGAGGGGCGGATGGGGCTTTTGCACCGGCGGGAAGAGCTGCTTGGCGCCCTTCACCTGGTAATGCTTGCCGTCGAAATTCACTTCCTTGCCCGAGAGCAGGTCGCGCCAGATGGTGAGGAACTCGTCGGCGGCCTCGTAGCGCTCGTCGTGGGACAGCCAGGTGCCGTCGGCCTCCAGGTCCACCGGGTCGCCGCCGGCCACCACGTTCACCAGCAGGCGGCCTTCGGACAGGCGGTCCAGGGTGGCGGCCACCCGGGCCGAGACGGTGGGGGAGATGGTGGAGGGGCGCAGGGCCACCAGGAACTTGAGACGGCGGGTCACCGGGATCAGGCTTGAGGCCACGGTCCACGAATCCTCGCAGGAACGGCCGGTGGGGATCAGCACGCCGCCGTAGCCGAGCTCGTCGGCGGCCTGGGCGATCTGCTTCAGGTAGTGGTGGTCCACCGCCCGGGCCTGGTGGGTGGTGCCCAGGTAGCGGCCGTCGCCGTGGGTGGGGAGAAACCAGAAAATGTTCATGCCGTGCTCCGGAATAAGGGAATGGAAGGGAACGGTTGGGGAGCGGTCGTTATCTTTTCGGCTGCCACACCACGTCGCTGATGCGGATCGGCTTGGGAATCAGCTTCAGCTCGTGGAAGACGTCGGCCACCTTCTGCTGCTGGGCCACCACCTCGTCGCTGATCGGGTGTACGCCGTAGCTGTAGCGGCGCACCGCCAGATCAACGATGGCGGGGTCAAGCCCGAGCTGGGGCGCCAGCAGGGCGGTCACTTCGGCCGGGTTCTTCTTGCCCCACTGGTCCACCTTGTCCAGCTCGTCGAGGACGATCCTGACCACGTCGGGGCGGGCTTCGGCGTAGGGGCGGGCGGCCAGGTAGAACTGGTGGTTGGGCACCACGCCGCTGCCATCGGCCACCACCTTGGCGCCGATCTGCTTCTCGGCGGCGGCGAGGAACGGGTCCCAGATGGCCCAGGCGTCCACCTGGCGGGCCTCGAAAGCGGCCCGGGCATCCGCCGGGGGCAGGAAGGCCACCTGCACGTCGGAATACTTGAGGCCGGCCTTTTCCAGCAGCTTGACCAGCAGGTAGTGGGTGTTGGAGCCCTTGTTGAGCACCACTTTCTTGCCCTTCAGGTCGGCCACGGTCTTCACCGGCGACTCCTTGGGCACGATCAGGGCCTCGGCCACCGGGGCCGGCGGCTCGTTGCCGACGTACACCAGGTTGGCCCCGGCAGCCTGGGCGAAGATCGGCGGTGCCTCGCCGGTGGTGCCGAAGTCGATGCTGCCGACGTTGAGCCCTTCGAGCAGCTGGGGCCCGGCGGGGAACTCGGTCCACTTCACCGCCACGCCCAGGGGCGCCAGGCGTTTTTCCAGGCTGCCCTTGGCCTTGAGGATGACCAGGGTGCCGTACTTCTGGTAGCCGATGCGCAGCTCCTTGGCGGCGCTGGCCGGGGTGGCGCTCTGGGCCAGGGCGGCCGGGGCGTGGGAAAGGGCGAGGGACGTGCCCAGGGCCAGCGCGGCGGGGCCTAGCAGGTGGCCGAGGCGGCCGAGGTGGCGGGTCAGGCGTTTGAGGCGGGTGGAACGGGTCATGGCAGCTCCCTTTCTGGGTGTCGTTCTGGGGTCGTACGGGGTTGCAGGGGGGACGGTGGGGGAAATCCGTGCTTCCGGAAAAACGGCAGGACGATGGGCGACGCGGCCGCCCGCCCCGGCTCAGGTGGCCAGGGCGTAGAGGGGCAGGGGGGAGAAGCCGGGAAGCGAATCCGGCGGGGCGGCCTCGGCGACCACAGGCCCGGCGCCACCCGGCCGGCCCCAGGCCAGGGCTTCGGCGAAGCGTTGGCGGGCCTCGTCGAGGCGCTCGGCCAGGGCGGCCTCCAGATGCAGCTCGCCGTCGAGGATGCGCAGTTGGGCGTCCTCGGCGAACACCCCGGCCACCGCCACCCGGGCACCCAGGGCGGATAGCACCGGGCGCAGGGCGTAGTCGATGGCCAGGGCGTGGGCCAGGGAGCCGCCGGAGGCCACCGGCAGGATCGCCTTGCCGGCGAAGGCCTTCTGCGGCAATAGGTCGAGAAAGGTCTTGAGCAGGCCGGAGTAGGCCGCCTTGTAGACCGGGGTGGCGACCACCAGGCCGTCGGCGGCGGCGATCTCGGCCAGGGCGGCCTGGATCGCCTCGCCGTCGCTGCGCCCGGCGATGAGATCTCCGGCGGGCAGGTGGCGCACCGGGATCACCGACCAGGCGTGGCCGTCTTCCGCCAGCTGCCGGCCGATGTGGCCGAGCAGGGCGGTTGAGCGGGACGAGCCGGAGGGGCTGCCGGCGATACCGACGATCTTCATGGCGGCGGTCCTTACAGCTTGGCGATGGATACTTCGGTGGCCTTGACCACGGCGAGCACCTCGACGCCGGGCTTGAGGTCCAGCTCCTTGACCGAACGGGTGGTGATCACCGAAGTGACGGTGCCGAAGGGGGTTTCCACATCCACTTCGGAAACCACCGGGCCTTCGATGATTTCCCGCACCTTGCCGCGGAACTGGTTGCGGGAGTTGATGGACTGGATGGACATGGGGCGCTCCTTTTCTGCAATCGGAAAACCCGGGCCCCGGGCGGGGCTGGGTGGAGCGATTCTGGGCAGCGCCCGGGCGGGCGGGAACGACGGTTTTTTTCTTTGGTTATGGCCCCGGGACGTATATCGATCTGCGGCGCGGGAATGAAAACGCCCCGGCGGGCGGGGCGGTGAAACGGGGAAGGAAGGGGGAGTGGGGGAAGAAAGGCTCAGGCGCCGTCCCGGGCCAGCCACCAGTAGCCCAGCCCGCCCAGGGCGGCGAGCCAGAGGGCGACGATGCACAGGGCCGCCGCCCGGCTGGTGGGGCGCGCGGCGAGACTGGCGGCCCGGGCGCGGCTGTCGTCGAGCACCCCGGCGGGCGCCAGCCGGAGGATGAGCCAGACGGCCAGGGGCAGCAAGAGCAGATCGTCCACGTAGCCGAGTACCGGGATGAAGTCCGGGATCAGGTCGATGGGGCTGGCGGCATAGGCCGCCACCGCCAGGGCGAGCAGGCGTAGCGCCCAGGGCGTGCGCGGGTCCCGGGCGACGAAATAGACGGTCAGCGCCTCCCGCTTGAGGCGGCGGGCGGCGCTGCGAAAACTTGGCAGGAGCGGCAGGAGGGGCATGGAGGCTACGGTGGGCCAGGGGGCGCTGCGAGAAAGGAGGGCGGCCGTTTCGGGCCGTCCGGCGAAGCGGCCCCGTCGTACCATGGTTGCGCCGCACAGATTGTGACGCCAGATGCGCGGGCCCGCATCTGTTAGCATTCGCTGATACAGAGGGGAGGTCGCTGGCGGGGGAGGCGTCTGCCGTCGCCAAGCACCCGGTTCCAACAATTCCAACAACATCGCGCCGCGTGACGATCCGCATCCGTCCGCCGGCGCAACAGCCAACGAAGAACAACATCCATGGCATCTGCGCATGCGCAGGCCGCGGCCGCCAACGAGCCCTTGCGGCTGGTGGTCGAGGTCAACGAGGGAATCCGCACGGTCATCGGTATTTCCCGCCAGGTGAACCTGGTGGCGATCAACGCCATGATCGTGGCCAAGCAGGCGGGCGCGCAGGCGAGCGGCTTCCGCGTCGTCTCGTCCGAACTGCGCCGCTTCAGCCGCCAGCTCGACGGGCTGATGCAGGAGCTGGACCGCTTCATCTACCTGCTGGTGCATAGCGTAGCCGAATCGGCCCGGGTGCACCGCCACCGGCACCACCTGGACGGCATTGCCGCCGATTCGCCGGCTGCCGTGGCCATCGCCCCGGCCCGGGCCCACATCGACGCCGATCGGGAACGGGTCGATGCCGAGAGCCGGGTGCGCTGGCGCGACCTGGGATTCCACCTGGACCGTGCGTTGCGCCTGTGCGGCACCGGCGTTGCCCTGTCCCGGGCGGCCAAGATCGAGGCCGTCTATGCCAGCACCCTGAGCGGCGACCTGCGCCAGGTCGCCGGGGAAATCGAAGCGGCCATCCTGTCCATCCTCGACACCTTGAAGGCCCTGCGCACCGGCATCGCCGGTGTCCGCTGACTGGTCCGGCAATCGCCGGACCCTCGCCATTCTTTTTTTGCCTTGCCTGCCTTACGAGCCGAATCATGAAAAAAACCACCGTGATCTATCAGGATGGCAGCCACCAGTGGGCCGTGGTGGCCCGGGACCCGGAACGCCCCAACTACCTGATCGACACCAACGAATACCTGGTCTCGTCCGGCGACCGTTGCCTGCTCACCGATCCGGGCGGCTCGGAAATCTTCGCCGCCGTGTTCTCGGCCTTGACCATGTACACGGACCCCCAGCGCATCGAGGCCATCTTCGCCTCGCACCAGGACCCGGACATCATCTCCTCCCTGGGCCTGTGGCTGGAATTCAACCCCTCCCTCAAATGCCACCTGAGCTGGCTGTGGTCCGAGTTCGTGCCCCACTTCGGCGGCACCGACCAGACCTTCGTCAATATTCCGGACGAGGGCGAGACGATCCGCCTGGGCAACCTCGCCCTGGAGGCCCTGCCGGCCCACTACCTGCACTCCTCGGGCAACTTCCATCTCTACGACGCCCAGGCCCGCATCCTGTTTTCCGGCGATGTGGGCGCTGCCCTGCTGCCGCCGGGCAGCGACCTGTTCGTCCAGGATTTCGACCGCCACATCGGCCACGCCAAGGGCTTTCACCAGCGCTGGATGGGCTCCAACGAGGCCAAGCTGGACTGGTGCGAGCGGGTCAGCCGTCTGCCCCTGGACATGCTCTGCCCCCAGCACGGGGCGATTTACCGGGGGGCGGATGTGATGCGCTTCATCAACTGGTTCGCCGAACTGCCGGTGGGCAGCGGAGTACGGCGCTAGGCGCCGTCTGCCCTATCCCGAATCCTGTTGGAGATTTGCCGTGAAAAAACGCTACTGGGTCATTCTCGTCCTGCTCTTTCTCGTCGGCCTGGATTGGTACATCCGCTCGCCCGATTCCCACTCCCGGGAACTGACCCGGGCGATCGAAACCCAGGGCAGCGAAGCCCTCAAGGCCTATCCCTACAAATTCCGGGTGTTGAAGGTGGTGGGCGACACCGCCTACCTGAGCACCCCGCGCAACACCGAGGTGCCGGCGTTCAAGGCTCTGGGGGCGTTGTTCCCCGAGCTGAACACGAAAGACCCGAACAACCCGGCCTTCATCGCCGCCCAGCAGCGGCTGGGCGCGGTCCAATCCGAAGCCCGGGCCATCGTCCTCGCCCAGCCGGGCGTCAAGGATGTGCGCTGGGAATTGGATCGGGAATGGTTGGCTTCCCATTACATCGAGGTACCTGGGCAGAATTGACCCTTGCGCCGGTTACCAGGTGTCCGATGGAAGCGACGGCGTGTGCGTTCTGCGCAACCTGGCGGTTTCAGCCGCTACAGCACTTGGTGAGAAGGGCGGTTTTGAGTGTCGGTGAGTTTAGCCAAGCGTGAATGCTGGGGTTGGTGCTGTATTTCGCCCTGACGGCGAGTGACTTTCTTTTGGGTCGCCAAAAGAAAGTCACCAAAGAAAAAGCGACCCCTGCGCCCCCGCCGCCGGGCCGATGAGACTGGCCCGGCGGTGCCCTGCGCTGCTCGCCGTCCCGGGGCGGCTGCGGAACTCGGCCTGCGGCCTCAAACAGTCCTCGCCGACACCTCCCCGGGGCAGTTGCGCTGCTCGGCGGAGGCGAAGGGGGGAGGGGGCCGTGCCGGCATTGGGGTCGGGGCGTTTGGATTGCTTGGCCGGATGAAGGAGGCCGGAAAGGCGCGCCAGTGCTTGATCTGCAAGCCGGCTCTGTGAAAGCCCGCGTCAGTCCTTGTTCTTGGATGGCGGTGCCCGGAAAGCCAATACTGGCGCGGACTTTGGAAAATCACATTTCAAGCACCAGCTCCAAGCCTCGCCTGGTTTGCTCCTAGCAGCCGGGCCACAGTGCGCCCAAGTGTGCCCTTCTCTCCCGCCGAGCAACGCAGTCCGGGACGGGAAAGGGCGAGGACTGTCCGAGGCCGTAGGCCGAGTTCCGCAGCCC
>NZ_DAISLS010000019.1:0-61763 GCF_036820405.1 Oryzomicrobium sp.
GTTCGAGGATGCTCAAAAAGCTTAAGCCGGTGTCAGCCGAACCGGCAGCAGCCCAATTCATCCAAGCTGACGCTGCCCCGCGGCGCGGCTTAATTCCGGGCGCCGCCGCTGTTCCTCTGTGCCCTACCCGCACTTCTTGTCATCCTCATGCGCGCCGCCATCAACCGTGCGAGCAAACCCAGACATAGCTAACAATCCAGCCCAAACATCGGCCTTGGCTTCCTCTGCACGCCTCACGCGGAAGTCTGCTTACTTCGCTCGCTAGGCAATGAAACCGCTACTCATACTGACCACCTGCGCCACCGCCTTCGTCTGGGCTACCGGCCACACACTGCCCAGCGTCGTGGCGTCCCACTTCGACATCGGCGGTCATGCCAATAGCTTCATGCCACGGGATGCTTATGTATGGCTCATGCTGGCGCTGGTCGTCGCCATGCCCTTGGTCACCGCCGTCATTCCGCATTGGGCGCTGCGCAATCCGGGTATTCGCATCAACATCCCCAATCGCAGGTACTGGCTGGCGCCGGAACGGCGGGCTGCGACCATCGACTACCTCGCCCGGCAGTCGGTGCGCTTTTCCATCTTGCTCCTGGCTTTTCTTTGCTACGTGCATTGGCTCGTGATTCAGGCCAACCAGGCGGTGCCGCTCCTATTGCCTGTGCCGTACTTCATTGCCGGTCTGGTCGTGTTTCTAAGTGCCACGCTGGCGTGGCTCGTTGCCTTGACCAGGCACTTTCGCAAGGCCCCGCGCTAACGCGCCGAAACCGCTGTTTTTTACCCTTGCGTCGGCATCGACGCCCATAACGTTGAAGCCGGCAGGGAGAGGCATGGTCCTGACGCACCACCCCACCTCGCTCATTGAGCCTCAGCGTCGCCCGCCGCCACCCGATCCGGGGACTATGGGCAGCCACCCGGACTAAACAAAAACCGCCAGGCAACGCTGGCGGTTTTTGTTTAGTCCGGGACCGGCGCCGGCATCACACTGACGACTTGGCTTCCGCCGCTGGCTGTATTGCGCCGGCGACATTGGGCAGGTTGCCCGTGCCATCGGCAGTAGCCTCCACCGCCGGGGGCTGGGTTGTTTTCGGGGCGTCGCCCTGATCCTGCTTGGCCAACAGCTTTTCCTTGATCCGTCTGGCGATCTCGCCTTCCATAGCCTGGCGCTTCTCCGGGGGCATGGCGGCCAGATCGTCCTCGGTGACGCCCATTTCCTTGAGCACGGCGTCGCGCAGGTGCTCCATCGGGGTCTTCTTCATGTAGTCGTTGAATTCGGCCAGGGCCGCGTCATGGGCGGCCTTGGTGGCCTCCGCCTTGCCGGCCTGCTTGGCCGAGGCTTCGGCGGCCGAGCCGGCGGCGACCTGCCCGGTGATGGTCGGGGAACCGCCGCTGGCTTGCTGGGCCCGCGCCAGGAGCGACTGGAAGTCGCTGCCGCCCGTGGCCGTCGACGTGCTGCGCCACGCACTCGCCTGGCTGCTGTCGGATACGTTGCCGATTTTCATGGGAAAGCTCCAAAACTTGACGGTTATACTCACAGCAATCCCCGTGCCACATCTGCACGCGCTTACTTGACCGGTATTTCCGGGCTTTTCAAGCCTTTTCCAACCATTCCCAGCCATCTCCCGGCGGCATCGGCGCTCCGGATGCGGCCTGGAGCGGCAAGACGGGCCGCTTCCGCAGCAAATATTGCCGCCGCCCCCGGCCCCAATCCTGCCGCCCTTCGGATTTGCCGCGGCGTGCCTGTAAAATCGAGCCCTTCCGCCACCCACCAGGGACTCCCGCGTTGGCTCCCATGTTGACTCCCGTATCCGGCCCATCCCGGCCTCTCCGCCTTGCCATCAACGGTTACGGCCGCATCGGCCGCTGCTTCCTGCGCGCCCTGCACGAGCGCGGCCTGGCCGATCAGCTCCAGGTGGTGGCGATCAACGAACCCGCCAATGCGGACAGCATTGCCTACCTGACCCGCTTCGATTCCACCCACGGGCGCTTTCCCGCCCCGGTGGAACTGGGCGACGAAACCCTGGTGGTGGATGGCCAGCCCATCGCCCTCACCCACGCCACCACGCCCGAGGCGGTGGATTGGCGCAGCCTGAAGATCGACCTGCTGGTGGAATGCTCGGGCCAGTACAGCAACCGGGCCGGACTGGCGCGCTTCCTGTCCGCCGGCTGCCCCCGGGTGCTGCTCTCCCACCCGGCCAACAGTGCCGCCGACGTGGACGCCACGGTGGTCTACGGCCTCAACCACGGCCGCCTCGCCGGCAACGAGCGGCTGATCTCCAACGCCTCGTGCACCACCAACGCGGTGGTGCCGGTGCTGGAGTTGCTGCACCGGGAACTGGGCCTGGAACAGGTGCTGCTCACCACCCTGCACTCGGTGATGAACGACCAGCCCCTGGCCGACGGCTATCACCACACCGACCTGCGCCGCACCCGCTCGGCCATGCAGTCGATGATCCCCGTTTCCACCGGCCTGGCCCGGGGCGTGGAGCGGCTGCTGCCGGCCCTGGCCGGCCGGGTGCTGGCCAAGGCGATCCGGGTGCCCACCCTCAACGTCTCGGCCATCGACCTCACCGTCACCCTGGCCCGGGACGCCACCCCGGCCCTGGTCAACGACCTGCTACGCCAGGCGTCCGAAGGCCCGTGGCGGGGCGTACTGGCCACCTCGGGCGATCCCCACGCCTCCATCGACTTCAACCACGATCCCCATTCGGCCATCGTGGACACCAGCCAGACCCGGGCCGGCGGCCCCCGGCTGATCAACCTGTTCGTCTGGTTCGACAACGAATGGGGATTCAGCAACCGGCTGCTCGACACCGCCGTGGCCCTGACCGACGCCAAGTAATACAATCCGGCTGCAAAAAACCAACGCCGCCGGCCGCCCACCAAGGAACGCCGGCCAACCCTCAGGAGGGGAAACATGACGTCTGCACTGCGCAACATCGCACTGCTCGCCGGCCTGGCCGTGCTCGGCGCCGGCTGCGCCGGCAAGGCCGCCAAACCCGAGGACGGCGCGCAGCCGGCCACCGATGCCACCGCCACCACCACGGCGGCAGCCCCCGCCCAGGCGTTGCCGCCCTGCCCCGCCCCTGCCAAGGCCCCGGCGAAGAAGGGCAAGACCAGCAAATCCAAGGCCGCCACCACGCCGCCGCCCACCGACTGCACCCCGACCGACGGCAGCACCGCCGCCCCGGCCGCTGCAACCGCCGCCGCGCCGGCGGCCAAGAGCACCGATGCCTCCCCCGCCCCCGCCGGCAAGGACGGCCCGGGCATGAAGAACGGCTACGTGGTCGATTCGTCCAAGGTCGAATCCGGCTACGGCCAGAAGGTGAAAGGCATCAACGACTGGGAAGGCGAAATCACCGGCCGCCCCGCCGCCGGCAGCAAGTTCACCTCGCTCAAGATCGGCATGTCGATGGCCCAGGTCACCAACCAGATCGGCCAGCCCACCGACCAGGGCGCCTACATCACCGGCAAAGCCTGGATTCCCTTCTACTTCGGCAGCGACCGGCACCGCTACGAACTGGTCTACAAGGGCCAGGGCCGGCTGATCTTCGCCGGCGGCGCCGGCTTCAGCGGCGACTGGGGCTCCGGCCACCTGATCTGGGTCATCCACAACAGCGGCGAGGGTTGTTGCCGCTGAGCCCCCTACGACGGCACGACGCCCCAGCGCCGTGCCGTTTTCATTTCCCTTTCTCCCTTTCCACGGTTTCCGCCATGCAATTCAAGAAACTCACCGACCTCGACCTCGCCGGCAAGCGCGTCTTCATCCGCGCCGACCTGAACGTTCCCCAGGACGACACCGGCCGCATCACCGACGACACCCGCATCCGCGCATCGGTGCCGGCCATCAAGCTGGCCCTGGAAAAGGGCGCCGCCGTCATGGTCACCTCCCACCTGGGGCGCCCCACCGAGGGCGAGATGAAGCCCGACGACACCCTGGCCCCCATCGCCCACCGCCTGGCCGAGCTGCTCGACCGCAAGGTGGCCCTGGTGGACAACTGGGTGGACGGCGGCTTCGAGGTCAAGCCTGGTGAGGTGGTGCTGCTGGAAAACTGCCGGGTGAACAAGGGCGAGAAGAAGAACAACGACGAGCTGGCCCAGAAGATGGCCAAGCTGTGCGACGTGTATGTGAACGACGCCTTCGGCACCGCCCACCGGGCCGAGGCCACCACCCACGGCATGGCCAAGTACGCCCCCGTGGCCTGCGCCGGCCCGCTGCTGGCGGCCGAGCTGGACGCCCTCTCCCGCGCCCTGGAAAACCCCAAGCGCCCCCTGGTGGCCATCGTCGCCGGTTCCAAGGTGTCCACCAAGCTGACCATCCTAAAGTCCCTGGCCGAGAAGGTGGACCAGCTGATCGTCGGCGGCGGCATCGCCAACACCTTCATGGTCGCCAACGACCTGCCCATCGGCCAGTCCCTGGCCGAGCTGGACCTGGTGGACGAAGCCCGCAACATCATGGATATCATGGATAAGCGCGGCGCCTCGGTGCCCATCCCCGAAGACGTGGTGGTGGCCAACGAACTCTCCGCCCACGCCCGCGGCAACCGGGTGGATGCCCAGGACGTGGCCCCGGACGACATGATCCTGGACATCGGCCCCAAGACCTCGGCCAAGCTGGCCGGCATCATCGCCCACGCCGGCACCATCGTCTGGAACGGCCCGGTGGGCGTGTTCGAATTCGATCAGTTCGGCGGCGGCACCAAGATGCTGGCGGCGGCCATCGCCCACTCCCCGGCCTTCTCCATCGCCGGTGGCGGCGACACCCTGGCGGCCATCTCCAAGTACGGCATCGAGAAGCAGATCGACTACATCTCCACCGGCGGCGGCGCCTTCCTGGAATTCCTCGAAGGCAAGAAGCTGCCCGCCGTGGAAGTGCTGGAACAGCGCGCCAACGGTTGAGCCAGAGCTTCATCCGCGCCCCCTCGGGGCGCAAAGGCAAACGGCCCGGGAAATTTCCCGGGCCGTTTGCTTTTCATTCCCGCCGCCGCATCGGCGAGGGAGTTCTCCGCGGCGCCGTCAACGTGCCTTCAGCGCGCCCACTCCCGCCCGAAGGCGTACTTGAGCAGGGCGGCAGTGCCTTCGATGCCCACCTTGCGCTTGATGTTGAGACGGTGGGTTTCCACGGTGCGTACGCTCATGCCCAGGGCGCTGGCGATGCGCTTGTTGTTGAGCCCCTCGGCGATCAGGGCCAGCACTTCCTTCTCCCGATGGGTCAGCAGGGGGCCGGCGGGGTGGCCGCTACCGGCCACCGGGTCCACCCCCGCCGAGTAGTAACAGCCCCCGGCCTGCACCGCGTCGATGGCGGCAAAGATCTCGTCGGAGGGAGCGTCCTTGAGCACGTAGCCCCGGGCCCCGGCACGCATGGCCTCGGCCACGTACTCCGGGTTGTCGTACATGGTCAGCACCACCAGCCGGGTCGGCACTTCCTGGCGGCGCAGCCGGGCGATCAGGTCGATGCCGCTCTCGCCGCGCATACCGATGTCCACCAGGGCCAGGTCGGGCCGCTCGGCCAAAATCAGCTGCTCGGCAGCCACCGCATCCCCGGCCTCGCCCACCACCCGCAGGTGGGGCGAGGCTTCCAGGCAGGCCCGCACGCCATCCCGCACCAGGGGATGGTCGTCGACGATCACCACGCGGACCGTGGCCGGTTGTTCGCTCATGCTGTGTTTCCTTCAACCAAAAAAGGGATGGGCGTCGGCGGGAACGAACACGCTCACCACCGTGCCCCGTTCGTCGGATTCGATCGACAGGGTGCCGCGCAGGGCGGCCAACCGCTCGCGCATGTTGCGCAGACCGATGCCGCTGCGCGGGTGCCGCTCCACCTCGGCCACGTCGAAGCCCTGGCCGTCGTCGCTGATCGTCAGGCGCAGCCCCAGGGCGTCCTGGGTGGTCTCGATGCCCACCGAGGCGGCGCCGGCGTGGCGCTCCACGTTGGACAAGGCCTCCTGGGCGACGCGAAACAAGGCGGTGGCCACCGCCTCGGGCAGCTCGCCACCTCCGCCCCGGTGGGACACGGAAACCGCCAGGCCGGTTCGGTCGGCGAAGTCCCGGCCCAGGTGGTCCAGGGCGGCGGCCAGACCCAGGTCGTCGAGCAGCGCCGGGCGCAGGGCGTGGGAGATACGCCGCACCTCGCCGAGGATTTCATTCAGCCGGGCGATGCCCCGCTCCAGCAGGGGCACCGCCTCGCCGGCCCGCTCCGGCCCCTGGGCGAGGCGGCCCCGCGCCGATTCGACGAAGAACTTCACCGATACCAGCATCTGGCTCACCCCGTCGTGCAGTTCCCGGGACAGGCGGGCCCGCTCCTCTTCCTGGGACGACACCACCTGGCGGGCCAGGGCGCGCAGCTTGACGTCGGCCAGGCGGTGCTCGCTGATGTTGAGCGCCAAGCCGGCCACGGCCACCAGCAGGGCCGCCACCACGGCGATGGCCGCCACCACTTGCAGGTTGGTCTCGATCTGCCGCGCCGATTCGGTGTGGATGCGTTGCAGGGCCTCGTCCACGTCGTCCAGGTAGATGCCGGTGCCCACCATCCAGCCCCAGCGTTCCAGCAGGATCACGTAGCCCAGCTTCTGCTCCATGCGGTGGGTGGTGGGCCGCTCCCACAGGTAGGGTTCGTAACCGCCGCCCCCCTTGGCCCGGGCGAGCAGGCGCTGGATGGTGGGGGTGCCGTTGGGATCGCGCAACTCCCACAGGTTGCGCCCCACCAGTTCGGGCTGGCGCGGGTGCATCAGGTTGTTGCCGCTCAGGTCGTACACGAAGAAATAGCCGTCCACGCCGAAGGCCAGGTGGGACAGCACGTCCTTCACCTGCTGCTGGGCGGCCGCATCGTTGCGGCCGCTGTCGTAGATCGGGGCGATGGCCGCCCGGGCCAGCTCCATGTAGTGCTTGAGCTCGGCCTCCTTCATGGCATTGAGCACCGGAGCCACGGCGGCCCCTTCTTCCCGCGCCAGGGCCTCGCCCTGCTGGCGGATCGCCAGGGCGATGGCGATGCAGGCCACCACCAGGGGAACCACCGCCAACAGCAGGATCTTGCGCCGCAAGCGCCCTTCGGCGCCGGGATAGCCGGCCTCGCCACTACGTGGTAGCACGTAGTCGCCCTGCGTAGTAGCTCGGATTTTTTCCATCCCCCGCTCCTCTTACATTTCGCTAACCGGTCGCCATTGCGCTCGGGCTGCAAGTTTACCGCCCGCCTACCGGCATGGCGGTGTGTCGTTTCCATACAAAGGAAGAACGAGGAGATCCATGAAAACCATCCAGCGCCATCTCGGCTGGGCGGCGGTTGCGCTTCTGGGCGCAGCCGCATTCGGTGTCGTCGCCCTGCATCGCGGCGAGACCATCAACGCCCTATGGCTCGTCATCGCCGCCGTCTGTACCTACCTCATCGCCTACCGCTACTACAGCCTGTACATCGCCGACCGGGTCATGGAGCTCGACCCGACCCGGATGACCCCGGCGGTGCGCCACAACGACGGCCTGGACTACGTGCCGACCAACAAGTACGTGCTGTTCGGCCACCACTTCGCCGCCATCGCCGGCGCCGGCCCCCTGGTGGGTCCGGTGCTCGCCGCCCAGATGGGCTACCTGCCGGGCATGCTGTGGATTCTCGCCGGGGTGGTCTTCGCCGGCGCGGTGCAGGACTTCATGGTGCTGTTCATCTCCACCCGCCGCGACGGCCGCTCCCTGGGCGACCTGGTCAAGTCGGAGTTGGGGGTAGCCCCGGGCGTGATCGCCCTGTTCGGCACCTTCATGATCATGGTGATCATCCTGGCGGTGCTGGCCCTGATCGTGGTCAAGGCCCTGGCCGGCTCCCCCTGGGGCACTTTCACCGTCGCCGCCACCATCCCCATCGCCCTGCTGATGGGCGTCTACACCCGCTACCTGCGCCCGGGCCGCATCGGTGAAATGTCGGTGATCGGCTTCGTGCTGCTGATGGCCTCCATCGTCTACGGCGGCGACATCGCCACCAGCCCGGTGTGGGGTCCCCTGTTCACCTTCGACGGCAAGCAGCTGACCTGGATGCTGATCGGCTACGGCTTCGTCGCCTCGGTGCTGCCGGTGTGGCTGCTGCTGGCCCCCCGGGATTACCTGTCCACCTTCCTCAAGATCGGCACCATCATCGGCCTGGCCATCGGCATCGCCGTCGTGGCCCCCAATCTGCAGATGCCGGCCCTGACCAAGTTCATCGACGGCTCCGGCCCGGTGTGGGCGGGCAGCCTGTTCCCCTTCCTCTTCATCACCATCGCCTGCGGCGCCGTCTCCGGCTTCCACGCCCTGATTTCCTCGGGCACCACGCCGAAGCTCCTCGACAACGAGAAGAACGCCCGCTTCATCGGCTACGGCGGCATGCTCATGGAGTCCTTCGTCGCCATCATGGCCCTGGTGGCCGCCTCGGTGATCGAGCCCGGCATCTACTTCGCCATGAACAGCCCCCTGGCCGTGCTCGGCAGCACCGCCCAGGACGCGGCCCAGGTGATCTCCCAGTGGGGCTTCTCCGTCACCCCGGACATGCTGCTGCAAACCGCCAAGGACGTGGGTGAGCAGACCATCATCTCCCGTGCCGGCGGTGCCCCGACCCTGGCCGTGGGCATGGCCCACATCCTCTCCAGCGTGCTCGGCGGCAAGACCATGATGGCCTTCTGGTACCACTTCGCCATCCTGTTCGAAGCCCTGTTCATCCTCACCGCCGTGGACGCCGGCACCCGGGCCGGCCGCTTCATGCTGCAAGACCTGATGGGCACCTTCGTGCCCTCGATGAAGCGCATGGACTCGATCCCCGCCAGCCTGATCGCCACCGCCCTGTGCGTGGCCGCCTGGGGCTACTTCCTGTACCAGGGCGTGGTCGATCCCCTCGGCGGCATCAACACCCTGTGGCCCCTGTTCGGCATCGCCAACCAGATGCTGGCCGGCGTGGCCCTGATGCTGGCTACCGTGGTGCTGTTCAAGATGAAGCGCCAGCGCTTCGCCTGGGTGACCATCGTGCCGACCATCTGGCTGCTGCTGTGTACCCTCACCGCCGGCTGGCAGAAGGTGTTCCACGAGAACCCCAAGATCGGCTTCCTCGCCGCGGCCAACAAGTACCGCGCCGCCATGGAGCAGGGCCAGCTGCTGGCCCCGGCCAAGACCATGGAACAAATGCACCAGATCGTGCTCAACAACTATATCGATGCGGGCATGGCCGCCCTGTTCCTGTTCCTGGTGGTGAGCATCCTGCTCTTTGCCGTGCCGGCCTGCCGCAAGGCCCTGGACAAGCCCAGCCGCACCGACAAGGAAACCCCCTTCGAGCTGATGCCCGAAGGCGTCCGCGTCTAAGGAAGAAGGAAGGCACACCGTGTTCTCTGACCTCGCCCGCGTCGGCAAGTATCTCGGCCAGGCCGCCCGCCTGATGGTGGGCGTGCCCGACTACGACGCCTACGTGCAGCACATGCGCCTGACCCATCCGGAGCAGACGCCCATGAGCTACGAGGAATTCTTCCGCGAGCGCCAGGAAGCCCGCTACGGCGGTGCCGACGGGCGCCCCGGGCGCTGCTGCTGAACGCCCGGGCGGAACCATCCCGACCCTCCCGCCGGCCGGCCGACCTCGCGTCGCGCCGGCCGGTTTTTCGTTGGACGACCATGACCCGACAATCTTCCCAACCCCTGCCGCCGATTCCGGTGACCATCCTCACCGGCTTCCTCGGCGCCGGCAAAACCACCCTGCTCAACCGCCTCATCGCCGCCGCCGGCGACACCCGCATCGCCGTGGTGGAAAACGAGTTCGGCGCTGTCGGCATTGACGGCGGCCTGATCGAGGCCGCCGGCCGCCCCGACATCACAGTGATCGAGCTGGCCAACGGCTGCGTCTGTTGCAGCGTGCGCGGCGAAATGAGCCGGGCCCTGGCCGACCTGGCCGACCGGCGCGATGCCGGCGCCCTGGCCTTCGACCGGCTGGTGCTGGAAACCACCGGCCTGGCCGACCCGGCTCCGGTGGCCCAGGCCTTCTTCGTGGACGAAGGCGTGCGCGAGCGCTACGTGCTCGACGGCATCCTCACCCTGGTGGATGCGGTGCACGCCCCCGCCCAGCTCGACGAGCAACGGGTGGCCGCCGCCCAGGTGGGCTTCGCCGACCGGCTGCTGCTGACCAAGACCGACCTGGTGGACGAGGCCCGGGTGGCAGCCCTGACCGAGCGGCTGCGCCGCATCAACGCCCGCGCGCCCATCGCCCCGCCCCCGGCGGACACCAGCGTGGCCGCCCTGCTCAACCTCAACGCCTTCCACCTGGACGACGTGCTGGAAGTCGACCCCGGTTTCCTCACCGGCCACCACCCCCAGGGCCTGGCCCGCAGCGGCATCGCCACTGCCGGGGAGCACACCCGCTCCTGGGACGACGACGTCTCATCCCTGGTGCTGCACCACCCCGGCGAGGTGGACGTGGCGCGCATCGGCGCCTACGTGGAAGGGCTGCTGGAGGCCAACGGCAACGACATGCTGCGCTACAAGGGCGTGCTGGCCGTGCGCGGCAACCCGCAGCGCCTGGTCTTCCAGGGCGTGCACCGCATCACCGGCTTCGACTACGGCCGCCCCTGGGGCGAGGGCGAAACCCGGGAGAGCCGCATCGTCATCATCGGCCGCCGCCTGGACGCCGCCGCCATCGAGGCCGGCTTCCAAGCGGCGTGCCAGTGAGGCGCGCCGCCGGCCCACTCCCGTCACCGGCTCCGTAGCGCTGAAAACGGCCAGGCCTCCACCCGGGAGGCCTGGCCAGTAGTCCAGGGTGGCCCACGAGCCGCCCTGTCGTTTGTCTTGCCGGTTGCGCTCAGTGCTGCGAACCGCGCCTACCCCTGCGCCGCCTCGGCAACGAAAATCTCCACCCGGCGGTTCTTCGCCCGGCCGGCGGCGGTGCCGTTGTCGGCTACCGGCTCCCGGGCGCCCCGGCCGTCGATGCTGATGCGGTTCATCGCCACGCCCCGCTCCACCAGGTAGTCCCGGGTGGAGCTGGCCCGGTTCACCGACAGGGGCTGGTTGATCGCGTCCGACCCGGTGTTGTCGGTATGGCCGACGATGCGCACCGTGGTCACCGGGTTCTGGTTCAGGGTGGTGGCGAAGCGATCCAGGATCGGCCGCATGTTCGGCTTGACCACGTAGCTGCCGGTGTCGAAGGAAATGTCGCTGGGAATGTCGAGCTTCAACTGGTTATCGGCGGTCTGGCTGACCTTCACCCCGGTGCCCTGGGTGGCCTGCTCCATGGCCGCCTTCTGCTCCTGCATGTGCCGCGACCACAGGTAGCCGCCCCCCGCCCCCAGGGCGCCGCCGATCACCGCTCCGGTGGCCGCGCCGCGCCCGCCGTGGGTCGCGCCGCCCACCACCGCCCCGGCCAGGGCCCCGATGGCCGCCCCGGTCCCGGTGGTGCGCTGGGTTTCGCTCATGTCGGCACAACCGCCCAGGCCGCCGACCCCGATCACCACAGCCGCAAGCGCGGCGCCGATCCTGTTCATGTTCCCGCCTCCGTTGAGGGTTGGTGAACATTCACTATAGCCAAACCCGGCACCACGGCATTGCCGCTATGGGCGCGATATTCCGCCACCCGGGCAAAATCTGGGCGGCACAGCCCTCACAGCCACTTCGCCCGCTTGAAGCGGTAGTACAGGTAGCCGCAGGTGGCCGCGATCAGGCCCAGGGCCATGGGGTAGCCGAATTCCCAGTCCAGTTCGGGCATGGCCTTGAAGTTCATGCCCCAGATGCCGGCGAAGGCGGTGGCCACGGCGAAGATACCGGCCCAGGCGGCCAGCTTCTTGTTCACCTCGTTTTCTTCGATGGCGACCATGGACAGGTTGACCTGCATGGCGGTGCCGATGGTGTCCCGGCAGGCGTCAAGGGAGGCGTTGATGCGGGCCAGGTGGTCGATCACGTCGCGGAAGTAGTGCTGGCTGCGAGCGCAGACCTCGGGCACCCGGCCGCCGGTGAGCTTGCCGGCGGCTTCCAGCAGGGGCGTCACGGCGTGGCGCAGCTCGGTGACTTTGCGCTTCAGTTCGTACAGCCGCTCGATGTTGGAACGGGCGGCGCCCTTGGCGAAGATGTGCTCCTCGACGATTTCCAGCTCCGCCTCCAATTCGCTCAACACCGGGAAGTAGCGATCGACCACTGCGTCCATCAGGGCGTAGAAGACGAAACCCGAGCCGTCCTTGAGGCGCTGCGGCTCCCGCTCGCAGCGGCCGCGCACGCCGAGGAAGTCGTGGCTGCTGCGGTTGCGCACCGAGAGCACGTAGTTGTGGCCGACGAAGACGTCCACCTCGCCGCAGTTCAGTTCCCCGTCCTGCATCTCGACCAGCTGCATGACGGCGAACAGGGAATCGCCGTATTCCTCCACCTTGGGCCGCTGGTGGCCGTGCAGGGCGTCTTCCACGGCCAGTTCGTGGAGATGGAACTCCTGGCGCATTTCCTCCAGCTCGTCCCGGGTGGCGTCGCGCAGGGCGACCCAGACGAAACAGCCGGGGATGGCCAGGTAATCGCTGATTTCGGCGATGGTGATGTCGGCGAGTTTCTTGCCTTCTTGGTAGGCGGCACAGTTGATGAGCATGGCGGTGCGTAGGGTGCCCGGCGGAGCGGACGTGGCAGGGTTCGCGGGAGACGCCGTCGCCGGCGCGCTAGAATCCTCACCATAACCACAGAACGGAGGACCGTCCATGCCCCGCCATACCAAGATCGTCGCCACCCTCGGCCCCGCCTCCAGCGATGCCGACACCCTGACCCGCATGATCGCCGCCGGGGTGGACGTGGTGCGGCTCAATTTTTCCCACGGCAAGGCCGAGGACCACGTCGCCCGGGTCAAGGCCGTGCGCACCGCCGCCGAGCAGGTGGGCCGCCCGGTGGGCATCCTGGCCGACCTGCAAGGGCCGAAGATTCGCGTCGGCAAGTTCGCCGAGGGCAAGGTGACCCTGGCCAAGGGCCAGGCCTTCATCCTCGACGCGGCCTGCAACCTGGGCAATGACGAGCGTGTCGGCCTCGATTACAAGGACCTGCCCAAGGACGTGTCCGCCGGCTCGGTGCTGCTGCTCGACGACGGCCGCATCGTCCTTGACGTGGTGCGGGTGGCCGGGCCGGAAATCCACTGTACGGTGCGCCACGGCGGCGAGCTGTCCAACAACAAGGGCATCAACCGCCAGGGCGGCGGCCTGTCCGCCCCGGCCCTGACCGCCAAGGACATGGAGGATTTGAAGATCGCCGCCCAGCTGGGCGTCGATTTCCTTGCCGTGTCCTTCCCCAAGAGCGCCGCCGACATGTACATGGCCCGCCAGCTGATGCGCGCCGCCGGCGGCCGGGCCCTGCTGATCGCCAAGATCGAGCGCACCGAGGCGGTGGAGAACCTGGCCGAGGTGCTCGATGCCTCCGACGGGGTGATGGTGGCCCGGGGCGACCTGGCGGTGGAAGTGGGCGACGCCGCCGTGCCAGCCTTGCAGAAGAAGATGATCCGCATGGCCCGGGAGAAGAACAAGGTGGCGATCACCGCCACCCAGATGATGGAATCCATGATCCACTCGCCGGTGCCGACCCGGGCCGAAGTGTCCGACGTGGCCAACGCCGTGCTCGACGGCACCGACGCGGTGATGCTGTCGGCCGAGACCGCCTCGGGCCATTACCCGGTGGAAACGGTGGAGGCCATGGTGCGGGTGTGCGTCGAGGCCGAGCGCTCGGCCGAGGTCACCCTGGACCGGGAATTCCTCGACCGGATATTCACCCGCATCGACCAGTCGGTGGCCATGGCCGCCATCTGGACCGCCCACCACCTCAAGGTGAAGGCCATCGCCGCCCTGTCCCAGTCTGGCTCCACCGCCCTGTGGATGAGCCGGCTCAACTGCGGCGTGCCGGTCTATGCCCTCACCCCCGAAGCCTCTGCCGTGGGGCGCATGACCCTCTACCGGGAAGTCTGTCCCCTGCTCATGGGCGAGCAGCACACCGACCGGGAACTGCTGCTGGCCGACGCCGAGCAGCTGCTGCTGGCCAAGGGCGTGGTGGAAAAGGGCGACCTGATCGTGCTCACCATCGGCGAACCGATCGGCACCCCGGGCGGCACCAACACCATGAAGATCGTGCGGGTCGGCGACCATCAGCTGCAAACCGGCTGACCCACACCGCCAAACCCCAAGCAGGACGGACATCTCCGCGATGCCTCCACCAAACCCCGCGCCCCTGGCCGATCTTGAGGCATGCCTCGTGAAGATCGGCCAGGGGCGCGGGGTTTCATCAATGGGGTGCGGAATGCAGCCGCCCGCCCCCGGGTTCAGCGGAACACGCCCAGCACCTTGAGCAGGGCCACCAGCACCACCGCCCCCAGCACGCCGAAGGCCAGGCCGGCCAGGGAGAAGGCCCCGGCCGTCTCGGCGGCGCCGATGCCGATCACGTCGCCGAACAGCCAGCGCCCCAGGGCCGAGCCGACCACCCCCACCAGGACGTTGGCGATGATGCCCTGCTGGGCATCGGTATTCATGACGCGGCTGGCGACCCAGCCGATCAGGCCGCCCACCAGCAGCGTGACGATCCAGCCCATGGCGCTCTCCTCTGCACGTTGTCATTCACAGCCGTTGGAGTGCGGCGACGGCGGAACGTTTCCGCCACCGGACTGACGGCCCCGCCCCCGCACCTGGCCTTGCCGGCTTTGCTAGAATCGCCATCGCCCGGTCCGCCGGGCAGCCACCACGCCTTCCAGGTGCCCGCAAGGGAGAATCGGGAACGCGGTGCGCCCCGCCCTGCCGGCGGGGCAATTCCGCGACGTGCCCAACGCTGTGAGGGGGACCGCCGACGCACACGCCACTGGCCACCGGGATCGCACCCTTCAGCGATCCGGGCCGGGAAGGCGCGCCGGCGGGACGATCCCGAGTCAGAAGACCGGCCAGGAAGGATTCGACGGACCGCACGGCCAGGCGGGCCCGCCACCGTTCTTCACAAGGGGACTCCATGAAGATCGAACCCATCGGCACGACCGCCGGCCATCCTTTCGCCGCACCAGCCACTCCCGCCCCGGCCGCCCCCGGCCACCAGCCGGACCCGGACTTCACCGCCGAAGCCCGGGAAGCCCTGTACCACACCATCTTTTCGCGCCGCGACGTGCGCGGCCAGTTCCTCCCCGACCCGGTGCCGGACGAGGTGCTGTCGCGCCTGCTCACCGCCGCCCACTTCGCCCCCTCGGTTGGCTTCATGCAGCCGTGGAGCTTCATCGTGGTCAAGGACCCGGCCACCAAGGCGGCGGTCCACGGCGCCTTCGACGAGGCCAACCGGGAGGCGGCGGAAATGTTCGAGCAGCACCGCCAGGGCCTCTACCGCTCGCTCAAGCTCGAAGGCATCCAGGAGGCGCCGATCAACCTGTGCATCACCTGCGACCGGGACCGGGCCGGCCCGGTGGTGATCGGCCGCACCCACCTCAAGGTGATGGACATCTACAGCGCCGTCTGCGCCGTGCAGAACCTGTGGCTGGCGGCCCGGGCCGAAGGCCTCGGGGTCGGCTGGGTGTCGATCTTCCACCAGGCGCGGCTGAAGGAAATCCTGGATATTCCCGAGCGGGTGATTCCCATCGCCTACCTGTGCATCGGCCGGGTCAGCCACTTCTACGCCAAGCCGGAACTGGAATCCGCCGGCTGGCGCTCCCGCCTGCCCCTGGAAACCCTGGTCCACGCCGAACGCTTCGGCGCCCCGGTGCCCGAGGCCCTGGTGCCCCACCTGCAAGCCGACCAGGCCCGGGCGGCCCGGGAACGCAAGCTCTGACCCCCCGCCATCGCGGCCCGTAGGCCGGGCTCCGGGAGCGCAAGGAAACGGGGTAAAATGCCCGCCTTCGCCCCCGGGGCCTTTTGCTATTTAGGAAGACCACCATGCCTCTCGTTTCGATGCGCCAACTCCTCGACCACGCTGCCGAGAATGGCTATGGCCTGCCCGCGTTCAACGTGAACAACATGGAGCAGGTCTGGGCCATCATGGAAGCCGCCAACGAGGTGAACGCCCCGGTGATCATGCAGGCTTCCGCCGGCGCCCGGAAGTACGCCGGCGAGCCGTTCCTGCGCCACCAGATCCTCGCCGCCCTGGAAGCCTATCCCCACATTCCCGTGGTGATGCACCAGGACCACGGCCAGTCCCCCGCCGTGTGCATGGCCGCCATCCGCTCCGGCTTCTCCTCGGTGATGATGGACGGCTCCCTGGAAGAGGACGGCAAGTCCGTCGCCTCCTTCGAATACAACGTGGCCGTGACCAAGAAGGTCACCGAACTGGCCCACGCCATCGGCGTGTCGGTGGAAGGCGAACTGGGCGTGCTCGGTTCCCTGGAAACCATGAAGGGCGATAAGGAAGACGGCCACGGCGCCGAGGGCACCATGACCCGCGACCAGCTGCTGACCGACCCGGACCAGGCCGCCGACTTCGTCAAGCAGACCAACTGCGACGCCCTGGCCATCGCCATCGGCACCAGCCACGGCGCCTATAAGTTCACCAAGAAGCCCACCGGCGACATCCTGGCCATCGACCGCATCGCCGAGATCCACGCCCGCATCCCCAACACCCACCTGGTGATGCACGGCTCCTCCTCCGTCCCCCAGGAGCTGCTGGAAGAAATCCGCCAGTTCGGCGGCGACATGAAGGAAACCTACGGCGTGCCCGTGGAAGAGATCGTCAAGGGCATCAAGCACGGCGTGCGCAAGGTGAACATCGACACCGACATCCGCCTGGCCATGACCGGCGCGGTGCGCCGCTACCTGGTGGAAAATCCCGCCAAGTTCGACCCCCGCGACTTCCTCAAGCCCGCCCGGGAAGCGGCCAAGAAGATCTGCGTGGCCCGCTACCAGGCTTTCGGCTGTGAGGGCCAGGCGAGCAAGATCGTGCCCGTGTCCCTGGACAAGATGGCCGAGCGCTACAAGAAGGGCGAACTGAACCAGATCGTCCGTTAAGCGTTCACCAGGCTCGCGCCTGCTCCGCACCAGGACGGCATCGCCACGGCGATGCCGTCTTGCTTGCAAGCCCCCCTGTCGCACGGGTTGCGCCCGGAGCAAAATCGCCTGAACCGGCATTCTTGTCAGCCGCCGCCCCGGCTGGCAAAGTCGACCGCCACTCTCGCCCCCACCCGCGCCCCCACCCTTTAGCCCATCCCTATGCCCGCCTTCCGCGAACACCCGCTGCGCCAGCGCCTCAACGACGAGGTCCATTCCCGGCCGCCCATGGCGCTGTCCGGGGCGGAATGGATCAGCTACCTGGCGGTGCTCCACGACGGCGGCGACGCCGCCACCGAGGAAGCCCACCTGCACCAGCTGTGCGGCGCCCTGGGCACCCAGCTGTGCCCGGTGATCCAGGGCGACCACTGGATGATGGAAGCCGGCGACCTGCGCCTGAAGTGGGAGCGGCACAACGAATTTTCCAGCTACACCTTCTTCCGCCGCCGCCAGCCCGGCGATCCCCTGTACACCTCGGCTCTGTCGGCCCTGCCGGGGGACTGGCTGGCGGGCATCCCGGGCACGGTGATGGTGGCCACCCACATCGAGCTGCGCCCCGCCGCCGACATGGCGCCGGAAGCGGTGCTGGCCGACCTGGCCCAGCGCGGCGACGCGGTGGTGGCGACCCAGGTGGCCGACAACGCTGCCTGGGTGTATTCCGACTTTCAGTTGCACGACGGCTATTCCCGCTTCCTGGTCCTCGACGACCACCTGACCCACCGCCAGGCCGGGCGCACCGTGCAGCGCCTGCTGGAGATCGAGACCTACCGGATGATGGCCCTGCTGGCCTTTCCGGTAGCCAAGGAGGTGGGCCGCTTCCTGGCCCGGGCCGAGGGCGAGCTGGCCGACCTGATGGACCGCATGGGCGAGGCGCGCAGCACCGAGGACGAGCGCGGCCTGCTCACCCGCCTGACCCGTCTGGCGGCGGAGGTGGAGCGCTCGGTGACCCGCACCGCCTTCCGCTTCGGCGCCGCCGAGGCGTATTACACCCTGGTACAGCAACGCATCCGCGACCTGCGCGAACAGCGCGTCCCCGGCTTTCCGCCGATCCAGGAATTCATGGAGCGCCGCCTGGCCCCGGCCATCAGCACCTGCCTGTCGGTGGCGCGGCGCCAGACCGAGCTGTCCACCCGCATCGCGCGCAAGAGCGCCCTCTTGCGTACCCGGGTGGACATCGAACTGGAGCGCCAGAACCAGGAACTGCTGACCCAGATGAACCGGCGCGCCAAGCTGCAACTGCGCCTCCAGGAAACCGTGGAAGGCCTGTCGGTGGTGGCCATCACCTACTACGCTTCCCAACTGGTGACCTACGTCTACAAGGGGCTCAAGCCCGTGACCGGCGGCCCCTCCTACGAGGCCATCACCGCCATCGCCGTGCCGGTCATCGGCGCCCTGGTGGCGGTCAGCATCCGCCGCATGCGCAAAGCCCTGGCCGCCGAGGAAGAAGGCCTGCACTGAGCCGTACCGCTTCCTGCCCCTGCTTTTAGCCCTTTCCCCTTTTCATTCCGTCACTTTCAGGAAACCTACCGTGACCGCTGCCCTGTTCGAATCCACCATCGCCAGCCTGCCCCTGATCGCCCGGGGCAAGGTCCGGGACATCTACGCCGTGGGCGACGACAAGCTCCTTATCGTCACCTCCGACCGCCTGTCGGCCTTCGACGTGATCCTGCCCAACCCGATCCCGGGCAAGGGCAAGGTGCTCACTCAGGCCGCCAACTTCTGGTTCGACCGGCTCGCCCACATCGTTCCCAACCAGCTCACCGGCATCGACCCGGAAACCGTGGTGGCCGAAAACGAGCGCGAGCAGGTGCGCGGCCGCTCCCTGGTGGTCAAGCGCTTGAAGCCCCTGCCCATCGAGGCGGTGGTGCGCGGCTACCTGATCGGCTCCGGCTGGAAGGACTACCAGGAAACCGGCACCGTCTGCGGCATCAAGCTGCCCGCCGGCCTGAAGATGGCCGCCAAGCTGCCCGAGCCGATCTTCACCCCGGCCACCAAGGCCGAGGTGGGCGACCACGACGAGAACATCTCCTTCGAGCAGGCCCAGACCCACTGCGCCGCGGTGCTCGCCGACGCCCTCTACGGCACCGGCAAGACCGGCGCCCAACTGGCCACCGAGGCCCGCGACGTGGCCATCCGCCTGTACACCGAGGCCTCCGAGTACGCCGCCACCCGGGGCATCCTGATCGCCGACACCAAGTTCGAGTTCGGCATCGACGACAAGGGCACCCTGCACCTGATCGACGAAGCCCTGACCCCGGATTCCTCCCGCTTCTGGCCTCGGGACGAGTGGGCCGAAGGCCGCAACCCGCCGTCCTTCGACAAGCAGTTCGTGCGCGACTACCTGGAAACCCTCAAGGACTGGGGCAAGAAGGCGCCGGGCCCGCAGCTGCCCGACGAGGTGATCGCCGTCACCGCCGCCAAGTACCGGGAAGCCTTCGAGCGCCTGGCCGGCCATCCCCTGGCCGACTGAGCCTCCGCGCATCGCCCCGCCGGCGGCGCTTTGCCGCAGCGCACCACGACACGCTGCACTGCGGTACGACGGCCAGGCGAACCACATCGTCGCTCCCGGGGTCATATCCGTACCCCTGACCCCTGGAGGCGGCGATGCTCACCGGTTCTCCGCCGGACCTTACTCCGGCCCCTTCCGCTTCATCCCCCCACCTCACCTCGGCCCAGCTGCGCATCCGCCGCGTGGCGCCGCTCCGGCCATTCGCCTGGCTGGGCCTGGGCCTGGCCGACCTGCGCCGCACCCCGGCCGCCAGCCTGGCCTTCGGCGCCTTGTTCGCTGCCATCGGCTTCGCCGCGTTGCTGGTGGGCGACCAACACCCGAGATCGGCCATGGCCGCCCTGTCCGGCTTCCTGCTGGTGGGCCCGCTGCTCGCCGTGGGCTTCTACGAATTGTCCCGGCGCATCGCCGCCGACGAGCCGGTGGACGCCCTGCTCGCCCTGGCCGGCTTGCGCCGCCGCTGGCGCCCCCTGGCCGCCTACGGGGCGCTGCTCGCCCTGTTCTATTTCTGCTGGGAACGGCTCACCGTGGCCATCCTCGCCTTTCTGCTCGGCAGCGCCGACCTGTGGGACTTCGCCGGGCTGCTGCGGGAAGTGTTCCTCTCGCCCCGCCACCCAATCCTGGCCATGGCCTGGATCTTCTCCGGCGGGGTGATCGCCGCCCTGTGCTTCCTGGTTTCGGTGGTCACCGCCCCGGTGCTGGTGGACCGGGGCGGGCGCCTGTCCGACGCGGTGGAGGCGAGCATCGTCGCCGTGTCTGAAAACGTCGTGCCGATGCTGCTCTGGTCCGGCCTGATCGTCGCCCTGGTGCTGGTCGGCTTCGCCACCTTCATGGTGGGCCTGGTGGTGATCGTCCCCCTGCTCGGCCATGCCACATGGCACGCCTACCGGGAGCTTGTAGAATAGGCCCGAGACCGCGCCAATCCTTGGCCTGCGCGAGGCCCCCGTCAAACTCCGCGCCCCGCTTAGCTCTCCAGCCCCCCCCTCTGGAAAGCCACGACTGGCGCGGGGTTTGCCCAGATGGTCCGCCAGGGGCATGACAGCGCGGCCCAGATCAGTTACCCGAGGCGGCCGATCCGCCGCCGCCATCTTCATCCCGCCGCCCCTGGCGGCGGATGCGTTTTCCGCCCTGCGCCCAACCCGACTCCTTTCGCCCTATTGCCCTAGCGCTTCATTCCCGCCATGACCACCACCAATCCCCTGCTCGATTTCTCCGGCCTGCCCCGCTTCGACGCCATCGCCCCGGCCCACGTCCGCCCTGCCGTCGAGCAGTTGCTCGCCGACGGCCGCGCCCTGGTGAAGACCCTCACCGCCGCCGGCAGCCCGGCCACCTGGGCCGGCTTCGCCGCGCCCCTGACCGACGGCCTGGAGCCCCTGTCCCGGGCCTGGGGCATCGTCGGCCACCTGCACTCGGTGAACGACGTGCCGGAATGGCGCGAGACCTACAACGACCTGCTGCCGGAAGTGACCCGCTTCTACACCGAGCTGGGCCAGAACCTGGCCCTGTTCGAGAAGTACAAGGCCCTGCGCAACAGCGCCGAATACGCCACCCTGACGCCGACCCAGCAGAAGATCGTCGATAACGAGGTGCGCGACTTCCGCCTGTCCGGCGCCGAGCTGCCGGAAGCGGTGAAGCCCCGCTTCCAGGCCATTCAGGAAGAGCTGGCCGGCCTGTCCGCCAAGTTCTCGGAAAACCTGCTCGACGCCACCAACGCCTTCGCCCACGTCGTCACCGATGCCGCCCAGCTGGCCGGCCTGCCGGAAGACGTGCAGGAAGCCGCCCAGGCCGCCGCCGAGAAGGCCGGGGAGAAGGGTTGGAAATTCACCCTGCACGCCCCCTCCTACCTGCCGGTGCTGCAATACGCCGAACACCGCCCCCTGCGCGAGCTGATGTACCGGGCCTACGCCACCCGGGCCGCCGAGTTCCCCGAGCACGGCAGCAAGCCGGAGTGGGACAACGCCCCGTTGATCGCCCGCCTGCTCGAACTAAAGCACGAGGAGGCCCAGTTGCTCGGCTACGCCAACTTCGCCGAGATTTCCCTGGTGCCCAAGATGGCCGAATCCCCGGCCCAGGTGCTGGCCTTCCTGCGCGAACTGGCGGCCAAGGCCAAGCCCTTCGCCGAGCAGGACGTAGCCGAGCTGCGCGACTTCGCCGCCAAAGAGCTGAACCTGGCCGACCTGCAACCCTGGGACGTGTCCTACGCCGCCGAAAAGCTCAAGCAGGCCCGCTACAGCTTCTCCGAGCAGGAGGTGAAGGAATACTTCCCCGAGCCCCAGGTGCTGGCTGGCCTGTTCCGGGTGATCGAATCCCTGTTCTCGGTGCAGGTGAAGCCCGACGCGGCCCCCGCCTGGCATCCGGACGTGCGCTTCTTCCGCATCGAACGCAACGGCGCCCTGGTGGGCCAGTTCTACCTGGACCTGTACGCCCGGGAGACCAAGCGCGGCGGCGCCTGGATGGACGAGGCGGTGACCCGCCGCCTCAAGAACGGTGCCATCCAGACCCCGGTGGCCTACCTCAACTGCAACTTCCCGGCCCCCGTCGGCAACAAACCGGCCACCTTCAGCCACGACGACGTGATCACCCTGTTCCACGAAACCGGCCACGGCCTGCACCACCTGCTTTCCCAGGTGGAAGAGCTGCCGGTGTCCGGCATCCACGGGGTGGAGTGGGACGCGGTGGAACTGCCGTCCCAGTTCATGGAGAACTTCTGCTGGGAATGGGACGTGCTCGCCCACATGACCGCCCACGTGGACACGGGCGCTCCCCTGCCCCGCGCCCTGTTCGACAAAATGCTGGCGGCCAAGAACTTCCTCGCCGGCATGGGCATGGTGCGCCAGCTCGAATTCAGCCTGTTCGACATGCTGCTCCACGCCGACTTCGACCCGAAGGGCCAGCAGGGCGTGCTCGACCTGCTCAACCAAGTACGCCAGGAGGTGGCGGTGCTGGTGCCGCCGCCCTGGCACCGCTTCCCCAACAGCTTCTCCCACATCTTCGGCGGCGGCTACGCCGCCGGCTACTACAGCTACAAGTGGGCCGAGGTGCTGTCGGCGGACGCCTACGCCGCCTTCGAGGAGGCCGGCAACCCGCTCGACGCCGCCACCGGCGAGCGCTTCCTGCGCGAGATCCTGTCCGTGGGCGGCTCCCGCCCGGCCATCGAATCGTTCAAGGCCTTCCGCGGCCGGGAGCCTTCGGTGGATGCACTCCTGCGGCATAATGGGATGATCGCCGCCTAGGACCGCCGCCCCGTGCCGCTAGACCTTCCAGCTCCCTTAGCGCTCCGCTCCGCAGCCCGGCCACGCCGCCGGGCCGCGGCCGTGGCAGCCTTGCTCTGCCTGGCCTGGATTCCGGCCCAGGCCCAGACCACCTACCGCTGGATCGACCGGGACGGCCGGGTGGTGGTGTCCGACACGCCGCCGCCGGCCAACGCCCGCAGCGTGGAATCCCGGGCCACGACCACCGGCAGCGCGCCACTACCTCTGGACGTGCAACTGGCCAGCCGCAACTTCCCGGTGGTGCTGTACACCGCCGCCGACTGCGGCCAGCCCTGCGACGACGCCCGGGCCCTGCTCGCCGGCCGGCGCGTGCCCTTCAGCGAGAAGGCGGTGCGCAGCGACGAGGATTTCCGTGCCCTGAAAGCCGCCACCGGCGACAGCTTCGTGCCCACCCTGACCGTGGGCAAGGAGGTGCTCAAGGGCCTGGCCGCTTCGGACTGGAACAACCTGCTCGACCTGGCTGGCTATCCCCGGTCCTCGCCCTGAGCGCCCAGCCGCCCTTTCCCCGTCTCTCTCTCCCTTTCTCCGCCCTTATTTCCGCCGGCCCCGCCGGGCCGCCCCACCGACGAGAAGCCCCTTGTCCGATACTCCCGCCACCGCCGCCACTGCTACACCTTTTTCCATCGCCACCTGGAACGTCAATTCCCTCAAGGTGCGCCTGCCCCACCTGCTCGAATGGCTGGCCGAGGCCAGCCCCACCGTGGTCTGCCTGCAAGAGACCAAGCTGGAGGACCACGCCTTCCCCACCGCCGAGATCGAGGCCGCCGGCTACCAGGTGGCCTTCTCCGGGCAGAAGACCTACAACGGCGTGGCCATCGTCTCGCGCCTGCCCCTGACCGACGTGGTGATGGGCAACCCGCGCTTCGACGATCCGCAAAAGCGCCTGATCTCGGCCACCGTGGCCGGCCCCGACGGCGACGTCCGGGTGGTGGGGGCCTATTTCCCCAACGGCCAGGAAGTGGGCTCGGACAAGTACGCCTACAAGCTGCAATGGCTCTCCGCCCTGCACGACTGGCTGGCCGGCGAACTGGCCGCCCACCCGCGCCTGGCCCTGTGCGGCGACTACAACATTGCCCCGGCAGACGAGGACGTGCACGACCCGGCGGCCTGGGCCGGCCAGATTCTCTGTTCCGAACCCGAGCGCCAGGCGTTCCGCGACCTGGTCGGCCTGGGGCTGGTGGACGCCTACCGGCTGTTCCCCCAGGCCGAGCGCAGCTTCTCCTGGTGGGACTACCGCAACCTGGGCTTCCAGAAGAACCTGGGGCTGCGCATCGACCACGTGTTGCTGTCCGCCCCCCTGGCCGAGCGCTGCACCGCGGCGCGCATCGAGCGCCACCTGCGCAAGAAAGAGCGCCCCTCGGATCACGCGCCGGTGATCGCCACCCTTTCCTGAGCCTTTCCCTGCCTTTCTCCGCCCTTCTGCCCACCCCAGCCACCCCAGCCGCCATGTCCGCCGCCACCGATTCCCGGCTCACCGCCCTCTACCCCTGCCTGGCGGGCCTGCCCTCCGCCGCCCTGGCGGAACTGCCGCCGCCCATGACGGTGCCGGCTGGTGCGGTGCTGTTTTCCGAATGCCAGCCCTGCCAGGGCTTTCCCCTAGTGCTCGACGGCACGGTGAAGGTGGTCCGTTCCGCCGCCTCGGGGCGGGAGCTGATGCTCTACCAGGTGGTGCCCGGCGCCAGCTGCCTGATCACCAGCAGCTGCCTGCTCGGCCGCAGCCCCTACCCGGCCCGGGGGGAAACCCTCACCCCGGTTACCCTGACCCTGCTGCCCCGCCCCCTGTTCGACCGGCTGCTGGCGGAGCATGCCCCGTTCCGGGAATTCGTCTTCCACCTCTTCGCCGACCGGCTGGCCGACCTGATGACCCTGGTGGAGGAAGTGGCCTTCCAGCGCCTCGACCAGCGCCTGGCCCGCCTGCTGCTGGCCCGGGGCGGATTGACCGCCGACGGGCGGATCGCCGCCACCCACCAGCAACTGGCCGAAGAACTGGGCAGCGTGCGCGAGATCGTCTCGCGCCTGCTCAAGCAGTTTGCCGACGCCGGTGCGGTGCGCCTCTCCCGGGGCGGCATCGACCTGCTCGACCGGGACATCCTGGGCCGTTTCGCCGCCCCCGCCTGATCCGGCTTGCCCCGTCGGGCGGCAGTACCCGCCATATCCCTGGATTACGCAAAATCGCGTACCCGATGCCTTGCCATTGGCGCCATTCCAAGCCGTTTACCGCAAAATTTCGCTTTATGTAACTTGAGTCACAGACGCTTTCACTCCGCCGGGTCTATCATGAAACGGTTATGAACCGAAGGAGGCAACCATGAAAGCGAACGTTGGCGGTATCGACAAAGTGGCGCGTATCGGCGCCGGCGTGGTGCTGATCGGCCTGTCCCTGGCCGGCATGATCGGCCCCTGGGGTTACATCGGCGTGGTGCCCCTGGCCACTGGCCTGATGGGCTGGTGCCCGGCCTACTCCCTGTTCGGCATCAAGACCTGCTCGACCAAATAAAAGGCGCTGGAACGACGATCCAGCCCTAGGATTCCACCCTTGGCGCGGTTTGACTGAAAAGTCAGCACCGCGCTTTTTTTCGTCCGCTCCGGCGCACTCCGGTGTTTTCACCCCGGACGGCCATAAATCCAGGGTGAGGCGCCTGCCGGCCCCGCCTGGGCCGGAACGTGAAAAAAGCCGCAGAACGGCCGTCGATGCTGCTGCAATGCCCCAACCATGGCCTTTCTTCTGGCAACTAAAGGCTTGCGGCGGCCACTAAGCTGATTGCATGGGGCAACTCGTACCGGGTTTCAGTGCCGGAAAACTCCGCCCCAGCCGACTTCGGCGATCCGAGGCAATTTTTTGGCAGATCGGCGCTCTTATATTGCAACCAGCCACGAAAAAGAGTGAGTACGGCCATGCACCCCAAATTCCTGACGGCTCGCATAACCGAAGAAAACAAAAATGAGCTCAAGAAAAGCGGGCTCATGGCCAAGGCGCTGGAAACCTACATCGCCGAGGCGACGATCGAGACCATCATTGGCGCCCTGAAAGCCCGCTTCGAGGCGGGTCATGCCATCGACGAGGACATCAAGCAGACCTCGTTTCTGATCGACCCCGCGGTCTGCGACAAGCTCGACGAATTCGCCGCGCGCACGGGCCTGTCCTGCGACCTCATCGTCCGGCTCATCATCGAGAGCCATCAGACGGATTAGCTTTCCACCTTACGCGCCGGCCGGCTCGCGTCCCGGCGCCGCCACACGGTTGGCCAGGGCGACGAACGCTTCCAGGGTCAGGTCCTCGGCCCGGGCCTGGGGGTCGATGCCCACGGCGTCCAGGTCGGCGGGGCCACACACCGGCTTGAGGGTGTTGCGCACCATCTTGCGCCGCTGGGAAAAGGCGGCGGTCACCACCCGGTCGAACACCGCCCAGTCGGCCAGGGGCAGCAGCGCCGCACGGGGCTTGGGGGTGAGCCGCACCACCGCCGAATCCACCTTGGGTGGCGGATCGAAGGATTCCGGCGGCACGTCGATCAGCCACTCCAGGTCGAAGCGGTACTGGAGCATCACCGACAAGCGCCCCCGGTCGCTGTCGCCCGGGCCGGCCACCATGCGCTCGACCACTTCCTTTTGCAGCATGAAGTGCATGTCGCGCACGGACTCGGCGGCCTCGGCCAAATGGAAGAGCAGTGGCGTCGAAATGTTGTAGGGCAGGTTGCCGACGATGCGCAGGGAGCCGGGGGCCGGGGCCAGGCTGGTGAAATCGAAGGCCAGAGCGTCGCCCTCGTGGATGGTGACCCGCTCCGGCGCATGTTTGCGCTTGAGCCGGGCGATCAGGTCCCGGTCGATCTCGACCACGTGCAGGTGGTCGAGGCGCTTCAGCAGGGGCTCGGTGATGGCCCCCAGGCCGGGGCCGATCTCCACCACCATGTCGCCCTTGGCCGGGCCGATGGCGCCGACGATGTCCTCGATGAGTTGCAGGTCCACCAGGAAGTTCTGGCCGAAGCGCTTGCGCGGGATGTGTTTCATGGGCGAAGACGGCGCCTGGACGGCGCCGCCGGAAATCGGGATTGAGGAGTCAGCCGGCCCGGGAGAGGGCGGCCATGCGGCAGGCTTCGTCGACGGCGGTGAACAGGCTGCCCGGATCGGCCTGGCCGGTGCCGGCCAGGGACAGGGCGGTACCGTGATCCACCGAGGTGCGGATCACCGGCAGCCCCAGGGTGACGTTGATACCCTGGCCAAAGGTGGCGTACTTGAGCACGGCTAGGCCCTGGTCGTGGTACATGGCCAGCACCGCATCGCCCTTCGCCAGCACCGGGGGGGTGAACAGGGTATCGGCGGGCAGGGGGCCGATCAGCTCGATGCCCTCGCCGCGCAGCGCGTCCAGGGTCGGGGCGATCACTTCGATCTCCTCCCGCCCCAGATGGCCGTCCTCCCCGGCGTGGGGATTGAGGCCGGTGACCAGGATGCGCGGCCGGGCCAGGCCGTACTTGCGCTTGAGGTCGGCGTCGAGAATGGTGACGACCTCGCGCAGCAGGGCCGGGGTGATGGCGCCCGGCACGTCCTTGAGCGGCAGGTGGGTGGTGGCCAGGGCGACGCGCAGGGGACGACGGGCCTCGCCCTCGCCCACGTCGCCGGCGAGCATCATCACCACCCGGGGGGTGGCGGTGTGCTCGGCCAGGTATTCGGTGTGGCCGGTGAACGGCACGCCGGCATCGTTGATCACGCCCTTGTGCACCGGGGCGGTGACCATGGCGGCGAACTCGCCGGAGACGCAGCCGGCCAGCGCCCGGTCGAGCAGGGCCAGCACGTAGGCGCCGTTGCGCGCATCGAGGGTGCCTGCTTCCGACGGAGCGGCCAGGGGCACGTGCAACACTTCCAGGCTGCCCGGGAAGGGCGCCCGGCCGGCCGGCTGGGCCGGGTCGTAGTCGCGGATCGCCACCACCTGGCCGGTGGCCCGGGCCCGGGCGGCGATCAGGTCCCGGTCGCCGAGCACCACCAGCCGGGCCGGAAAGCGCTCCTGGGCGAGCCGGGCGCACAGCTCGGGGCCGATGCCGGCCGGCTCGCCGCTGGTGACGGCGATCAGGGGGGCTGAGGCTGCGACGCCGGAGGACATCAGTCGCCGCTCCCCAGGCGGATCTCGACGTAGGCGCGGTCGCGGATCTGGCGCAGCCAGTCCTGGTAGGCGTCGTCCACGCGGCGCTCGCGCAGGGTCTGGCGGGCGATGGCGCGGCGGCGCTCATCGGACACGTCCTGGACGCGGCGTTCCTGGACCTGGATCAGGTGCCAGCCGAAGGGGCTGCGCACCGGGTCGCTGATCTTGCCGGGGGGCAGCTCGTTCATGGCCTTCTCGAACTCGGGCACCGTGTCGCCCGGGTAGATCCAACCCAGATCGCCGCCCTTGGCGGCGGAACCGTCCTGGGAGTAGAGGCGGGCCATCTCGGCGAAGGTGGCGCCGCCCTTCTCCAGGCGCTCCTTGACCGCCGCCAGCTTGCGCCGGGCTTCGTCTTCGGAAACCACTTCGTTCACCCGGATCAGGATGTGGCGCACCCGGGTCTGCTCCACCGGTGGCAGCTGGACGCCGCCGCCCTTCTTGGCGATCAGCTTGATCACGTGGAAGCCCGCCGGGCTGCGCAGCACGCCGCTGGCCTGGCCCGGGCTGAGCTGGGCGGCGGCCTGGGCAAAGATGGCGGGCAGGCGGTCCGGGGTACGGAAACCCAGGTCGCCGCCGGTGAGGGCATCCGGCGCGTCGGAGTAGGAGGCCGCCAGCTGGGCGAAGTCATCGCCCTTGGCAGCGCGCTCGGCGGCCTGGGCGGCCTTGGCCTGGAGCTTTTGCAGGGCTTCCGGGCTGGCGCCCTCGGGGGAGCGGACCAGGATGTGGGCGATCTGCCATTCCTCGCCGCTGGCGGGGCCGCCTTGCTGCTCGCCGGCCAGGAAGTTGTCCACCTCGCCGTCGGAAATGGTGATGCGGTTGTCCACCTCCCGCTCGCGCAGCCGGGAGATGGTGATCTCGCTGCGGATTTCCTCGCGGAAGCGGGGATAGGGCACCCCGTCCTTTTCCAGCATGGCGCGGAAGTCCTGCACCGACACCTTGTTGTTGGCGGCGATGCGGCCGATGGCCTGGTCCAGGTCGGCGTCGGAGACCCGCACCCCGGAATCCTTGGCCAGTTGCAGCTGCACCCGGTCCATCACCAGCCGTTCGAGCATCTGCCGCTCCAGCTCTTCCCGGGGCGGCAAGGTGGTGCCGCGGCTCTTCAACTGGGCCAGGGCGAGGTCGAGGCGCTGGCGCAGGTCGCTGGCGGTGATCACCTCGTCGTTGACCACGGCCACGATGCGGTCGGCTTCCTTGGGCTCGTTGCGGGGCGCGGCCGAGGCGCCGGACGACAGCAGGGGGGCGCAGGCCAGCAGCGCCAACGCGGCCAGCCGGCCGGCCTGACGGATACGGAAAGGGGCGGACAGCAGGGAAATCATAGGGCGTCTTGAGAGGCAGGAACGGGAACGGAACCGTCGGACGGCAGCACGCGCGAATAGCCGGGAACGTTGCGCCGCAGGATGGTGAGGGGGTTGGAACCGATGCTGGCGAAGTCGGACAGCTCGAGCTGGAAGAAGAAGGCGCGCACCGGGGTGGCGGACGTCACCGCCAGTTGCTGCACCACGCCCCGGGCGACCCAGCAGCCGCCGTTGTACTCCACGCCGCCGACACCTTCAAGCAGGCGCTTGTCCAGGGTCGAGTAGTTGTAGCGCCCCACCCCGTACCAGCGCCCGCCCAGGGGCCACTGGCCGGCCACGTCAACCTGGCGGATCGAGGTGTCGAAGGGAGCCACCGTGTCCCGGCTGATCCGGTAGGCGACCTGCAGCAGCTTGCCGCTTTCCGGCCGGTAGCGCAGCTGGGTGGAGAAGCGCTCGGTACGGGAATCCCGGGGGTTGTACTGCCAGCCCAGGTCCGCGGTGGTGTTGGGCGCCACCTGGCCGTTGACGGCGAACAGCCAGTCGGCGCGCCGGGCGGTGGACGGGGAATCCCCCGGATTGAGGGTGACCTTCTGGTCGCTGAAGTAGAAACGCTGCCCCACCATGGCCTTGATCACCTCGGCCCCGCTGTCGGGACGGATCAGGCGGGAGGAGACGGCGGCGGTGAGCTGGTTGGCGTCCCCGACCCGGTCGCCGCCGGTGAAGCGGTTCTCGGTGAAGATCTGGGCGAAGTTGATGTCCGGCGCCGAGGTGTCGAACAAGGGGGTGTTGCTCTGGTCCTTGTAGGGGATGCGCACGTAGAACAGCCGGGGCTCCAGGGTCTGGGTGAAGCCGGTGCCGCGGAAGGACGTGTCCCGCTCGAACACTGCCCCGCCGTCCAGGCTGAACACCGGGATCGCCCGGGATACGGAGGAGTCGCCCGTGGTCTGCTGCCGGTTGAGGCTGTAGGAGGCCATGTTCAGGCCCACCTTGGGGGTGAGGAACAGGCCGCTGGTCTGCAACGGCAGGGCCAGGGTCGGGTAGGCATAGAAGCGCTTGCCCTCGTCCAAGGTCGGATGGCGGAAATCCGAATAGGAGCCAGTGAAGGCGAAGTCGGTGGAATAGAAATCCGGGCGCCGCGCCGTCAGGGTGATCTGGGGCTCCAGGGAGTAAGGCTTGGCCACCGGCGCCGTGGGGTCAGGCTGCAGGGTCTGGTAGCTCTGCACCGCGGCAGTCGCCGCCCACCACCCGCCCGAATAGGTCAGCAGGCCGCGGCGCAGCAGCTGGGTCTGGGAGGTAATGGCGAAACGGCTGGCCAGATCCGTGAAGTAGGTATCGTCGGAAGCCCCCTGCAAATCCAGCCGGCCGGTCAGGCCGTTGCCAAAATTCTGGAAGTGCATCAGGTTGTAGGAATGCCGGCTGGTGCCTTTGAGGCTGTCGTCGGGCATGTACTCCGCCTGCAGTTCGCCGCTATAGCTCGGCGTCAGGTAGCGGAAATCGCCATTGACCATCATGCCGCGCTTGGACACCAGGCGCGGGGTGATCATGGCGTCGTAGTTCGGCGCCAGGTTGATGTAGTAGGGCTGGGCGAAGTCGAAGCCGCTGTTCGAGGTGGCACCGAAGGTGGGCGCCAGGAAGCCCGATTTGCGCTGGTTGTTGAGGCCGAAGGACATCAGGGGCGCGTACAGGAAGGGCACGTCCTTGAAGTACAGCACCGCGCCGCGTCCTTCGCCCTCTTCCCGCTCGTAGTCCAGGCCCAGGTCGCGAATACGGCCGTACCAGTCCGGATTGGGGCCCTGGCAGGTAGAGAAGGTGGCGTTCTCCAGTCGGTACTGGTCCTCGCCCTCGAACAGGATGCGCTCGGCCGAGCCCTGCATCACCGTGTTGCGGCGGATCTCGTCGTTGCGCGGCACGCCCGGAATGGGAATGGCGTAGGGGTTGTTGTCCTTGATCACCCGCTGCTGGCGGAAAACGTAGTCGGGCGTGGTGAAGAAGCCCACCTGGGAATCGACCTGCAAGTGCATCAGCGGCCCACTCACCGTACCGGTGGGGCCGGCCAGGACCACGTTGCCCTCGGCATCCACCTCGTCGGCCACATGCCGGTAGGTCATCCGGTCGGCGGTGACGGTCTTGTTGTAGCGGCGCAGTTCCGCGTTGCCCTCGGCCACGGTCACCACGTCGGTCTGGCCGGACAGGCGGTCGGCCAGCAGGAAGGTGGGCAGCGGCCCCTTGGGCTCCGGCATGGCACCCAGCCGAGGCGTCGGCGCCAGGCGCAGGCCGGGCATGGTGTCCGTCGGAGCGGGGGCGGGAGCGGCGTTGTCGGTGGCCGCTCCGTTGCCGGCACCGGAGCGCGGCGCCGGGGCCGAACGCGTGGCAGGCGCGGCGGCGGGCGCCGGCGCACTGGCCGCGGGCAGCGGCGTCACCTCTGGCGTCGTTACCGGGCGCACCTCGGCGGCGGAAGACGGGGAAGAGGCCGTCGGCGCATCGGACGGATTGGAGGGCGGCGTCAGGCCGAGCAGGCTCGGATCGACGGCGAAGGGCGCCAGGGGCGCCCCATGGGCGAGCCCCGCCACTCCGGCGCACAGGCAGAGGGCAAGCGGGGTCAGGCGGAAAGGGAAAGTGGTTGGGCGCATCGGGTCGGCCGTGGTCAGCCCGGATGGTAAAATCGTCGCATTCTAGCACCATACCGGCGCTGCCCCGACGCCCGCGCCGCCTGGAAACGCCAGCCCTGCGCACCGCCCGGCCCCTTGCCCGACCATCCCCGCCCGCTTTTCTCCGCCGACCATCGCCCATGTCCCGCCTCGACGACCTCTCCACCTGGCTGACCCACGTCCTCGGCCAGCCCACCCCGACCCTGGTGCCGGCCTCCGCCGACGCCAGCTTCCGCCGCTACTTCCGCATCGCCCTGCCCGACGGCGCCACCCGCATCGTAATGGACGCGCCGCCGCCCCAGGAGGATTGCCGCCCCTTCGTGCACGTCGCCGGGCTGATCCGGGACGCCGGCCTTACCGCCCCCGAAGTGCTCGCCCAAGACCTGGAGCGGGGCTTCCTGCTGCTCACCGACCTGGGCGGCGCCACCTACCTGGAGCACTTCGCCACCTTCGACTTCGCCCCAGCCCAGGCCGACCCGTACATGCGCGAGGCCATCACCGCCCTGGTGCGCTGGCAGGGGGCCTCCCGGGAGGGCGTGCTGCCCGCCTACGACGAGGCCCTGCTGCGCCGCGAGCTGGGCCTCTTCCCCGAATGGTTCGTCGCCCGCCACCTGGGCCACACCCTGAGCGATGCCGAGCAGGCCGTGCTGGCCAAGACCAACGATCTGCTGGTGGCCTCGGCCCTGGCCCAGCCCAAGGTGTATGTGCACCGCGACTACATGCCGCGCAACCTGATGGTGGCCCCCCTGGGCGGCAACGGCCCCGGCATTCTGGACTTCCAGGACGCGGTCTACGGCCCGATCACCTACGACGTGGCCTCCCTGTTCCGCGACGCCTTCCTGTCCTGGGAAGAAGAGCAGGTCATCGACTGGACCGTGCGCTACTGGGACGAAGCCCGCCGCGCCGGCCTGCCGGTGAGCGAGGCCTTCAACCACGACTTCGGCGAGTTCTACCGAGCCTTCGAGTGGATGGGCCTGCAACGCCACCTCAAGGTGCTGGGCATCTTCTGCCGCCTCAACTACCGGGACGGCAAGGAGAAGTACCTCACCGACCTGCCCCGCTTCCTCGGCTACGCCCGCCGCGTCGCCGAGCGCTACATCGCCCTGAAACCCTTCCTGCGCCTGCTCGACACCCTGGAGAACCACCAGGACAAGGTCGGCTATACCTTCTGACGCCGCTCCATGTCCGCTCCCGCGCTCAAGGCCATGATCCTCGCCGCCGGCCGCGGCGAGCGCATGCGCCCCCTCACCGACACCTGCCCCAAGCCCCTGCTGGAGGCCGGCGGCAAGCCCCTGATCGTCTGGCACCTGGAACGGCTGGCCGCCGCCGGCATCCGCGAGGTGGTCATCAACCATGCCCACCTGGGCCGGCTGATCGAGCAGCGGCTGGGCAACGGGCGTGAGTGGGGACTCACCCTGGCCTACTCCGCCGAACCACCCGGCGCCCTGGAAACTGCCGGCGGCATCGCCCGGGCGCTGCCGCTGCTGGGGGATGCCCCGTTCCTGGTGGTCAATGGCGACGTCTATTGCGACTGGGACCTGGCCCGCGCCCCGGCCCTGGCCGCCCGGCTGGCGGCGGCAAGCAGCACCGGTACCACGCTTGCGGGCGAACACGCCCCCGCGCCCCGGGATCGCTCCGGCGCCCTGGGCGAACTGGCCCACCTGGTGCTGGTACCCAACCCCCCCCACCACCCGGAGGGCGATTTCGTCCTCGATACCGCCTCGCAAAAGATCCGCGCCAGTCCTAGGGCTCCAGGAGAGCAGGCGCTCACCTATGCCGGCATCGGCCTCTATCATCCGACCCTGTTCGCCGGGCTGGACGGCCAGACCCCGGCCAAGCTCGCCCCCCTGCTGCGCGCCGCCATGGCCGAGGGGCGCATCAGCGGCGAGCAGCACGCCGGCCGCTGGGAAGACGTGGGCACCCCGGAACGTCTGGCCGCCCTGGATGCCGAACTCCGTGCGGGTCGCTCCGCCTGAACGGCAGCACTGGCCCCACGCATTCATCCAGAACCGCCCCCACGGCCGACTTGCGGCCCTCAGGCGATGCCGAGCCCCCTGCCCCAATCCACTTCCGCCTTCCCCGCGCCCGCCGCAGGGGACGATAATCGCGCCATGAACGCTCCTCTCCACGCCGCCCTGCCCCCCCTCGATCCCGCTCCCCTGGCCGCGCCCTTCGACCCGGCCCCCTTCGTCGCCCGGCGCCGCCGCCTGCTCGAACGCATGGCCGCAACCGGCGGCGGCGTGGCGGTGGTGCCCACCGCGCCGGAAAAGCTGCGCAACCGGGACACCCACTACCCCTACCGGGCCGACAGCTACTTCTGGTACCTGACCGGCTTCGGCGAACCCGAGGCGGTGCTGGTGCTGGTGGCCGACCCGGCCCACCCGGAGGGCGGGCGCAGCCTGCTGTTCTGCCGCGAGAAGAACGAGGAACGGGAAATCTGGGACGGCTACCGCCACGGCCCGGCCGCCGCCCAGGGCGCCTTCGCCGTGGACGAGGCCCACCCCATCGGCGAACTGGACGCCCAGCTGCCTGACCTGCTCGGCGACCAGCCGGCCCTGTGGCACACCCTCGGCGTGGACAATTACTGGGACGAGCGCCTGGCCGCCGCCATCAACACCGTGCGCACCCGCAGCCGGGCCGGCATCCGCGCCCCGGGCGAAATCCGCGACCTGCGCCAGGTGCTCGACGCCCTGCGCCTGGTCAAGGACGCCAGCGAACTGGCCCTGATGCAGCGCGCCGCCGACATCGCCAGTCTGGCCCACCGCCGCGCCATGGCGCGCACCCGGCCGGGCCTCGCGGAATTCCAGATCGAGGCCGAGCTGTTCCACGACTTCCGCCTGCGCGGCGCCGACGGCCACTCCTACCCGCCCATCGTCGCCGGAGGTAAGAACGCCTGTGTGCTGCACTACGTCGAGAACAACGCCGTGCTCAAGGACGGCGACCTGCTGCTGATCGACGCCGGCTGCGAAGTGGCCGGCTACGCTTCGGACATCACCCGCACCTACCCGGTGAACGGCCGCTTCTCGCCGACCCAGAAGGACGTCTACGAGATCGTGCTGGCCGCCCAGCTGGCCGCCATCGACACCATCAAGCCCGGCGCCACCTTCCAGGACCCCCACGCCGCCGCCCTGCGGGTGCTCACCCAGGGGCTGGTGGACCTCAAGCTGCTGTCCGGCGACATCGACGGCCTGATCGAGAGCGAGGCCTACAAGCCCTGGTACATGCACCGCACCGGCCACTGGCTGGGCCTGGACGTGCACGACGCCGGCGACTACAAACGCCCGGTGGAAGGCGGCGGCAGCGACTGGATGCCCTTGGAACCGGGCATGGTACTGACCGTGGAGCCGGGCCTGTACATCCGCCCGGCGGACAAGGTGCCCGAGGCCCTGTGGAACATCGGCATCCGCATCGAGGACGACGTGGCCGTCACCGCCGCCGGTTGCCACGTGCTCACCAGCCCGCCCAAGACCGTGGCCGAGATCGAGGAGGTGATGGCCCATGGCTGACACCCTCCTCACCCCTGCCGCCACCGCCGCTGCGAGCGACGCACTGCACGCCGACATCCTGATTTCCGGCGCCGGCCCGGTGGGCCTGACCCTGGCGCTGGCCCTGGCCCGCCGCGGCCAGCCCAGCCTGCTGGTGGACGCCCGCCCCCGGGACGCCTCCCGGGCCGATCCCCGGGCCCTGGCCCTGTCCCACGGCACTCGCCAGCTGCTCGAACAACTCAGCGCCTGGCCAGCGCGGGCCGCCACGCCGATCACCACCATCCACGTCTCCCAGCGCGGCGGCTTCGGCCGCACCGAGATGACCGCCGCCGAGGAAGGGGTTCCCGCCCTCGGCTACGTGGTGCGCTACGGCGACCTGTGGACGGCCCTGGCCGCCCGGGCCGAACAGGAAGGCCTGGCCTGGCGCGACACCACCCGGGTCGCCGACCACGGCAGCGTGGCCGACGGCCAGCGCCGCCTTGCCCTGCACCGCGACGGCCGGCTGCCCCTGCCCTGCACCACCCGCCTGCTGGTGCACGCCGAGGGCACGCCCTACGACGACCCGGCGGTATCGGTGAAGGACTACGGCCAGCACGCGGTGCTCGCCGAGGTGAGCACCGCCCAGCCCCACGGCAACCGGGCCTGGGAACGCTTCACCCCGGACGGCCCCCTGGCCCTGCTGCCCCTGGAGGACAAGCTGGCGGTGGTGTTCACCGTGCCGCCGGAAAAGGCCGAGCGCCTGCTCGCCCTGGACGATGCGGCCTTCGTCGCGGCGTTGCAGGCCCAGTTTGGCCGCCGCCTCGCCTTCACCGCCGCCGGCCCCCGGGCCAGCTTTCCCCTGGCCCTGCGCCTGCGCGGCGCCCTGGCGGGCGAGCGTGAGGTGTGGATCGGCAATACCGCCCAGACCCTGCACCCGGTGTCCGGCCAGGGCTTCAACCTGGGCCTGCGCGACGCCTGGGAACTGGCCGAGGCCCTGACGCCCCACGGCCTGGCCGTCCGGGACCCGGGGGAAGCCCGGACGCTGGCGGCCTACGCCGCCGCCCGCCAACTCGACCGGCGCGGCAGCGCCGTGTTCACCGACGGCATCGTGCGCCTCTTCTCCAACGACGCCGCCCCGCTGCGCATCGCCCGGGGCCTGGGCCTGCTCGCCCTGGACCTGGTGCCGCCGGCCCGCCACTTCGTCGCCCGGCGCATGATCTGGGGTGCTCGGGGCTGGTGAGGCGGGCGCCAATAGCGGGCCGTTCCGCCCCGGCCTTGCGTCCGGCGCCGGCGTTGTGCCGGCGCGGCGGAACGACTTGCGGTAAATCAAGGGCGTCTCCCGCCGGCAGCCGGGGGGCCAAAACCCCGGTGCTATAATCGGCGCCGCTTTCCCTGCATTCCTCGCACTTCTCCCGGCTTCCCGCCCCGATTTTTCCCCATGCGGCTTTACACCCTCGGCATCAACCACCACACCGCCCCCGTCTCGGTGCGCGAACAGGTGGCGTTCGGCGCCGACAAGCTGCCCCAGGCCCTGGCCAGCCTGGCGGGCGGCCCGGCCCGGGAGGCGGCGATCCTGTCGACCTGCAACCGCACCGAGGTGTATTGCGCGGCGGAAACCCCGGAGGACGCCGCCCGCTGGCTGGCCGACTTCCACCGCCTACCGATCGACCGCATCACCCCCTACCTGTACACCCTGCCCGAGCGGGAAGCGGTGCGCCACGCCTTCCGCGTCGCCTCCGGCCTCGACTCCATGGTCATCGGCGAGCCCCAGATCCTCGGCCAGATGAAGGATGCGGTGCGCGCCGCCGAAGAGGCCGGCACCCTGGGAACCCTGCTCAACAAGCTGTTCCAGCGTTCCTTCGCGGTGGCCAAGGAGGTGCGCACCACCACCGCCATCGGCGCCAACATCGTTTCCATGGCCGCCGCCGCGGTGCACCTGGCCGGACGCATCTTCGATTCCATCTCCAACCAGCGCATCCTGTTCATCGGTGCCGGGGAGATGATCGAGCTAACCGCCACCCACTTCGCCGCCCAGGCCCCCAAGGCCATCACCATCGCCAACCGCACCGTGGAGCGGGGCCAGGCCCTGGCCGCCCGCTTCGACGGCCGAGCGATCCGCCTCGAAGATTTGGCCGAGGCCCTGCCCCAGCACGACATCGTCGTCTCGTGCACCGCCGCGCCCCTGCCGATCATCGGGCTGGGCCTGGCCGAGCGGGCGATCAAGGCACGCCGCCACAAGCCCATGTTCATGGTGGACCTGGCCGTGCCCCGGGACATCGAACCCGAGGTCGGTGAACTCGACGACGTCTTCCTGTACACCGTGGACGACCTCTCCCAGGTGGTGGCGTCCGGCATGGAGGCCCGCCAAGCCGCTGTGGTGGAAGCCGAGGCGATCATCGACGCCCGGGTCGAGCACTTCCTGCACTGGATCGAGCAGCGCCACTCGGTGCCCACCATCCGCGCTCTGCGCGACTCCGCCGAGCGCATGCGCCGCCATGAGGTCGAGCACGCCATGAAGCTGCTGGCCAAGGGCGAAGCCCCGGAAAAGGTCCTGGAAGCCCTCTCCCAGCGCCTCACCAACAAGTTCCTCCACGCCCCGACCCAGGCGCTCAACCAGGCCGCCGCCCAGCCCGAGCAGGACGTGAACCTGCACGCCGCCGTGCAGCGCCTGTTCCATCTGCACCAGGGCGACTGACGGCCCTTCCCCGGCGGGCACCGCCGCGCCCCGCTCATCCGTTCTTCTTCAGCCGCACCCGCTCCGCCAAGCCGTAATGGCTGAAATGCCCTGCCCGCGCCGCCCGGGCGCGGCCTTCCCGAATCAGGGCGGCGCTCTTGCCCGGTGCAGCGGGGAGCGACACGCATTTTTCCAGGCGCCCGCTGCCACAGAGCGGACAGACAGGGGCCCGGCCAGCGCGCACCAGGGCCTCGAAGGCGGCGGCGCAGTCCTGGCAACGGAAATCGTGGAGGGGCATGATGGCAGCCTCGGCAAAGGGCAATGTCGCAATGTGCGAGCGCAGAGTGTCGCAGGCCAGACATTTCCGATCAGGCGACCCCGCCCTGTGTCGGCAATCCGACGCGCCCCGCGCGTTTCAGGGACCCGGCGGTCCCGTTACCCTGCCATAGCAAAAAGGATTCCCACCCACGACCGGGGATGCCATGACCAACGACGACCTGACCTGGCTGCTCGACCGCCTCGGGCCCCTGGGGCACATCACCGCCCGGCGCATGTTCGGTAGCCGCGGGCTGTACTGCGACGGGGTGTTCTTCGCCATCTACGCCGACGGCCAGTTCTACCTCAAGGCCGACGACGTCAACCGGGACGACTTCACCCGGCTCGGCCTCACGCCCCTGACCTTTCAGGCGCCGTCCGGCCGCATCCAGGTGCTGCCCTACTATCCCCTGCCCGACGAGGCGGCCGACGACGATACGGCCCTGTGGCGCTGGTGCCGCGGCGCCATTGCCGCCGGCCTCCGCTGCGGGCGGACAACGCCGGGCAAACGCGGCCGACGCCGCACCGCTGCGCCCGGCCCTGCGTAAAGGCCCGCCGCCCCGCGGCGGCCCCCGGCAAAATCAGAGGGCGCGCCCGTCGAAGTGGGTGACGGGCAGGGCTGCGATGTCCACGTGCTCCAAGCAGCGCACGTTGATCGCCGCCACGGCCCGGCCGCCCGGGTCGGTGCCCTCGCCGAAGGGGTGGATGCCGCACACCGGGCAAAAGCGGTGGCGGATGCGCTCCTTGCCGAAGGTGTAGGTCGCCAGGTTCTCGTCCGGCGTCAGCAGGCGCAACTGGTCCCGCGATACAAACCAGAGCAGGGCGCCCTTGCGCGAGCAGATCGAACAGTTGCAATCGGCCACCTGGGCCAGCTCGCCCTCCACCTCGAAGGCAGTGCGGCCACAGTGGCAGCTTCCCTTGTAGATCATGGCCCGGCTCCTTTTCTGGACAAACGGTGAAAACGCAGCGGTACGGGCAAACCGGTCCGCCCGTGCAAAAGCCTAATCTACCCCGCCCAGCCGGGCAAAAGCCGGGGCCCTTGGACGATGGCGAAGCCCAGGGCTGAGACGTTGAGCGCCACGGTGACCCAGAACTGGGCGAGGAACGCCGCCTTACGATGCTTGTGGCGGAACAGGGCCTGGCCCAGCAGCGCCCCCGGCCAGCCGCCGAGCAGGGCCAGCAGGTGCAGGCTGTTTTCCGACCAGCGCCATTCCCGCTGCACCGCCGCCAGCTTGTCCGCGCCGTAGGCGATGAAGGTCACCCCGCTGAGGCCGGCCAGGATCAGGCCTGCCGCAGCGCTCAATTGGCCGCTGCGCACCAGCCAGACCCCGGCCGACAGCGCGACCACGCCCAGGATCGCCCGCCCCCACAAAGCCCCCTGGCCGGGCTCGTCGGCCGCGCGGCTGTCCCGTCCATCTCGCGGGCCACGGCGTGCAGCGCTGGAGCGTGGCGAGGCCCCGGCCAGGGCCACGTCCTCGGCCCGGTAGCGCCCCGCACCATCCCGCGCCAGCCGGTAGGACACCTTGGCCCCCGGCACCGGCTGCACGTTCCGGCCTGCAAAGGCCCGGGCGTGGACGAACACGTCGTCGCCGCCCCCGTCCGGGGCGATGAAACCGAAGCCCCGGGCCTCGACCCAGCGCACGATCGTTCCCTGCGGCATCGCTTCCCCCTGTCATGTCGCCTGATGGATTCCGGCCGGCATCCTACCCCAGGGTGGGAGGAACGGACCGGAGCAAGTAAACTCCGCCCCCATGAAATCCAGCATCCGCGAAAAACTCGACACCCTCGCCCGGCGCCTGGCCGAGGTGGACGCCCTGCTCTCCTCGGAAAACGCCGCCGACGACCTGGACCAGTTCCGCAAGCTCTCCCGGGAGCGGGCCGAGCTGGAGCCGGTGGTAACCCGCTATCAGGCCTACCGCCAGGCCGAGGCCGACATGGCCGACGCCGAGGCCATGCTCGCCGACCCGGACATGAAGGCCCTGGCCCAGGAGGAACTGGCCGCCGCCAAGGAAAAGCTGCCCGGGATCGAGCTGGACCTGCAAAAGCTGCTGCTGCCCCGGGACCCCAACGACGACCGCAACATCGTGCTGGAAATCCGCGCCGGCACCGGCGGCGACGAGTCGGCCCTGTTCGCCGGCGACCTGTTCCGCATGTACTCCCGCTACGCCGAGCGCAACCGCTGGCAGTTGGAGGTGCTGTCCGCCTCCGAGTCGGACCTGGGCGGCTACAAGGAAGTGATCTGCCGCATCATCGGCAACGGCGCCTATTCCCGGCTCAAGTTCGAATCCGGCGGCCACCGCGTCCAGCGCGTGCCCGAGACCGAGACCCAGGGGCGCATCCACACCTCAGCCTGCACCGTGGCGGTGATGCCCGAGGCCGACGACGTGTCCGACGTGGACATCAACCCGGCCGACCTCAAGATCGACACCTACCGGGCCTCCGGCGCCGGCGGCCAGCACGTGAACAAGACCGAATCGGCGGTGCGCATCACCCACCTGCCCACCGGCACAGTGGCCGAGTGCCAGGACGGCCGCTCCCAGCACCAGAACCGGGAATCGGCGATGCGCGTGCTGGTGGCGCGCATCAAGGACGCCCAGATCCGCGCCGCCCAGGCCAAGGAGGCGGCCACGCGCAAGAGCCTGATCGGTTCCGGCGACCGCTCCGAGCGCATCCGTACCTACAACTTCCCGCAAGGGCGCATCACCGACCACCGCATCAACCTGACCCTGTACAAGATCGCCGCGATCATGGACGGCGATCTGGACGAAATGGTCGGCGCCCTGGCCAACGAGCACCAGGCCGAACTGCTGGCCAGCCTGGCCGAGCAGGAATGAGCGACGGGGCCGGCACCCCGCCCCTCGCCCGGGCCCAGGCCTGGCGCGACGCCAGCGCCCGCATCCCCCGGCTGGAGGCGCGGCTGCTGCTGGAGCACGTCTGCGCCATCAGCCACGCCGAACTGCTCACCCGGCCCGACACGCCGCTCACACCCGAGGAAGCCGCCGCCTACGCCGCCCTGGTGGCGCGCCGCGCCGCCGGCGAGCCGCTAGCCTACCTGACCGGCCACGCCCCCTTCCGTGGCCTGGACCTGACGGTCACCCCGGACGTGCTGATTCCCCGGGACGACACGGAAGTGCTGGTGGATCGGGCGCTCCAGACCATCGCCGTCTGGCCCCAAGGCAGGACGTCATTCTCCGAGGGTGCAGCGGCAAACCCCGCGCCAGTCCTTGATCTCCAGGCAGCCCCTCCGTCACCGCCCCCCGACCAGCCCCTCCAGGTGCTCGACCTGGGCACCGGCAGCGGCGCCATCGCCCTGGCCCTGGCCCACGAGGCCGGCCCCGCCGTGGCGGTCACCGCCGTGGACCGTTCCCCCGCCGCCCTGGCGGTGGCCGAGAGCAACGCCCGGCGTCTCGGTCTGGCGGTGCGCTTCGTCCTCTCCGACTGGTTTTCCGCCCTGGCCGGCGAACGCTTCCACCTCATCGCCGGCAACCCGCCCTACGTGGCCGAGGGGGACCCGCACCTGGAAGGCGACGGCCTGCCCTTCGAACCGCGCGGCGCGCTCACCGATGGCGTGACCGGCGGCGACGGCGGGGCCTGCCTGCGCGCCATCGTGGCCGCCGCCCCGGCCCACCTGCATCCCGGCGGCTGGCTGCTGCTGGAGCACGGCTACGACCAGGGCCCCCTGTGCCGCGACCTGCTCGCCGCCGCCGGCTTCGCCCAGGTCGCCACCTGGACCGACCTGGCCGGCCTGGACCGGGTCAGCGGCGGCGTCTGGGCCGGCGGCACCGGAAGCGCAGCGGCCTGATGCGGCCCCGGATTTGATCGGCGTTACGCCGGCCACCGCCGCCCTCGGCTAGAATTTGCCGCCCGGGACGGAACCCTGGCGGTTCCCTTTCCGTCCAACAACAGCTTTAGCCTCACCCCCTAGGAGAAACCAGCATGACCGTCGATACCGGCGCCCACGTGGACCCCACCAGTCCCGCCATCCAGGACCTCATCCGCGAACAGGTCACCGGCCACCCCGTGGTGCTCTACATGAAGGGCACCCCCCAGTTCCCCATGTGCGGCTTTTCCGGCACCGTGGTGCAAATCCTGAAGGCCTGCGGCTTGAAGGACATCTTCAGCGTCAACGTGCTGGAGCACCCGGCCATCCGCGAAGGCGTCAAGGTCTACGCCAACTGGCCGACCCTGCCCCAGCTGTACGTGAACGGCGAGTTCGTCGGCGGCTGCGACATCGCCCGGGAGATGTACCAGAACGGCGAACTGCAGCAACTACTGGGCGGCAACGCCCAGGGCTGATCCCCTTCGCATCCCAGCCGCAACGCAACGCCTCAGGAGCGCCCACCGGGCGCTCCTGTCGTTTTTGCCCCCGCGCATTGCCCGGCGGTGCCCGACCGGCCTACCATCGTCCTTGTCGACCACTCGCCAAGGAATTCCCATGCGGATCGCTGCTGCCGCCGCCCAGGCCCTCGCCCGGGAAAGCCTCGCCGCCCTGGGCTGCGCCCCCGGCGTCGCCGCCACCGTCGCCGAGCACATGATCGCCGCCGACCTGGTGGGCTACTTCAGCCACGGTTTCTCCATGCTGCCCACCTACGCCAAGACCGCCCGGGAAGGCGGCGTGGACGTGCAGGCCGAAGGGATCGAGCTGTCCCGCGTCGGCGCCCTGTCGGTGTGGGACGGCCAGATGGCCTTCGGCCACGTGGCGGTCAAGCGCGCCGCCGAGGCCGGCATCGAAATCGCCCGACAGTTCGGCGTCGCCGCCGTGGCGGTGCGCCGCAGCTACCACTGCGCCCGGGTCGGCTACTACGTGGAGCTGGCGGCCCAGGCCGGGCTGGCCGCCATCGTCATGACCAACGTGGTGGACATCGACCCCAACGTGGTGCCCTACGGCGGCCGGGACCCGCGCCTCACCACCAACCCCATCGCCATGGGCGTGCCGCGCCCCGACGGCCAGCCGCCGGTGGTGCTCGACTTCGCCACCTCGGCCATGGCCCTGAACAAGATCCGGGTGGCCCACGCCCGGGGCGAACAGCTGCCCCCGGGCGTCCTGGTGGACGCCGCCGGCAATCCGACCCTGGACCCGGGCGCCCTGTTCGCCACGCCGCCGGGCGCCATCCTGCCCTTCGGCGGCAGCCAGAGCGGCCACAAGGGCTACGCCCTGGCGGTGATGATCGAACTGCTGGCCGGCGCCGCCACCGGCGGCGGCATCGAACGGGGCCTGCCGCCGGACGCGCCCCGGGTCATCACCAACAACACCCTGATGATCCTGGTGGACCCCCACAAGCTGGGGGGCGACGCCTTCGAGGAGCACGTACGCAACGCCTGCGCCTGGATCGTCGATTCCCGCCCCCTGGACCCCGGCCGCCCGGTGGTGCTGCCCGGCGAGCTGGAGGCCGCCCGGCGCGCCGAACAGCTGGGACGGGGCATCGACTACGGCGACAAGGTCTGGGCCCAGATCACCGCCGCCGCCCGGGAACTGGGCGTGCCCGACGCACTCATACCTCCCCCCCTTGATGCTTGATTGCCGCACCATGTCCCGCCCCCTCCCTGCCGCCCCCGCCCACGTCGCCCCTCCCGTTCCCATGAACGCCCGGCCGCGCCGCCCCGCCCTCCTCCGTTCCCTGTTACTCGCCGTCCTGCTGGCCGGCTGCGCCACTGCCGCCCACTACAGCGGCCACGGCCTGGCGCCGGGCCAGGCCCGGGAGGCCGACGTGCGCGCGGCCATGGGCGAACCGGCCCTGGCCTTCGACGACGCCGGCAGCCGGGTGCTGCTCTATCCCCGGGGACCCGAGGGCTTCCACACCTTCCGCGTCACCCTGGACGGCAGCGGCCGGCTGGTGGGCGTCGAAAACGTGCTGGAACCGAAGGGTTTCGCCCGGGTGAAGGTGGACGACGACCGGGAGACGGTGCGCCGCACCCTGGGACCGCCCCGGGAGGTGACCTTCTACGACCGGCGCAACGAAGAAGTATGGGAATGGCGCTTCTGCGACGACTACGACGAGGCGGCCCGCTTCTACGCCATCTTCGACCGGACCAGTGGCCGGGTGAAGAGCACCGGCCAGCTCACCGAAACCCAGGCGGGACGGGGCAACCGGCGGGTCATCTGCTCGCGCTGAATCCGGCGCCAGGCACCGCCGCCAGGGGCTGCGCGCCGCGCGCCTCGGTCCCCCGGCGCCCATTGCGGGCACCGCGGGGTTCCGCTGAATCTCAACGCCCGGCGGTGATACGCCCCTGCAATTCCGGCGCCGCCAGCACCTGGGAAAAGGGCAGCACCTGCCCGCCCCGGGCGGCGGCGAAGCGCTCCGCCGCCTCCTGGCTGGCGAAGGCCGGTAGCCCCGGGTCCCCCATGGGGCCGGCCAGGCTCGAGCCGAGCACCACCAGGGCTGTCTCGCCGGGCAGCCAGGCGCCGCTGTCGTAGTCGGTCAGGTACAGGTCGGCCACATCCTCCCGACGCCGGGCGGGGGTGTAGCGTTCGATCCGCCCCAGGTAGCGGAACAGGCTGGCGGCCGAATCGAAGGCGGCGTAGCCCTGGTCGTGGAACACCGCCTGGGCGCGCCACTTGGCGAAGCGCGCCGGGTACATGCCGCATACCGGGCAACGGTCGTCGGCGGTCACCACGTGGGGCGGGAAGGGGCGCTGCTGCAACGGGTCGAGCCAGTGCGGCGCCATCTTCGCCACGCCTCCGGCGAGAAAGCCCACCACCAGCGCCAACCCCAGGGTACGCAGGGGGATCAGCCACCAGCCGCGCCGGGCGGCGCGGGCGCCAGCCGGTGTGGTTTCCAGCGGCGGCGGCGGAGTGACGGGGGCGCTGGCCATGGGATGTTCAGGCGAGGCCGCCGCCCAGCAGGGGATCGTCGGCCAGGGCCCGCACCAGGGCCTCCAGGTTGTCCAGGGACGGCTCGCCGGGCACGGTGACCGGTGCCGGGCCGACGCTGCCGTCGGGCCGGTGCAGGTGGGCCTTGGCCGCGCCCAGGGCCGGGTCCGCCGGCCGGGGCGCCGTGTCCAGGCACAGCTCGGCGTCGCCCCAGGTCCAGCGGTAGGCATAGGCGTCCGGGCCGGCCCAGCGGGCTTCCAGGCGCACCCCGCCCTCGATGTGGATCACCAGGGCGTCCTGCTTCACCGCCACCGGCTGCTCCAGGCACTCGCCGCAGCGCTCTTCCAGGGGCTCGGCCACTTCCAGCAGCCACACCGCCGCCGGGGCGTCGCTGCCCAGCATCTCGTCCGCCGCCAGGGGGGCGCCGTTGAGGGCCAGGGTGCGAGCTTTCAGGTCGGCGCGCACCGCCTCCTGGGTGGCGGCCAGGGTCAGGGCCGACAGGTAGCTTTCGTAGCCCGGGTGCTCGGCCACGCCGCCGGCCTGGATCGCCGCCAGCAAGGCGGCTTCGTCGGCGGCGCCGTGAGCGGCGAGCAGTTGCTGGCGGTTCTCGCGCAGTTCGTAGAGGAGCTTGGCCAGCTGTTCCAGGGCCAGGGCTTCGTCGGGGGCGAGGCCTTCGTAGAAGACGTGCATCGTGGTGTGTCCTTTGCGTGCGGTGGTGGCGCCGATCACATGCGCTTGTCGTGGAGGGCGCCGCCGTCCAGGACCACCATTTCCGGCGTCACCTGGTCGAAGCGCAGCACGGTGCCGCCGTTCTTGGCGGCGAAGGCCTGGGCGTCGGCCTCCTGGGCGAAGGAGGCCAGGGTGGCGCCCATGGAGCCGCGCTTCTTGCTGTCCTTGACGTAGAAGGCGGCCTTGGCGTCGATCCAGTGGCCTTGCGGCGCGTCCCAGTCGGTCTGGGCCATGTCCTGGACGTAGAGGGCGCGCACCCGCTTCTGCTGTTCCGGCTTGAGGTAGAGGGAGAACATCTCCACCGTGTCGCAGAAGAAGTCCGGCTTGTCGGCGCCGGCGTAGTGGATCTGAGCCTTAGGTCCGGGGAAGTCGGCGAGCAGCATGCCGTCCAGGGCGCAGGAGGTGTCCCGGGACAGTTCCACCGGAACGCTCGGCCCGGAGGAGGCGGCGGGGCCGCAGCCGGCCAGCAGCGCCACCAGGGCGGCGGCGGCCAGGCCGGCCAGGGGCCCGGCGCCGAGGGCCGGGCGGGCAATGGAAACGAAGGGAATCACGGCTTGAATCTCCACATGGCCACGCCCAGGGGCGCGGCGATCCAGGCGGCCATCACCGCGCAGAGCAGGGCGGGATGGGACAGGGCGGGGGGAAAGACGGTGGCCAGCCCGTACAGGGTGCGCACTTCGTCGAGGGAAAAGACGTTGAGCACCCGGAACACGTCGGCCGGGTTGAGCAGCAGCAGGTAGGGGAAGGCGTCGCCGCCGAACTGGCCGCCGCTCACCACCAGGATGCCCAGGATGAGCAGATCGAAGATGAGGACGAAGAAGAACCACAGGGCGATGGCCAGGCCCGAGGCCCGGGTGCGGTCCAAGGCCAGCACCGAGACCATCACCGCCAGGGAGAGAAAGGCCATGCCGAGCAGGATGGCGCTGCCCATGAAGCCGGCGTAGTGGATGAGGGCCGCGACGTTGAGCTGGGGCGAGAGGATCAGCCCCACCAGGCCGAAGCCGGCCACCGACGAGAAGGTGAGCGCCCCGGCCAGGCCCAGGTACTTGCCGAGGATGACCTCGACCCGGGTTACCGGCAGGGTCAGCAGCAGGTCCAGAGAGCCCCGCTCCTTCTCGCCGACGATGGCGTCGAAGCCGAGCATCAGGGCGATCAGGGGGATCAGGTAGATGACCAGGCTGACCAGGGAGGCGATGGTCAGGTCGATGGAGCGGAAGCCGACGCTGCCCTGCTGGGCGGTGCCGAAGTAGGCGATCGACAGGGCGAAGACGGTGAACACCAGGGCCACCGCCAGCACCCAGCGGTTGCGGATGCGGTCCCAGAATTCCTTGCCGGCGATGACGGCGATGGGGTGCAGATCGAGCATGGCCATGGCTTATCCCCGGGCTCCGAAAAAGACGTCTTCCAGGGACGGTTCCTGCACCTGGAGATCGAGAAGGCGGTCGCCCAGCCCCATCAGGGCCGCCACCACCGCCAGCTTGGCGTCTCGGGGGCAGGCCAGGGACAACACTCCGCCACCCGTGCCGTCATCTTCGGGCAGGGTCACCGGCAGGCCGGCCAGCACGGCGCGCAGCAAGGGCCCGTGGCCCTCGGCCAGCCTAAGCGCCAGGGTCACCGGCAGGTCGAGGCCGTCACGCAGTTGCTGCACCGTGCCCTGGGCCTTGATGCGGCCCGATTCGAGAATGGCCAGGCAGTCCACCCGTTCCTGGATCTCGGCCAGGATGTGGGAGGTGAGCACCACGGTCACCCCGTCGCCGCGCAGCTCGGCAACGATGCGGTAGAAGTCGCGGATGGCTTCCGGATCGAGGCCGGTGGTGGGCTCGTCGAGGAACAGCAGGCGCGGGTCGCCGAGCAGGGCCTGGGCGAAACCGAGGCGCTGGCGCATGCCCTTCGAGTATTCGCGTACCCGCCGCCCCGCGGCGTGGGCCAGGCCGACCCGTTCCAGCGCCGCCGGGCAGCCGGCGTGGGTGACGCCCTTCAGATCGGCGAAGAAGCGCAGGGTTTCCAGGCCGGTGAGGTTGTCGTAGAGGACCACGTTCTCCGGCAGGTAGCCGATGGAGCGGCGCACCTGGCGGAAGTCCGGGCCGTTCACCGGCCGGCCGAGCACGGTGATGCTGCCGGCGCTGGGGGTGACGAGGCCGAGCATCATCTTGAACAGGGTGCTCTTGCCCGCGCCGTTGTGGCCGATCAGGCCGAACAGAGCGCCGGCCGGCACCTCCAGGTCCACGCCGTCCACGGCGCGGATCTGCCCGGTGGGGCCGAAGCGCTTTTCCACCCCGGCAAGAATGATCGGAGGCGCGATGGGCGGGGATACGGCGACGCCGGTTCCACCCGACAGGGCGGCCAGGGAGAGGGAAGTATCAGCGTTCATGGGTATTCAACCAGTGGTTCCAGTGGGGGTCCGCCGGGCGCATCGCCGGGTAGCGGTCCACCACGCTGGGGGCGCGCAGCAGGGGGAATTGCTGGGCGATCAGGCGCAGGGTCTGGATGGCCGGGCTGGCCATGAGCAGCTTGACCATGGGGTGGCGCCAGGAGAGGCGATCCACCAGGTCGTTGGCCTCGTAGCCGACGTCGCCGATGCCGTCGCCGTCCCGGTCCCAGCCCACGTAGTTGCTCCAGTAGTTGCCGTGGCCCCTGATGCCCTTGCCGTCGCCCTTGCCGCCCCACACCTCGTCCCGGGCGCCGACGTACTTGACCTGCTCCCGGTTGGCGATGAAGTCGTTGTTCTCCACCGTGTTGCGGGTGGAGCCGGCCCACAGGTGCACGCCCACGTCGTTGTCGATGACCCGGTTGCCGCGCAGGGTGTTGTATTCGGCATCGTAGATGAAGAAGCCCCGGGCGTTGCCGGCCACCACGTTGTTCTCGACGATGGCGTCCTGGATGGTGCGCAGCATGATGCCGTGGTCGGTGTTGCCCCACACCCGGTTGTTGCGCACCACCTGGTCGCGCACTTCCATCAGCGCCAGGCCGCCCCGGTTGCGGTACACCTCGTTGTCCTCCCAGACGTTGTGGTAGGAGTTCATGTAGTGGGTGCCGTAGCGGCTGTGGTGCAGGCGGTTGCCGCGGAACAGGGCGTGGTGCGACACGTCCACGTAGAGGGCGTCGCGCACGAAGCTGATGCGGTTGTTCTCGACCCGGGCGCGCTCAGTGTTGTAGAGCTGGATGCCGTTGCCCCGCTGGGCCGAGCCCAGGTCGCGCTTGCCGGTGATGACGTTGCCCTCGACCGCCACGTCCTCGACACCCTCGATCCACAGGCCGAACAGGGTGTCGGCCAGGGTGCAGCCGCGAATCGTGGCGCGGTGGGCGCCGGGTTGGATGTAGATGCCGGCGTTCTGCTCGCCCAGGTCCTCGCCGGAGGCCACCACGTTGAGGTCGGCGATGGTCACGTCGGTGGCGGCCACGCGGATGGTGTCGCCCTTGAGGCCGCCGTCCACCGTGGGCTTTTGCTCGGCCCGCTCGCCGCGCAGGGTGAGGGGCTTGGCGATGCGCAGGTTTTCCCGGTAGTGGCCCCGGGCCACCGTCACGGTGTCGCCGGGGGCCGCCCGGTCGATGGCGGCCTGGATCGACTGGCCGGGCATAACGTGCCAAGTCGCGCGCGCCTCGGCCGCCTCCAGCCCCCCCGCCCGGAGAACGAGCAGGGACGCGGCGATCCACAGGCACCGCCCGAAGAACCAATACTGGCGCGGGGTTTGCCCGGGCCGCCTGAACGAATCGACGGTCACACCACCACCCGGCCGAGGGCCTTCAGGGTGAGGAACAGCAGGGCGCCCACCAGCAGGTTCTTGAAGGCCACGTAGCAGAGCATGTCCATCACGCTGGCCGCCCGGTAGCGCCGGCCCCACCAGGGGCCTTCCTTGACGTAGGGCTTGGCCGACAGGCGCACCAGTACCTCGCAGGCGCTCCAGCCGACCCACCAGCCGATCAGGGCGCCGGCGCCCATCTCGCCCATGCCGGCCAGCACCCAGACGGTGGTCACCGCCACCGCCAGGGCCAGGCCCACGGCCTGCACCAGCTTCTGCCGCGAGAAGCCGGCCCGGCTCCACGGCCACAGGTGGTCCCAGGCCTCGGCGGCCAGGCGCCGGGTGGTAGCGCCGGCGGCGTAGGCCGGCTCGACGGGTTCGGTGAGCATGGCCGGATCAACCATGGGTCGTCTCCTTCGCTGCGGCGCCGGCAGGCACCGGGATGATGGGGATGAAATAGCCGTCCTGGCCGATTGGGGTCAGGGGCTGGCCGGCCTTGGTGCGGCGTTTGCGCTCCTGGACCAGGGGCGGGCAAGCGTGGTCGTCGTGATAGAGGACCATGCAGTCGAGGCAGAGCAGGCATTCGCGCTGGTCGATGCGGCCGTCGGCGTCGATGGCCTGGGAACCGCAGCCGTGGGCGCAGGCGTTGCAACTGGTGCACTCCTGCTTCCGCTTCAGGCCGAACCAGCGGAAGGTGGTGGGCATGGCCAGGGAGGCGCCCAGGGGGCACAGGTACTTGCAGAAGGGCCGCTCGATGAAGATCGACAGGCCGAGCAGGCCGGCGGCGAACAGGGTGTAGGGCCAGGAACGGTTGAACAGGCCAACCAGGAAGGTGGTCTTGAACGGTTCCACCTCGGCCAGCTTCTCGGCCAGGGGCATGGAGAAGAACGACACCGCCAGGAGGCCGAGGAAGACCCCGTACTTCACCCACTTCAGCTTGTCGTGCAGCGGCTTGGGCAGTTTGCCCTGGAAGCGCTTCAGGCCGATGCGCTCGCCCACCTTGTAGAGCAGCTCGGACAGGGAGCCGAAGGGGCACAGCCAGCCGCAGAACAGGCCCCGTCCCCAGAGGAAGACGGTGACGATGATGAAGATCCAGAAGATGAAGATGAAGGGGTCGGAGAGGAACAGCTCCCACTTCCACTGGAACAGCAGGGAATGGAACCAGGTGAGCACCTGGGTGATGGACGGCTGGGCCATGGCGTGGAAGCCGACGAAGCCGATGGACACCACCCAGCCGGTGTACTTGAAGGCGTTCACCGGCCACTTGTTCTTGCGGTCGGCGCGGCGCACCAGGGCGTCGCGGCGAGAGTAGACCGCCGCCACGGCGACGAGCAGGACGACGAAGGCGGCGATCTCCACGGCCCGGTCCTTCCACATCTTCAGCCAGGGGGCGTCGGGACGCTTGTAGGCCGGACGGCCGCCTTCCAGGTAGCGGGCGGGCAGCCACACTTCCCGGTCGAAGTTGGCGAAGGTCTTGGCGCCGGTGGTCTTGTCGAGCTTGTTGGCGAGGAAGACGAACTGCCAGGGGTAGGCGGCGGAGAAGGTCTTGCCGCGCACGATGAAGATGGCCGACTCGGTGTAGCTCGGCGCCCCGGCGGCCTGGACCCCGTAGAGGTTGAGGTAGTCCAGGTCGCGGAAGGTGTAGGTGTCCCGCTCCTGGCGCACCTGGACCCGGTCGTACAGGCCGCCGCGGACGAAGCCGGAGCCCTTGAACGATTCGATACCGTCGGTCTTGACGACGAACAGGGCCTGCTCGCCCGGGTGCAACCCGGCCATCAGGCGCTCGTAGCCGTCCTTGCCGAGGATGCTGCGGCCCACTGTGGGCACGTTGAGCAGGCCGAACCACAGGTCCACGTAGGGTTGGCCGGTGCTCACCAGGCCCACGTCCTGGGGCTTGACGGTGAGCCGGGCGACGCTGCCCTCGGCCACCAGCTGGTCCCAGGTGAGGGTCTCGCCAGTGTCGATGAAGGTGGCGGGCGGGCGCACCTGGGGCTTGAGGATGCCGACCTGCTTGGCCACCTCGCCGCCGGACACCATCATCACCTGGTTCTGGGCGATCACGGTGACCGTGGCGCCGGTGATGGCGTCCAGGCCGATGATGTTCTCTTCGGGGCGGGCCTTGCCGATCTCGATCTGGTCGCCGACGAACTTGCCCAGGTATTGCTGGTTGAACTTGATCAGGGCCGACTCGGGGATGCCGAGCAGCAGGATCGGTTCGGAGTGCTTGAGGATTTTCACCCCGACGAAGTGGCCGGTGGCGTCCATGCCGATCAGGGTGACCACCGGCTTGCCCGAGTAGGCGGGGATGTCCACGATGTCGGTGGACAGCATGACGTAGCCCACCAGGGTCTTCTGCCCGCCCTCGGTCTTGTAGCCCTCGACGAAGGGCGGCTGGCCGCGCCGCTCGGAGAAGCTGTCGGCGCCGGGCAGCACCTCGGTGCAGGCCACGTAGTCGCACATGCGCGGCGAACTGTGCAGCTCCGGCGGCAGGGCCGCCTCGTAGGAATCGGCGCGGACCGGCTCCGACAGGAGCACCAGCGCGCCGGCCATGACCATGCCGAGCAGGCCGCCGGCGATGGACCGTTGAAAACGCCGGCAAAGGCGGGCGAACATCATTTACGACTCCCTGAGCGTTACTTCAGCAAATGGTGATTTACGGCGCCCCATCTGCCCTTAACGCAAATCAAGAGCAAAAAACACACGCCACATTCCATCGTCACGAACTGCGCCGCAAGGAAAAAAAGGGAGACGCAAGCGTCTCCCCAACTCTCCATGCGGGTGAAGCAACGTGGCCTTACTTCTCCACGATCATGCGCGAACGCATCTCAAGGTGCAGGGCGTGGCAGAAGTGGGTGCAGTAGCACCAGAAGACGCCCGGCTTGTCGGCCTTGAAGGTCACCGACTTGGTTTCCTGCGGGTTGACGATGAAGTTCACGTCGTACTTGGGAATGGCGAAGCCGTGGGTCAGGTCTTCCACCTTGTCCAGGTTGGTGAGGATGATGGTGACCTCGTCGCCCTTCTTGAGCTTGAACTCGCGCATCGAGAAGGCCGGCGCCTGGGACACCAGATGCACGGTGACCTTGTTGCCGTTGCGCTCGATGCGGGAATCCTTCGGGTCCTTGGTGGCGAGCGGGAAGTCGTCCAGGGTGCCCACCTGACGGGTCTTGATCTTGTCGCGCTTGACGATGATGAAGTCGTGGGGCTCGGGGTAGACCGGGTGGTCGGCCAGCAGCACCATCTTCTCGCCGCGGATGTCGATCAGCTGTTCGTTCTCGGGGTGCAGCGGGCCCACCGGCAGGAAGCGGTCCTTGGAGAACTTGCAGCCCACGCCGAGGAACTGGCCGTCGGCTTCCTTGGTCTCGCTCATGGACGCGTTGGTGTGGCCCGGCTGGTACTGGACGTCGAGGCGGTCGATGACGTACTTGACGTTCTTGTCCTTGAAGGCCTTGATCGCCGCTTCCACGTTCCACTTCACCATCTGGCTGTCGAGGAACAGGGTGGTGAAGGCGTTGCCGCGGCCGTCGAAGGCGGTGTGCAGGGGGCCAAGGCCCAGTTCCGGCTCACCGACCACGGCGTCACGGGGCTCCTTCAGCTCGCCGGCGAAGTACTTGTGCACCAGGGCGATCTCGATGATCGTGGCGGTGGGAGACAGCTTGCCGGAGCAGATGAAGTACTTGCCGTCCGGGCTGGCGTTCACGCCGTGGGGGTTCTTCGGCACCGGCACGTAGCAGGTCAGGGCGGTCTTCGGATCGGTGTTGGCGGCCTTGGTGCCGTCCACCACGGGGACCTTGGAGTCGCCGATGGTCTTGAACTTGCCGTCCTTGATCGCCTGCTCGATGCGGGCCACGTTGAAGAACACGCAGGCGTCGCGCTCGGCGGACATCATGTCCTCGTACTTGGCGCCGCCCTCGGTGTTGTACTGGTTGGTGGCGGTCAGCTTGCCGTCGTAGGAGGTGGCCACCAGGTCGCAGTTGCCGTCGATCTTCACCTGCCAGCGCACGTCCATGGTCTCGGCGTCGACGCAGGTGAACAGGGTGCCGTACTTCTTCGGATCGTCCATGTCCCGGCCGTCGTTGGGCTGGGGCAGGTGAAACTCGCTGCCGCAGAAGACGCGGGTGGTGTGGTTGATCTTCTCGTCCACCGGGTCGCAGCGGTCCGGGAAGATGCCGTGGAAGCCCTGGATGTTCGGGATGTCGGTGATCTTGTCGCACTCGAAGGTGTCGAGGCGGATACGGGCCAGGCGGCTGTTGATCTTGTCGTTCACCCAGGCGTACTTGCCGTCGTAGGTGCCGTCGGTGTACGAGGCATGAACGTGGTGGGTATCGCCGATGTGGTACTTGAGCGAGCCGTCGGGCTTGGTGCCCATGATCTTCTTCGACTCGTTGGTGATGCCCCAGCCGCTCATGCAGTCCATGTTGAACACGGGAATGCGCTTGATCTCCCGGCCGGAAGGCAGGCCGAGGACGCGCATCTCGCCGGAGTGGCCGCCGGACCACAGGCCGTAGTAGGTATCCAGCTCACCCGGGGCCATGTGGATCTTCATCCCGCCCTCGGCGTGGCTGGCCGCAGCAGGTGCGGCGGCACCGGCCGCGGCGGGCTTGTCGTCCTTACAGGCCGCCAGGCCGGTGGCCAGGCCCGCGCCGGCCAGGCCGGTCAGGGCGGCGGTGTTGAGGAAGCGGCGGCGCCCCTGATCGGCCCCGTCGCGATTTTCCACCTGTTGCGTGTCGTGCTTGTTCATTGTGATCTCCCTGGGGCGCATTCCCCGTTGTGTGCCGCTAAACTCGCCGACGCCCAGGGCGCGGCGATTTGTCGCAGGGCGAACTCTAGGCCCGCCCTCCCCAAGGAAATTTGATCTGTGCAAAAACCGCCAAAAAGCGGCTAAAACATTGAAAGAAAGCGCTATTCGCAGCAAATCGAACGCTGCCGGAAAAACCGCATCCGGGCGGCGCCCCCGCCCGATTCCCCTGGAGAACGACCATGACATCCCCCATCATCGCCACCCTGGAAAAACTGCTCGGCGGCCCCCGGGACGGCGCGCTGCTGCGCTTCTCCCTGGCCACCGAATGGCGCAAGGCCGGCGACCCGCTCCGGGCCGTGCCCTACTACCGCCAGGCCCTGGAGCGTGACCCCCACTATTCCGCCGCCTGGAAGGGCCTCGGCCACGCCCTGGCCGACAGCGGCGACGACGACGGTGCCCTGGACGCCTGGCGTCAGGGCATCGCCGCCGCCACGGCCAAGGGCGACATGCAGGCGGCCAAGGAAATGACGGTGTTCGCCCGGCGCATCGAAAAGGCCCGGGGCGAAACGAAACCGGCGGACGGCGCCGGCACCCCGCCGGCCAGCGACGAAGACCGGCCGTAAGCGCTCCGAAAGGGATCAAGCAAGGGCCGACCTAGCCCATACCGTCTGCGCCTGGCCCGTGTGCGGAGCCGGGCACCAAGGGCGATGGCGCCATCGCCGCGCCTCACCGCAAGCGAGCGCCCGGCTTATTGCGGCAAGAGGAATCCGGCGGCAACCGGGCGGGGAAGGAACGAGCCGAGAAACGAGGGGAGAGACAGGCCCCGGGCACCGACCCCAAGGCTCGACATATTAATTTTCTTCATGTTTCAAGAACGCCACTCCGCCAAGCTCAACGACTGGCGCGGACCTTCATTTAACGACCGCCCGGATACATTAATTTCTCTCATGTATCACCCCATGACCGGCGGGACGAGATGGGATGCCGAACACGGCCGATCCGGCCCCGCCCGTCCGCCGCTCCACCGGCCCAGAAGCCCGAATGCCGCCATCTCTGGATGTGCCGCGATACGCGTGCAAACGACGGCAAACGGCGCCTGAACGCCGAGCCCCAGGCGGCGCCCAAGCGGCGCCACGGGCACATCCCTGGATTTCGTCGGCCGGAAAAGAAGCGGGGCGCCAGCCGCCGCGCAATCGCACGACGGTAGCGCCCCGTGACGCGAGCCCCAGGCGGGCCCGCCAGATTCAGTGCTTGGCCGGCGGCAGCAACACTCCGTCCATGCCCAAAGACTTGAGCTTGGCCCGGGCTGCGGCGGCCTCGGCCTTGGTCTTGAACGGCCCCACCACCACCCGGGTTTCCAGGTGGGAGGGAATGCCGTGGAGCTGGAGCTTGGCGTGGAGCTCCTCGGCCCGCTGCACGTCGGCGAACAACCCGGCCTGCACGGCGTAGCCGGAGAAGAGCCGGACCGGCGCCCGGGGCGGGGTGGAGAGGACCGGGGCCGGGGCCGGCAGCGCGGCGGCCGCAGCGGAACGCTCGGCCCGGGGCTGGGCTTGCTGGACTGGGGATTGGGGCGCGGCGCTGCCCTCTTCCACCACCCGGGGCTGGCGCGGGGCCGGGGCCGGTGTCACTGCGGCGGCAGCCGGCGCCGCGCGGGAGGCGGGCGCCGCACTGCGGCCGGCAGAGGTAGGCGTGGCCGGCGCGGCGGGCTGGGCAGCGACCCGGGGCGGCTCGGGAGGCGCCGGGGCGGCCACGGTGGCCTCCGGCGCGGCCGGCGTTTCGCCCTTGGCTGCCTTGCCCTCTTCGGGCTTGGCCTCTTCCACCGGGGTCACCGGCTGGGTCACCTCGGTGCGCGGCGGCGGCGCCGCCGGCCGGGGCGCCGGTGGCGCTTCCACCTCGACGGTGGTGGACAGGCGGTCGAACAGGACCAGGGCGCCGAGCAGGACGGCGATCAGCACCGCCGCCAGGGACATGCGCTTGACCAGGGTGCGCTTGAGCTGGTCCTGGGGCGCGGACTCCGGAGCGGGAGCCTTCTTGGCGGCGGGTTTCGGGCTGGGGCGCTTCTTGACGGGGGGTTCGGCCATCGCGTCGCTTTCTTGCCGGAAGTGGAATGGTGAAATTGTCAGGCTACGGAATTGGAACGGTGCAAGGCGTCAGTGCATCAGTGACCGGACGCCCCGGCGCCTCAGCCGCCACCCTGGTTGCGCACCAGGGCCACCACCAGGTCTGCCTCGGCCCGAGCGATGTTGCAGCGGTCGGCGATGGTCTGGGCGTCATGGCCGGCGGCGGCCATCTGCATGGCGTCGCTGTAGAGGGGCGACATGTGCTGGGTGGCCTGGAGCTGGGTGAAACGGTCGCGCATCTCGCCCTGGACCCGCTCCAGCTCGCCCTGGAGGTGCTGGATTTCCTGGCGCAGCATGGTCAGGTCGCGCTCGATGGCCTGGACCACCGGCGTGTCAGCCACCTCGGCGGCCAGGTTCACCGGCAGGGGCGGCGCCAACGGGGCCGGCGCCACGGCCGGTTCCTGGCGCAGCGCATGTTCCCGGGGCGCGGCGGAAGCCGGGGCCTGGGCGGTGTCCTGTACCGCGGCGTAGAGCCGGGCGCCGCTGGCCGCCGCCGGAGCCTCCGCGGCGGCGGGGGCGGACGCCTTCTCGGCGGGCTCGTCGGGTTGCGCCTCTTCGGCCTGACGGCGCAGGCGGCGGTAGCGCAGCACCACCGCCAGGATGTAGACGGCAAGCAGCACGACGATCGCCAGCAGGGCGTCGCGCACATTCAGGACGGTGCCCGGGGGAAAACCAAGGGCCGTCAGGTCAAACATGGGCAAACAGGAAAGCAGTCATTGCGGGGCCGAAAAGGAGGAGCGGGGCCGGCGGGCGCCCGCAGCGGCCATTATGCCAGACCCCCCGCGCCCCGCCCCGGCCGGCGCGTCCCGGCGGGCCCGCTAGCCCCGCGCCAACGTCGCCGCCAGCCCGGTGGCGATGCGCGCCGCCAGGGCGTAGAGGGTGAGCTGGGGATTGACCCCGAGGGAGGTGGGCAGCAGGCTGCCGTCGGCCACCGTCAGGCCCTCGAGCTGGTGGTGGCCGCCGTCGGGCCGGACCACGCCCCCCGGCGGTTCCGGGCTCATGGCGCAGCCGCCCATGACGTGGGCGCTGACCACCTTGGCCCGGCCGGCCTGGAGCGGCAGCCGCGCCAGCTGGACCGCCGCCGCGCCCGGATCGGCCATGGGCCGGGCGTCCAGGTGCACCGGCATGACGCTGCGGGCGCCGGCGGCGAACTGGATTTTAGCCATGGCCTGCCAGGCGCGCCGCGCCGTCTGCCAGAAGGCGGCGTTGAGGGGGTAGTCGAGACGGGGGTCGCCGTGGCCGTCGAGCACCACCCGCCCCCCCGGGCTGTCCGGCCCAAAGCCGTCGCGCACCAGGGCGAGGATGGTGTGGCCGTGGGCCAGCCCGGCCATGAAGTCCCGGTGGCGGGCACCGAAATCGCCCATCACCACGGCGGCGAGCAGGGGATGGACCGGCGGCACTTCGAGCTTGAAGCCCAGGGTGCCGTCGGCGGGCCACAGGTAGTCGTCCACGTAGACCGACTGGGGCGCCCCGGCGAAGGGCTCCACCGCCTCGGCGAAGGTGGCCGCCGACAGCACCACCGGGTGGAGAAAGGTGCGCGCCCCCAAGGTGCCATAGGGGTCGGGCGCCCGGGAGCGCAGCAGCAGGGCCGGGCTGCCGATGGCGCCGGCGGCCACCACCACGTGGCGGGCGCGCAGGGTCAGGGCCGCGTCGCGGCGCACCTGGCCGAAGCTATCGACCGGATGGGCGCGCACCCCCTGCACCCGCTTGCCGTCGTGCAGCAGCGCCTCGGCCCGCACCCGGGACAGCAGGGTGGCGCCGGCGGCCATGGCCGCCGGGATGGTGGTGACCAGCATCGACTGCTTGGCGTTGGTCGGGCAGCCCATGCCGCAGTAACCCAGGTTCCAGCAACCCTTGACGTTGCGCGGGATGACCTTGGGCGCGAGGCCCAGGCGCGCCGCCCCTTCGGCGAGCAGACCGTTGTGGCGGTTGGGCGGCACCGTCCAGGGGGCCACCGACAGCCGCGCCTCCATGCGCGCGAACCAGGGCGCCAGGGCCTCGGGGGTGAACCCGGCCAGGCCGTGCGCCTCGCGCCAATGGGCCAGGGTGGCGGCCGGAGTACGGAAGCTGGAACACCAGTTGACCAGGGTAGAGCCGCCCACGGCCCGGCCCTGGAGGATGCCGATGCCTTCATCCACGGTCTTGCGCCCGGCGGACTCCTGATAGAGGGCCGGGTAGGCCTCCCGCTCCAGCATGTTGAAGTCCCGGGAGGTGCGCAGGGGCCCCTCTTCCACCAGGATCACCGACAGCCCGGCCTGGGCCAGAATCTCGGCGCACACCCCGCCCCCGGCGCCGCTGCCGACGATGACCACGTCGGCGGACAGGGTGCGGTCTTCGCCCAGGGTGGCGCCGTCGAGATGGCGCCCGCGCCAGGGGCCGGCGAACGCGTCGCCGACGGGGTCGGGCAGATGGCTCACGGGGCCCGTCTCACGTTTCACAGTTGGGGAGGGCCGGGGTAGCCGGTGCCGGCCCAGTGGTCCGGGTCACCGTACCAAACCCCCAGGACCAGGTCGTGGAGGCCGGCGTAGGCCCGGTTGAGCAGGGCCAGGTCGGCATCGCGCCAGGCCGCCAGGGCCCGGGCGGCCTGCTCCGGAGTCAGGGCCCGCCAGGGCGTGATCCCGTCCGCCGGCGTGCCCAGCCCGACCAGGGCCGTCCGGCCGCCCCGGGTGGTGAGCAGGTCGAACAGGCGGCGCAGGTCGCCCCGGGTGCGCGGCGGCAAGCCGGCGATGGCGATGTCCACGCCCTGGGCCAGGGCCGCCCCGTGGGCCGGCGAGAAGGCCGGCTGGACGCCGTCGAGCAGCCCGCCGGCCAACGCCGCCAGCACCGCCCGGTCGAGGGGGCCGAGGAAATGGTAGGCGTGGCCCGGATCGTCCAGCCGGGACCCGTCGCCACCCAGCCCCCACCAGGCGGCCGAGGCCAGGGCCAACCCGCCGGCCAGGGTGGCCGCCAGGGCGCGGCGGCGGCCCTGCGAGGCAGGCGCGTGACCGAGGCCGATGCCGGGCGACGCTTCGGGCGCGGGCGTGTTCATGGCCGGGGCGGGCGGCCGAGCATCAGCCGCAGGATCAGGCGTTGCAGACGGTCGCGCCAGGCGCCCCCCGCCGCACCGAAGGGCGGATGGAGCAGGCTGGCCGAGGACCAGCGCCCCTGGCGCAGCACGGCGCGCACCTGGGAGAAGGCGGCGAAGCCTTCGGGGCCGTGGTAGCGCCCCATGCCGGAGGGGCCGACGCCGCCGAAGGGCAGGTCGTGCACCCCGACGTGGAGCAGGCAGTCGTTCACCCCGACCCCGCCCGAGGCGGTGGCATCCAGGGTAGCCCGGACCCGCAGCGGGTCCGGGTCGAACAGGTAAAGGGCCAGGGGCCGGTCGCGGCGGTTGATGTAGGCCAGGGCATCCTCGTGCCGTTCGTAGGGCACCAGGGGCAGGTAGGGGCCGAAAATCTCTTCCCGCATCAGGGCCGCCTCGTCGGGCACGCCGGTGAGGATGGCAGGCGCGAGGCGCCCGTCCGCGGCCGGTGCCTCGGGCAACAGGGGGTGGCGCGCCGCCCCGGCGGCTTCCGCCGCCTCGGCCCAGCCGTGCAGGCGCCGGCGGTGGGCGTCCAGGGCGATGGCGGCGTAATCCGGGCTGGATGCGTCGCCGTACAGGCGTTGCGCCGCCGCCCGGGCGTGGGCGATGAAGGCCGCCTCCTGGCCCCGGGGCAGCAGCACGTAGTCCGGGGCGACACAGCTCTGACCGGCGTTGGCCAGCTTGGCGAAGACGATGCGGGCGGCGGCCAGGGCCAGGTCGGCCCCGGGGGCGATCAGCACCGGCGACTTGCCCCCCAGTTCCAAGGTGACCGGGGTGAGGTTGGCGGCGGCCGCCGCCATCACCCGGCGCCCCACGGCGGTGGAGCCGGTGAACAGCAGGTGGTCGAACGGCAGCCGGGCGAAGGCCTGGGCAAAAGCCAGGGGATCGTCTCCCTCCCCTTCCCGCACCACCCGCACGTGGTCCGGCGCGAAGGTGGCGGCGATCAGCTCGGCGAAGCGGGCGGCGAAGGCCGGGGTGTGCTCGGAGCACTTGATCAGCACCCGATTGCCCGCCGCCAGGGCCGCGGCCAGAGGGCCGACGGCGAGAAACAGGGGGTAGTTCCAGGGCACCATGACCCCCACCACGCCCAGGGGCTGGTGGCGCACCTGGGCCCGGGCCGGCCAGAACCACATGCCGACGCGGCGGCGCCGCGGGCGCATCCAGGCCGCCAGGTGGCGCCGGGCGTAGGCGATGCCTTCCAGGCTGGGGAAGAGTTCGAGCAGCTCGGTCTCCCGGGCCGGCCGGCCGCCGAAATCCCGGTCGATGGCCTCGGCCAGGGCGTCGCCGTGGCGGCCCAGGGCGTCGGCCAGGGCGGCCAGATGCTCGCGGCGGCGGGCGGCCCCGGGGGCCGGGTCGGCCGCGAAGCCCCGGCGCAATCCGGCCAGGGCCGCCGTCAGTGCGGGAAAGTCGTGCCTGCCGGGGGCATCGTCCGGGGCGTTGGCGGCGGCGGGCAAGGAGTGGACGCTCATGGCGACTCCGGAAGGGTGACGAACCTCAGGCGGCGCGACGCCGGGCCCGGGGTAATGGCGGCTGCGGCGGGGCGGCATCGGCCCGGTCCAGTTGCTCCAGCACCTCGGGCGGCGGCAGGGACAGGTCGTCCCCGTCGGCCTGGGCACGGGCAGCGAGCTTGCTCTTGTAGAACGCCTTGGTGGCCACGTAGACGGTCTTTTCCAGTTCCACGTGGGCCACGCCGTGGCGGTCTTTCAGTTCAATGCAGAACGTCGGGGTGCTTTCGCCCTTTTCCAGCACCTCGCGGCGGACCGCCTCGACCCGCTCGACGGGGATGTGGAAATCGGCGAACAGGTGGCTGCGCCCGGGGCGCTTGTAGCGGATGCTGCCGGCCTTATCCCAGACGATCACGTCGTTGCCCAGCTGCAGGGCGAGCAGCATGGCGAACATGGGGTCGGTGAAGGCGTACAGGCTGCCGCCGAACAGGGCGCCGGCGGGATTGCGGGTCTTCCACGAGTAGGGCAGCACCACCTTGATCCGGTCCAGGTCGCGGGAGATGTGCACCACCCGGCCGCCGGTGGCGCGGTAGGAGGGGTAGAGGTTGAACCCCCACTTCAAAAGCGTTGCCCGCCAGGCGGCGGGCACGCGGTCGATCAGTTTGGGACGCATGGCCAGGGCTGGGAGTAGCGAAAAAACGGGGCGGCCGAAGAGGAGGGAAAGACAGCCGCCCCGTCCTGCCGAGGATACTGCCTGAGACAAGCACCAGGCAGTATCGGCAGGATCAAAGAGACTCGAACACCCCCGCGGCCCCCATGCCGGTGCCGATGCACATGGTCACCATGCCGTACTTGCCCTTGGTGCGCTTCAGGCCGTGCA
>NZ_DAISLS010000020.1:0-42408 GCF_036820405.1 Oryzomicrobium sp.
ACCCCCGGCGTGACAGGCCGGTATTCTAACCAACTGAACTACCGCTCCGCGCGGTGACTGCTTTTTACCGAGAGCGGTGTTGCGTGTGCTCCAGGCAAAATTTAGGGGTTGTCATCGACAACCCCTGGTGTAGGTGGCGTCCCCACGGGGATTCGAACCCCGGTTATCGCCGTGAAAGGGCGGTGTCCTAGGCCTCTAGACGATGGGGACCCGTTCTTCAGTTTTGGTGGAGGTACGCGGGATCGAACCGCGGACCTCTTGCATGCCATGCAAGCGCTCTCCCAGCTGAGCTATACCCCCGACCGAAGAAGCGCGCATTCTAGGGACCGTTCGGGGGGCTGTCAACACCCCGTCACGATTTTCTTGCAGCGCGCTTCGTTACGGGCTCAGGCGCCCAGCAGGCGATCGATGCGGGCCACCACCATGTCCCGGTCGAACAGGGCCACCAAGGCGTCCACCGACGGGGTCTGGGTCTGGCCGACCAGGGCCAGGCGCAGGGGCATGGCCAGCTTGGGCATTTTGGCGCCGTGGGTGGCGACCACTTCCTTGATTAGGGCGCCGATGGCGGCGGCCGTCCATTCCACGTCGGCGCAGCGACCGCGGAAGTCGGTCATGATCGGCCGGGTCTCGTCGGTGAGGTGCTGGGCCTTCAGCTCTTCGCTGGGCAGTGGGGCCAGGTAGAGGGATTCGCAGGCGTCGGTGAGCTCCACCACGGTCTGCACCCGCTCCTTATAGAGGGCGATGATGGCCTCCAAGGCCGGCGTGGCCGCCGGTGCCACGCCCCGGGCGGTCAGGCGCGGGGCGACCAGGGCGGCCAGGCGGGCGTTGTCGGCCTGCTTGAGGTAGTGGGCATTCAGCCACAGCAGCTTCTGGGTGTTGAACTGGGCGGCGGAGGGGGTGATGTGGTCCAGGTCGAACCATTCCACCAGCTGTTCCCGGCTGAATACCTCGTCGTCACCGTGGGACCAGCCCAGGCGTGCCAGGTAGTTGATCACCGCCTCGGGCAGGAAGCCGTCCTCGGCGTACTGCATCACCGACACCGCGCCGTGGCGCTTGGACAGCTTCTGGCCGTCGTCGCCAAGGATCATCGACAGGTGGGCGTATTCCGGCACCGGGGCGCCTAGGGCCTGGAGGATGTTGATCTGGCGCGGGGTGTTGTTGACGTGGTCGTCGCCGCGGATGACGTGGGTGATGCGCATGTCCCAGTCGTCCACCACCACGCAGAAGTTATAGGTGGGGGTGCCGTCGCCCCGGGCGATGATCAGGTCGTCCAGCTCGTCGTTGGCGAACTCGATGCGGCCCTTGACCAGATCGTTCCAGGCCACGGCGCCGTCCTTCGGGTTCTTGAAGCGCACCACCGGAGTCACGCCGGCGGGCGGCGCGGGCAGCTCCTTGCCCGCCTCGGGGCGCCAGCGGCCGTCGTAGCGCGGCTTCTCGCCCCGGGCGCGTTGCTCGTCGCGCAGGCGGTCCAGTTCCTCGGGCGTGGTGTAGCAATAGTAGGCGGTGCCGGCGGCCAGCATCTGCTGGATCACTTCCTTGTACCGGTCCATGCGCTGCATCTGATAGAAGGGGCCTTCATCGTGACCCAGGTCCAGCCAGGCCATACCGTCGAGGATCGCCTGCACCGCCTCCGGGGTGGAGCGGGCCACATCGGTGTCCTCGATGCGCAGCACGAACTGGCCGCCGTGGCGGCGGGCGAAGGCCCAGGAGAACAAGGCCGTGCGGGCGCCGCCAATATGCAGGAAACCGGTGGGCGAAGGGGCAAAGCGGGTGCGGATCATGGAATTCGGAGAAGTGGGGGAAAAGCCCAACATTGTACTGGATGCAGAAAGTGTTTGACCGCCACAGAACCTTGTGGTCAAATGCGCGCCTCACAACGACGCAGCAAGCAACAACGCAGCGCCGAAGTGGAACGGTTGGGTGGTTAGCTCAGTTGGTATGAGCGTTGCCTTCACACGGCAAAGGTCACAGGTTCGAGCCCTGTACCACCCACCAGAGAAATTCTTCAGAAAGCCCCGTGAAACCTAGGTTTCACGGGGCTTTTTGTTTTTCTCGAATCTATCTCTGACACACGCCAACACACTGTGTTTTGTTCTGTCGGTGTGCCAAATTTGTGCCAAGGCGTTACTGCAACAGAAATCACGAGCACTGCATGTGCGCTACACGGCGTTACACCAGCGCTACACCTGCGTAACAGTATTGACGCGGGTGTATGGGGTGGTTACTGTTTGGGTGCGGACTCACTTTGACCAATTCTGTCTTTCTATATGACGGCTTTGTCTCACCCACTACGCCAGCTCTCCTTGAGCACTGCACAGCGTTACCAGCGTATGGGCAGGCTTTGGCTTGTAGTGAGGGAGATGGCTAATCGTCTGAAGACTAGCAAACTACCAAATGTCATTAAATGTGATTGGGAGTCGGGCGAAATCACTGAAAAAATGGCTAGTCTGGGGAAGGTGATGGACCGGCTGTATGAAGTGAGAGAGTCTTTACCACTTTTCCTGGTTGAGAAAAAAGTATTGGGTGAGTTGCAGCGTGGCGCGTTGTTGGTTGGGTCTGACGACACGCAACTCCCAGCTTCTGCCGAAGCTGATATCAGTGGCGGTGCTGTTGTCGATTTCTTGATCGATACTCCTCTCCTGCCACCTTGTGCTAGCAGCATCCGCCAGAGCCCTCGTCGGCCTGGCGCTCCGACCCCCCTGGCCGCTTAGGCCAGGTCCTCCCTCTCCCGCGCAGGGCCTTTCTGCCCCCTGGCCAGCGGTTTCTGCAGATCTATCTATTTAGCGCGGCAACTCCATCTTTGGAGTGGCCAATGTCTGCTTTTCCCCTTGGTGGGCAGGTTCACCTGCCGTCCTCCCTCAAAACCATCAGTTCTGATGATCTGGCAGGGATTTTGGGGGTGTCGGTCGACACCCTTTATAACCGCGCGACGCGGACGCCCCACCTCCTTCCACCCAGCTTGAAAATTGGTGGGAAGCGGAGGTACAGGGTTGTTGATGTTGAAGCTTGGCTGCTGAAGCAGCTGCAGGTGCCACAGGTGCCTGGTGCGCCTGCACCATCAAGTTCCACCTCCCCAGCTACCACAACCATAAAGCGCCGTGGCCGGCCTCCCAAGCCTGCGGTGGTAAAGCGGCCGGCGATGGGGCAGGGGGTGGGAAATGGTTGAGTCACGCCTTGTCCCTTCCAACTTGATGGCCTGGCCAAGGATCCGTGACCTTCTCCCAGACCAAAAGTTGATTGTCTACCACCTGTGGGCGACCTGCCCGTCCGCCGCTGGGTGTTTCTTGGTGGACCTTGGTGGATTTGAGGGGCAGCTTTCTATCACTACTGCTGCACTTCAGGGAACGCTGGGTGAGTTTCAGCGGCGGGGCTTGGTGCTGCTTGATGAGGAGACTGGGGAGGCCTTCATCCTCGACTGGTTCCGTTTCCACAAATTCGATACCGCGCCGCGCCGGCGCTTGCTGGAGGACGCCGTTTCGCGCATCCAGTCCCCAAAACTGCGGAAATTGGTTCTTGAAAAAATAGAGATTTGCTTAAAAACAAAGGGTTGCGATCTAAGGGAAGGGAAGGTAAGGGAAGGTAATAACCACCACTCACAAAGTGGAGTTGGTGGTGGTGTTTTCCAAACCTTCCTCAATGCTGCTGGTGCCCCTGATGTGCTGGCAGACCCAGGGCTGGGGAAGCGACTTGGAAAACTCATAGAGGGGGCCAGCCAGGAACAGTCAAAGTGGGCCGGCTTGGCCTGGGCTGACCAAGTGGCCAAGGGAAAAATTGCCGACCCGGTTGCCCTGGCCATCACCTTGACTAAGACAGCTGCAAGGGGAGAAGTGACACGCCCTGCACCAGTCCTACAACAAGAGGCGGCCTCGGCGACCAATGAGGCAATTAAGAGACAAGAGCGAGATCGCAAAGAGTGGGCGGCGCGTCAAGAAGAAGCGATTCAGAAGCAAGTGGCCGCTGCTGGCTTTTCCACTAGCACTAAGCTCCGAGATCGTCCTTATTTTCGCAAATCCTCCCACCTCACTAACACTTAAAGACCGCCGCCGGCCACGGCGGTGGCCGGCTCCCCATTGAAAGGGAGCGTCATGAAAAAACGAAATGTCCCCGTTTCTGTGCAAGTCATTTTTCAGCTTTTTCTCTTCCTACTTTTCTATTCAACTGCATCCATTTTATTTTTTTGTGTCCCGCTAGCTTGGATCGCGTGGGCCGCCTTAGTGGGGAAAATTGAGGGAGGTCAGGTTAATACCTATGTCCTAATAACTTTCGCGCTGGGCTCCTTTTTGTTGATGGCCTGCTTCTACCTGATGCTTCACAAGCTGGAGAAGCGGAAATGAGCCGGCGCATCCATCAAATTCTGGTCACCCTGCTGATCATAGGGTCCGTGCTACAGCCCCTGGTGGCCCTCGCACAGGCCGGTGTCATCACTCCTTCCGGTAACCAGCAGCAGGCAGTCAGCATCGAGAGTTACCAAGCAAAGTCCGGTGATGCCAGCCTGGGAATGCTCCACGACATCTTTGGGGACGCGAATGGCATTTTTTCGGGGGGAAAGGACGCCTCGACGCGGGACGCGATCAACGCGGCCTTCCTGGCATTCAACACTGCCGTAATTTCTGCCGCGGCGGCATTCTTCACCTTTAACATGCTGGCGGCAGTCGCCCAGGGCAGCTTCGATGGCGAGTTTCTTGGGAAGCGCTACCACTCCATGTGGATGCCCCTGCGCACCACGACCGGCGTGATCTACTTGCTGCCGGTTTGGAAAGGGTGGTCCACCGGCCAGCTGCTGATGGCCTTCGCGGCATCAGTAGGAATCGGGATCGGCAACAGCGTCACCAGCGCCATTGGCACCGGTGCCTTCCCGTCCATGGTCGCCGCGCCGGAAATCCCCAGCATCCAGACCATTACCAGCCAGATGGTGGACCGGGAGTTGTGCCTGGTGGATCAGAAGCAGGAACAGATCCGCTGGAAGAAGGCGCGAGTCGACACTTCGGAACCCAGCCTGGCGATCAACTGGGACATGAAGGTGTTCAACCTGGCCGACCCGGACAAGATCGTGGTGAGCTATGGCGCCTTCCCCGACAGCGACGGGAAACACGGAGCCTCCTGCGGCCAGGTCCTGATTGATCTGCCACGGCTGCCGGAATACGCCTCGGCCGAGGCCAAGCAAATCCGCGACACCTCGACCTCAGTGCTGCGCGCTGAAATTGCACGTCTGGCAGAGGACGTGCACCAGTTGTACACCCAGTCCTATTTCAGCGGGACACCCATCGTGGTTCCCGGCGATACGCCGCTGACGGTGGGCATGGGCGCTGATCCCGAGGACCCGGCCGCTCAGGACAAGGCCTCCACCGACGTGCGCAAGCAGTTGCCCACCCTGGTGGCCAAGGCGATCGAGAAAATCAACACCCGGGTGAACGCCGCGCTGCAGGTGGCCAATGCCGGCGCGGAGCAACGCATCAAGGATCTGATCAATCAGTGGGGCTGGGTCGCCTACGGCGCAGCCCCCGCGGCCAATGCGGCGAACGCGTTGGCCATGGTCACCGGGGCCGCCAAGATTGGCTCAGGGAGCACGCCGGAGCACAACTCTCCGGCCAGTGCCAACGCCCAGAAAGCCGGGTTCTCACCGGGCAACCGCCTGACAGCTGCCCAGGAGAAGCAACTCTCGGCGATGGAAAGCTCAATGAAGAACAACGGCGCCAACTCCCAGATCGTTGCCAACCAGCTGGCCACCCAGCGGGCGGCCATGCTGGCGGAAAATGCCCGGGGGCAGGCCATGCAGCAGCAAAACAAGGTGCTGGATCAAGCCTCGGGAAAGCCCCGAGCAGGCGGGTGTGATTTGTCCATGGACATGTTCAACCGCTGCATCATGGACCCCATCACCCAGTCCGTCCAAACCAACGGGATTGGCAGTGTCGTGGTTGCAGGCTCCAATCCCCTGGTGTCCATGCCGCTCCTGGGCGCCAAGATCCTGAACCTGGTTGGGGATGTGGTGGGTTTGTTCCTGGCCGCCACGGCCAGCCTGGCGGTGGGCCTTGGAATTGCAAGCCTCGCTGGACTGGCGACCCTGGCTGGGTGGCTGATAGTTGCTCAGATCATTGGATGGGTTGGCCTTGTTTTGCTGGGTTTCTTGTTGCCCCTGGCGGTCTTGGGCCTGCAGTTGGTCGTTTTCCTCCCCATGGCGATCCCCCTGGCTTGGCTATTCGCCGTCGGCGCCTGGCTCGTCATTGTCGCGGAGTCCCTGATGGGCGCCCAACTCTGGGGCTTGGCCCACTTGGACCCGGAAGGGGAGGGGATGGGCCAACGCACCGCGCACGGCTACATCTTCCTGCTGAACCTGCTGTTCCGGCCGGCCATCCTGGTCATCGCCTGCTGGTTCGCCTACAAGTTCTGCGGCGTCCTGGGCGGGTTCGCCAACGCCATGTTGACCGATGCCGTTACGGCGCTGCTGCACGGATCCACGGGCAGCCTGATCGTGTACCTGCTGGTACTGACTGGCGGCGTATGGCTAACCCTGGTGACCAACATCCAGGTCATCCATGTGTCCGCCTCACTGCTCAACATCATCCCGAACCAGATCTTCGCTTGGGTTGGCGGTCACTTCGGTTCCGATGTGGGTAGCGGCATTTCGCACAACACGGAAGGAAGCTTCAAGGGGGGAATGAGTGGCGCAGGGGCAGTAGTGCAGAAAACCGCGAACCAGCTAGCGCGGCCGCTCAAGAACGAAAAAGGGGGTAAGGACCGGCAGAAGCAGAGTGAGGCGGGCAAACTGGCCGCCGGAAGTGGAGGTGAGATGATTGCGGAAGAGTGACGAAAAGGAGAATCAAAAATGGGCCTGATAGACAAAGTTGGTATCCTTCTGATATGGGCCATCATTCCACTCGATCTCTCGTAGTAGACAACCCCGAAATCTTGTAAACGAGACCTTGCGATGGGCGAGATTCGTACTGTGTGGGACGTGGTTGGCGAGGAGACTATGGGAGCCTTGCAGGCTCGGATGGCGTTGAAGCGAGATTGAGGCGGGTAAGCCCCTCCTGGCCTGCCCGCTCTGCTCCGTGCCTGTCCATGTGGTGTCCCTATCAAAGGAAAGGCGGTTCTACCTTCGGCACGAGACTTGTAACCGAGCGCGGTTTTTGGCACAAATTTGCGCAGGAATTGGCACCAGAAGATAGTGGTCTATTGCGCTTGGTTTGGCACTAGCTGACCGGCACACCGTTCTTGCAGCTTCGCAATATAATGAAAAAGCCCTCCCATGAAGGGAGGGCGGGCTACGGCGACTACGTCAAGTTCCACTTACTTCTTGGAGATGTAGATTTTGAACGGTTTTGCTTTCGCACGGATCAGCTGACCATTTACACGGCGTGTCCATCGCAGGATGAAGGTCCCGCGTTCGTCTTCGTAAGTCATATGATGACCTCAAGGCAACAGGTTGCCATCGCTTGACTTAAGTGGACAATGCTCTGTCTTGTGTGTATAATACTTGTGCTTTTTGCATCACAAAAACAAAGCATTGCTGACTGCGGATGGAGAACAGTCACGATGGCCTTAGCTTTGGCGAGCAAGGGCCATCCCTCGACGGGCTTGTCATGTTGGCGCATGGCAAGTCCGAATTGTTTTAAAACAACTCCAACTGGGAAGGCACTTGCTTAGGCATGAGCATTCTCAGTGCCGACTCCGCAAATACATCAGCCTGCCACTCTGCATCTTCTTCCTTAACCGGCGCCGTATCCCGTCTGTAGTGAAGTACGGGGGTGTGGCCAAGGAAGATATGTCCAAGCTCATGAAATAGTATCAACAGAGCCTCTGGGTCATTGTTCGCAACACGGATGTAAAGAGAGTTTGGCATCAAGATGCTTAAGGAACGAGGGTCACATAGCGCCTCGGCTATCCCGTACAGTTCCCACTCGTCATCATCAATTGCGTCCAGGTTAAGAGGGATGCCATGTGACACCCGCAAGCCTTCAATGGCCTGCACAATAGGCTGTTTCACCCCTCTACTGCTTAGGCCCAGCGCTCGACAAAAAGATCGCGCGCGTCTCTCGATTTCAGATTTTGACAGCCGCATGACACGCTCACCTCGCATACTGTAAGTTGAGCTGTGATCGCTCGATTCGCTTTGATCGGTCATCATCCCCTCTTCTTCGTATGCAGCTGTTGGAAAAACTCACCGATTGAACAAAGCTCCTCCTTTGTAAAATCAGACTTAGCAAAACCAGAAACAAGCAGTTGATGCTGGAGTGGAAGACCACTGATCGATACGCTATCGTTCGCAGCATCTGCCAACATTTCCAAGTTATTGATAGGAAAACCAAGCTCTCTGAAGTAGCTATCAATTTTAACTACCCACTGAGCAGGGACCTTGTTTCTGCCTGTCTCAAGTGCACTGAGAAAGGCTGGGGAAGTTCCTAAATCATTCGCCATTGCCATCAGGGTTTTGCCAACATGTCCCCTCGCTTGGCGAACAGCTTGTCCAAACTCGGTTAGCTTCATATCTGTGCTCCACATTGAACTTTAAGAACCACGTCAGAAGGGATGAATCACCACCTGTTGTGGCTTGGAGAGATGCTACAGCACCTACACCAAACCCAAGACATACGAAATCTGCGCAGTTGACTTGACCTATGAAAGCCATTCTAACCGGGTGACTTCTACATTTCAAGTTTTTTAGTAGAAAAGTGTTCTACTGAAAAAACCATGCCCGACGTCCCCCCAGGTTTGAGTAGCACACAGCTTTAGAGTCCAATCCCTTCAATCAAGGAGACTGGACGTGAAGAAACGCTTTTCCGAAGATATCATCGGTTTCCTGCGCGAAGCCGAAGTAGGGCTGCCGATCAAGGAGCTGTGCCGCCGGCATGGCTTCTCCGAAGCCAGCTACTACCTGTGGCGCAGCAAGTTTGGCGGCATGAGCCAAACGCCTCAAGGAACTCGAGGCCGAGAACGCCCGGCTCAAGCGCATGCTGGCCAACGCCATGCTCGAGAACGAGATCACCAAGGAAGCGCTGCAAAAAAAGTGGTGATCGCACCGGCTCGATGCGAGCTGGTGCGGTTCCTCGCCGGGCGCGGGCTGAGCGAGCGCTGGGCGCTGCGCATCGCCCGGATGAGTCCGAGTGCTTTGCGTTATCAGCCCCAAGCGGATCGAAACGGGGTGCTGCGGCAACGCATTATCGAATTGGCGCAGCGTCATCGCCGCTACGGTGCCGGGGTGATCTATCTGAAGCTGCGCCGAGCGGCTGGGCGGTGAACCACAAGCGGGTCGAACGGCTGTATGTACTGGCCGGGCTGCAGGTGCGGCGACGCAAGCGCAAGAAGGTGCCGCTGACTGAACGACAGCCGCTGGTTGCCAACACGGTTTGGTCGATGGATTTCGTGTTTGACCGTTCCGCCGAAGGCCGGGTGATCAAATGCCTGACCATCCATCGTCGACGACGCTACGCACGGAGCCATTGCGGTGATCTCGGAGCGAGCCATCAGCGGTGAAGTGCTGACGTGGCAACTGGATCGACTGGGCTTCTCACGGGGTTTGCCGCAAGTGATTCGGACCGATAACGGTAAGGAATTTTGTGGCCGGGCGATGCTGACTTGGGCGCATCGGCGCGGCATTACGCTGCGGCAGATCGAACCGGGCAAACCGAATCAGAACGCCGACATCGAGTAATTCAATGGCCCGCTGCGGGACGAATGCCTGAACGAGCACTGGTTTACCAGCCTGGCGCATGTGCGGGTGCTGATCGAGGCCTGGCGGCGGGAATACAACGAGGAGCGGCCGAAGAAGGCATTGGGCGGACTGACGCCTTCGGCCTATGCCCGACAGTTGGCGATGAAGAAACCGGCAATATCGGGGGCTGGACTCTAAAGCGAAGTGCCATTCAAGACGGGGGGGCGATAGGGCCGAGTTTTTTTACTCTTCGATGAGTGCCAGGTTAGCCGCGGCCGAGAATCTGGTGGTCTGGTTAAGGCTTTATCCGGGCATCGTATACCCACTTCCGGACCTTGACGGCTGTGATCTTCGCTGCGTCGGGGTGGGCCGGATTAATGAGGATGTTTGCTTCTTCAGGAACAATGGCCGAAGGCACTTCCAAGAGGCAGGAAGTGCCACTGCTGACCCATTTATCACCAAAATCAAGGCTAACCATGCCAGCAGGCATGGCATCCCAGCCGACCAGTGCGGCCCTGTCCACCATGTCCCGTTTTGTCCAGACATCATCTGGAATATCGACTTGCACCAGATAGCGATTAAGCGGCAAGCCTCCCGAACTCAAATGCACAACGGTTTCCAGACAGGACAGTGCCCGGGAACTAGAGGTATACACTAGTGCAGTCCCCTGACGGTTCCAGCGGCCCCCGGTTGTCTTAGCCCCGATCCCCCCCATGTCCTCCGCAGTGTAGGTTGGCGTATCTGTACCAATCCGCCAAAACGTGATCATGCGTAGGCCCCTGATTGCATCATGGCCAGGAGCGAGGACACCAGTTCCTGCCCTTCAATCGTGTCCATGTAATCCGCTGGCTTGGCATTGTTCAGGGCGGCAACTGGTTGCTCCAACCAGTTAGCTACCCAGTGTGCGGCATTGAAATTGGTGGGATCACCGGATTCAGCCACCATGGTTTCCACTTGCCCAATCAGCTTCTGCAAACCGATGATTCGTTCTGAATACTCAGTTGGTAGGGCTTCGTTTGACTTGAGGCGTCGATTAACGGTGGCGCGGGGGAAATGGAGGATGGAGAGCACCTTTTCCTTGGGGACACCCATTTCCTTACCGGTTTGGATAACTAGCGCTGCGGGTACTCCCTGGCGAATCAAGTTGATCCGTTCCAAGGGCGAGGCTCGATACATCTTGGTAAAGATGTTTGTCTGCAGAATTACCTTGCGGTCGCCCAGGTCCTTGCCCAGTCCCTGCACATCGCCTGGCTTGACGCTCTTCGCGGCCTTAGCAGGAGGGCGGGACTTGGTGGTGCTGCTAGTTTGCATTGCAATCTCCTTTGAGCCGATGGTTGGGCTCATGTGAGCAATGTACGTCACCACTGGGTTGCTGTCGAGGGGAACAGGTTTGTCCGAGCATGCCGGTACTCAGACTTTGCCGAATGTTCCTTTTCTCTGTGCAGCACGCTCCTGAAGCAGCGAATCGCCGCGACTCTTCCAGACCAGCGCCCGCTCTGGGTGAGCCTCGAGCGCTTTACTGAGTTCCAGTAGTCCGCCTAGTACCAGCCCCGGGTCTTCGCCCAATAGACCTGCGATGTGCAGCAGGCCCCCGCCCTCGATCTTGCGGCGGGTCTCCTCTTTCCTCCGCTTCACTGTATCCCGCGCCCGCAGCTTGGCTGCCAGGGCGGCCTTTTGCCGCGCAATTGCATCTGCCTTTTTGCGCGCCTCCTCAAGCCTCCTATCCAGCGCCTCCAGCTGCTGTACCCCACTGGCCATGGTGCCCTCCTTGTCATTTGCATGCGGATGGAAAGCAGGCTACCATCGCCCAAGCTCAACTGCAAATGCGCACTTAGGAGTTGGCTACGCCAACTCTGTGCGGTCTGCGACGCGAAATTACCTGATCCCGCCGTGCCCATTTATCACCTCTCCGTCAAATCGCTTTCCCGCTCCTCTGGTCGCTCTGCGACGGCGGCGGCGGCCTATCGGGCTGGAGAATTGATCCATGATCAGCGCACGGGGGAGGTCTTCGACTACACCCGTCGACGGGGTGTTGCCACGGCCGGGATCGTTCTGCCGGCTGGAACTGACTGGCAGCCTAGCCGAGCCGAATTGTGGAATGCGGCTGAGGCCGCCGAGCGTCGGAAGGATGCCTGTGTGGCTCGAGAGCATGAGGTGGCGCTCCCGGCCGAACTGACGGAGGAACAGCGCTTGCACCTGGTGCAGGGCTACGCCCAGGCACTGGCCAATCAGCACGGTTGTGCCGTGGACTTTGCTATTCACGCGCCAAGCCGGCACGGCGATCAGCGGAACTGGCACGCCCATCTCCTCATGACCACCCGAAAGGTGGAAGGGCTGGGCCTGGGCCCGAAGTGCGAGCGGGAAAAAGCTGGCCGGAACCGGAAAGCGGACCTGACCAGTGAGCGGGCTGCCTGGGAACGCGCGGCAAACTCAGCGCTGCAGAGCGCCGGGAGTGCAGAGCGAATCGACCATCGCAGTCTCGCTGACCAGGGAATCACGCGTATCCCGGGTAAGCACCTGGGGGCTGGCGCCTGCGCTTTCGAGCGCAGGACTGGGGAAGCCTCCCGGCGTCGCCTGGATCTGGCGCGGGAGCGGCGCGAGGAATGGAAGGAACGGCGCCGCCTGCGTCGCGAGACCCTGGGTTCGCGCAACCTGGCCATGGCGCTGAATGTCGAGGTCAGGACGGATCGGAAGATCCACCGCTGGGGTGGGAAAGGCCCAAGCGCTGGCTACGCGGCCGTGGTGCAGCGTGGGGCGGTCCTGACGGCGGCGGGCCGGTACACCCAGAAAAAGATTGAGGCGATGGCCTACGTGGCCAAGCAAGCCGGTTGGTCGCGCATGCGACTGAATGGGACGGCAGAGTTCAAGGCCATGGCGGCACGCGAGTTGCTGCGGCGTGGCGTCGAGGTGACGAACCCTGAGCTGCGGCCTCTCCTGGAGCGGATCCGGGCGGAGTTGAAGCAGCAGGCAGCTCCTCAGCAGGGCAAGCGGAGTGAGGGCAGGGCTGCGGACGTCGCAACGCCGCAAGTGAGTCCCTGGGGAAAGATCCGTGACTTCTTCTTTGCACCTCAGCCACAACTGACTCCCCCGAAAAAGCCGGTGCCCGCCAAGCCTGCTCCTAAGCCGCAGCAACGTCCGCTGCAACCGACTATTCCTGTTCCAGTAACACCACCACCACAGCCCGCCCCGCGGGCTGTGAAAAAGGAGATGCGTCATGACCGAGACCGTCACCCCAGCCGCGACCAAGAGCCTGCCACCCTCGCTTCGCTGCGCGACGTGTGGGGAGTCGACAACGTTCACGACCTCGGTCGATCTGAAGACGTACTGCAACCGCATGCACCTCATCACCTACGACGCGGTGTTGAAACCGCACCAGATCATTCAAACCTGCACCAGTTGGATACCGGTTCAGCGCGTAGCTTGAGCAGCGCAGGGGATGCCAAGGCGGCGCTGCCGAGGGCTGCGCGGTTGAGTGACCAGGAGTTCGCCGATCAAATCCTGGCGTCCTTCGAAGGTGACCGCCTGGCCGCCATCCGGGCTGTTGCCCAGGGTGGGGTCATGGTCCGGGCCCTGGGGCCGCTTGCAGGTACTGAAAACGAAAATGCTCTTAAGGCGCTGATTGCCTTTGAGGGGGACGTGGCGCGGGCGCGGGAGCGGGCCGAGACGCTGCGGTCCTGGGCGGATGCGGTTCCGGATCTGCGGCGGATTGAGCGTGAGTTGCAGGAAGCGGAACAGGCCAAGGCGTTGCAAGCCGTGGTGAAGAAGACGGATCCGGGCCTGGGTATGTAGCTCGATGGGGGAGGGAGGGGGAGTGCAAAGGGGCTTTTTTTGCGCAGCAAAAAACTGGGATTCCCTTCCAGGCGCGGGCCTCCGCCCTTGGTCCCCATGGGACTGGCCGGTGGCCACCTTCCAGGCAACCCTAGCCGTTGCGCCCTCCCGGCGCGGTAACTGGGCTGCGCCCAGCGCCTGGCCGTTGGCCAGGAAGTTAGACGGCCGCGGGCGGCCTTTTTGGTTTGCTCCAGACCGATTCTCCGGTGCGCCTCCTGGTTGCCGATCCGTCTTAAACGCATGCAGTGCCCGAAAACGCCGACGTGTAACACAGGGGGCGTTCCAAGCAAGGGCCGCTGCGCTTTCCGGGAAGGCCCGTGTCCTCGCTGCGCTGCGGGCCGCGCCAGCCTTCCCTCCACCCTTGCTCTCCACTCAAGCCCCTGTGTTCCTCGACGGCACGGGCACTGCAAGCAAGACGGATCACCAACCAGGAGGGCAGGGTATGCACCAGGTAAATCCACCGCAAACCAACCCCAAAACCATGGGACGGGATGCAGCAATCCAGATCAGGTGGGCCTGTTGCGCGGGTGTAACGCTTTTGTAGCGCCATGCAGCGATGCATAGCGCAGGTGTAGCACGTTTATAACGGGAGTGATGCCATGGAAAACGTAGTGACAACGCCGTATCGCGATTTTGTTATGACCATTCCGGATACCCCGGAGGGCCAGCTGTGGCTGATGGAGCTGGACTTTGTGGACATTCTGGAGGGGGACATCGACCAGTTGGCGGACCTGGCCGATCGGGCGCCGGCGCCGGAGTGCAAGGGGTGGCTGGAGGGGCTGATTTTCCACCGTCGGGCGCTGCAAGGTCTGCACCCGAGTTTTCAACCTGCTTGAGGGGAAGAGGGATGAAACGACTGTGGATAGCGACTTTTGCGCTCTTGGTGGCCGCTTGCGGCAAGCCGACCTTGGATGGGGTTTATTCTGGGGCCCTGGTGTCCAAGGTGATGCACTCAACCATCAAGACCGAGGTCAGCTTCACGTTTAAACCGACCGGGAAGGTGTCGCAAATGATCCTGGGCACCGAGCATGAAGTGGACTATGTGATCGAGGGCGACAAAATCCGGATCAAAACCGTAGGGGCGGATACGATTTTTACCCTGCTGGAGGATGGGACGATTCGTGGGCCGATGGGGGTTGTTTTGAAGAAGGAATGATTGGGGTGAATGATATTGAGCGTACCGCTCAATAGATACCCGAGAAGTATAGTTTCTCGGGTATTCGTCCCTTTGGGATCACTTTGTTGTGATAGAGCCTATTTAATCGAATATGTTGCAAACAGGGCATTCAAATTCCATGTTATCTGGTCGATCAGGGTGAATATCATTCTGTAGCTTTTCAGCTCCACCAAAATCGTGAAAGTTCGTACATTCCTTATTAAATGCTGCCTCGGGTGAAGTGGCATAGCTGTATTTGAACTTTGGGTGCTTATCAATATGTTGTTTTAGGCGAGCGTTCAAGTCACTGTCTGATCTGCCCACATAGGATACGTAGAATGCGCCGTCACTTTTGACTGTGCCAAGCGCATAATTTCCAGCAGAGACCCTGGTGACTTTATTGTCAATTTCTTCATTGGTGAGATCAAACGGGCCTTGCATATTGAGTGAAACCATGATTTCTCCTGTGTGAAAGCTAATGCTTGAATTTTTGGGTGATGCATGACTTTATTGCGTAGCATCCGTTTGGACCATAATGTCATGTGTAATGGTTCTTTCTATTTTTTCATGGCGATACACGACTATCTGCGTTTCTTCAAGGAATGCGCAGTGACTGCTGCTACATAGGAGGGTATATGCTTTGATCGGCTGATCTTGTCCGGAAAGAAAAACCTCTACAGAGCGGGCTCTCCCTTCTTTTACTTTCTTCAGGAAATTATTCGCGGTCACTTCACCGCTCTTGCCTGAAAAAAATCCGGCCAGTAGTATCCCAATAATTACGAATAGAATGATGGCGGAAAATTCAAAAACCTGGACAGAAAAGGTAGCAAATTCAGAGACCTCTTTAGGTGGCTCTGGTGATTCATGTTTATTTTCTCGAGGTGATTTCTTCGTAAACCACGCATCGACTACCTTACGAACTCTTGCTGAGGTGCTGAGAAAAACGATAGCAAATGCAACCAACGCAATGGTTTCTGATGCTAGGACAAAATATACAATCTGTGCAGCACTCAAGTCGAGTAAGGCGAAGAAGCCATGGAAGAGAGTACGATCTACCGTAAGGGGAAATTGAGTTTCCTCCAGTCCGACAGTCCGCATAAACCCTTGGTAAAAGCAGACACCGAGAACGTAGAGGGATGCTGTTGCTACGGGTAGCCCAGTAAGGATAGTTTGTATTGTTGATCTTTCGCGCACGTCACTAGTAAAAGTTGTGATAAGTATTGGGTGAGTACATTAGCATAAAACCATCCTTGGATGTCTGTGATGAAAAAAGCAACCAAGTTCTGTTCTTGGCCAAGTTCAGGCAGCGGTTTGTTTTGTAAGGCTTAGCCTAGTTTCTTGGCTAAATCCTCGGCTTTGGGGTGGTAGTAGCGCTTGAGCATCCTAAGATCCTTGTGTCCCGTAACACTGGCCAGTTCAAGGACATTGCTCAGGCGCTCGGCAAGTAGGCTTGTCGCCTCATGGCGCAGGTCGTGGAAATGTAGGTCCTCAAGAAAGCCCTTGCTTGGGGCTGTGCCGCTTGCGGTGCATTCCTCAAGGTAGCGCTCTTGTGCTCGTGCTACCGCCCGCCGAAAAGCCAGTTTCACCGCGTTATCGGTGATGGGGAACACATGCCCTTCCAACGAACGGGGCAACTCTTTCAGAACAGCGACAGCGCGGCTGGACAAAGGGACGTCACGCGAACTGCCGTTTTTTGTGTCCGGTAGCTTTGCTGTCTGGCGACGAAGATCCACGTTCTCCCAACGAAGCGAGAGGACCTCTCCCAAGCGCATGGCCGTCTCCAGTGCGAAGAGCACCACAGGACGTATCCATGGGTTCCTGGTGCGGTCCGTGAGCTTGCCGTCCTGGCCACGGTCACGGGGGGTGAGTTCGTCGATCAGCCAGGTGCGCTCCTCATCTGAAAGGCGCCGCTCACGGGCTTTCGGGGAGGGGGGGCGCCGGATTGCAGCCACTGGGTTCTCGATGTAGATCCCCCACTCCTTGCGGGCTACGTTGATGGCGGCGCTGAGCAGATTCAGCTCCCGGTTGACTGTCGAGGAGGCGACAACCTCCAAGCGGCTATCTCGCCACTCAGCCAGGACGCTTCCTGAGAGGGCGCTCATCTTGTAGCTGGCGATTGGAGCCTTCATCAACGCTCGGCACCGGCTGGCTTCTACCAGGCCGCCTTTGTGACTGGGGCAGATTTCCTTCGCGTAGCGATCAAGCACCGTGTGGAGGGTAGTTTTGTCGGCCTCTCGCCGATCCACGATAACCCCGCGATCGATCTCCGCCTCGATCTGCCGTGCCCAGGCTTCAGCATCCGCCCGGGTTTCGAAGGTCCGCGTCTGGGTAGGGTAGCCTTTGCGGCGGATCTGGCAGTGGTATTGGTATGCCCCTTTTTTACGGATCGTCGCCATGCTGGGTTTTCCTTTTACTGTGCCAAGATTGTGCCAATAAATAGTAAATTACCCGTAAATCCGCATGAATACTAGTTGTGTTTTGTCCTTCACACGGCAAAGGTCACAGGTTCGAGCCCTGTACCACTAGTCAAATGCCTCAATAATCAAGCATCTCCTTCGACCGGAGCCTTGGGCAGCCACAGGCACTTGCCCTTGCTTTCCTTGTCGATGGCGGCGAGCGTCGCGGTGTGGGCCTCGATTTCGCTGTCGGCGGCTTTGATCACCTTCAGGGGGGGGCGGGGGCCGCGGCGGATTTCGACTACGTCGGTCTTTTCTTCCTGGGGGGGGGCATCCAGCTCCATCACCAGGCTTTCCTGGCCCCGGGTCATGGCCAGGTAGACGTCGGCCAGGATTTCCGCGTCGAGCAAGGCGCCGTGCAGGGTGCGGTTGGAGTTGTCGACGCCGTAGCGCTCGCACAGAGCGTCCAGATTGTTGCGCTTGCCCGGGTGGAGGCTCTTGGCCATGCGCAGGGTGTCGAGGATGCCGCCGGCGACCTGGGTCACCGGGGGCAGCCCGACCAGGGCGAACTCGTTGTTGAGGAAGCCTACGTCGAAGGGCGCGTTGTGGATGATCAACTCGGCGCCGGCGAGAAAATCCGCCAGTTCATGGGCGATCTCGCGGAATTTCGGCTTGTCGGCGAGAAAGTCCAAGGTGATGCCGTGGACCGCCATGGCGCCGGCATCGATGTCGCGCTCCGGGTGGACGTAGCGGTGCAGATGGCGGCCGGTGAGGCGGCGGTTGACCATCTCCACCCCGGCGACTTCGATCAGACGGTGGCCCTGGCGGACTTCCAGGCCGGTAGTTTCGGTATCGAGAATGATCTGGCGCATGGCTTAGCTCTTCCGCGCGGCGGCGTGCAGTTCGTCGATGCCCCGGTTGGCCAAGGCGTCGGCCTTTTCGTTGCCGACGTTGCCGGCGTGGCCTTTCACCCACAGCCATTCCACCTGATGCTGGGCGGCCAGTTGGTCGAGGCGCTGCCACAGGTCGGCGTTCTTCACCGGCTTCTTGTCGGCAGTCTTCCAGCCGTTGCGCTTCCAACCGTGAATCCAGCTGGAAATGCCCTGCTGGACGTATTTGGAGTCGGTGTGCACCCGGACGGCTACCGGCCGCTTCAGGGCGGTGAGGGCCTCGATGACAGCGGTCAGCTCCATGCGGTTGTTGGTGGTTTCCGGTTCGCCGCCCCAGAGTTCCTTCTGGTGGCTGCCGGAAATCAGCCAGGCGCCCCAGCCTCCGGGGCCCGGGTTGCCGCGGCAGGCGCCGTCGGCGTAAATCTCGACGATGGTTTCAGTGCTCATTACGGTGGGTCAATAAACGACGGTTTTTCTGGGCGATGGGGGCCAGGGATTTGGCCCGCCGGCGGCTGTTGTGCCAGGCCGGCTGGATCAGGCGCATACCGGCTACCCGCTTCACGGCGCGCACCATGTAGACCCCGCCGGCAAACCCCCACCAGCGGTCGCCGGCCAGCTCCATGAAGCGGAAGCGGGAAAAGGCGCGTTCCTGGCGGAGCGGCGGGGCATAACAGCCGAAGCTGCCCCGGTTCACTTCGAACCCGAGCAGTTGCAGCCAGTCCTTGAGGCGCTGCACAGACAGGTAGCGGCCATTCCAAGGGAAGCAGTTGCGCCGCCGGGCCAGGCCGCGGCGCAGGCCCCACAGGGACAGGGGATTGAAGCCGATCACCACCACCTGCCCCTCGGGGATCAGGATGCGTTCCACCTCCCGCAGCACCTGGTGCGGGTCTTCGGCGAATTCCAGCACGTGGGGAAGGACCACCAGATCGACGCTGCCGGTGGCGAAAGGCAATTCACGGAAGTCGCAGGCCACGGCGATGGGGCCTGCATCGCCGGCGCACAAGCGCAGGGGAATGCGGCTGGCGGCGAGGAAATCGCATTCCGGCAGCCCCAACTGGACGGCGTGGAAACCGAAAATGTCCCCCACCGCCTGCTCCACCTTGGCCTGTTCCCAGCCCAGGACGTACTGCCCCTGGGGGGTGGAAAGCCAGTCCTGAAGACCCGGGATCGACATGCTGTTGTCTGGTGCTGTGGATGGATTTGACAGAAGGGGCGCGGGATGGGGAAATCGCGGCATGGAGGACGACACCATGACCACAGCCGCAGCCCCTCGCCGGCGGGATTTACCAGGGTTGCCCGATTTACCCGGCACCCCCTCGGCCACCTGGACCCAGGACGGGTTCGCCCTGGGCCGCATCCCGGCCTTTCGCGACAACTACATCTGGCTGATCGGCCAGGCCGGCGGCAGCCGGACCGTGGCTGTGGACCCGGGCGAGGCGGAACCGCTGGAGCGGCTGCTGGATGCCCGGGGCCTGAGCCTTGCGGCCATCCTGCTCACCCACCACCATGCCGACCACGTGGGCGGGGTGGCGCGCCTGCTCGAACGTTTTCCGGGAATCCCGGTGTTCGGGCCTGCGCTGGAGTCTATCACAGGGGTCACCCGGCCGTTGGCCGGTGACGAGACCCTGGATGTGCCGGGCCTGCCAGTGCCGCTGCGGGTTCTGGCGGTGCCGGGACATACCCGGGGACACCTGGCCTACTACCTGGAGCCCGGGCCGGGCGCAGCACCGGGCCTGCTGTTCTGCGGCGACACCCTGTTCGGCCTGGGCTGCGGGCGCCTGTTCGAGGGCTCGCCCGGGCAGATGCATGCATCCCTGGTCAGCCTGGCCGCCCTGCCGGAGAACACCCTGGTGTTCTGCGCCCACGAATACACCCTGCTCAACCTGCCCTTTGCCGAAGCCGTGGACCCGTACAACGCCGTCCTGGCCCAGCGCGGTGAGGAAATCCGCCGGTTGCGCGCCCGCGGCGAGGCCACGGTGCCGATGCCGCTTGCCTTGGAGCGGGCCACCAATCCGTTCTTGCGCTGTGCCGAACCGGCGCTGGCCGCCGCCGTGGCCGACATGGCCCCCGATGGCGATCCGGTGGCCGTGTTCGCCGCCCTGCGGGAGTGGCGCAACCGCTGGTAGCGCCGCACGCTCAGGATTGCGGTTGTACCTGGATAGGGGGAGAGGACACGAGCCGCGCCAGGCTTTCCACCACCTGGGCCGGCTTGAAAGGCTTGACCACGACGCCTGCCGCACCCGCGTCGAGAACGGCGCGGATGTTTTCTGCGCTGGTGTGGGCGGTGACCACGATCACTGCTGTGGCGGGGTAGCTGGCGCGTATTTCCCGCAGCACCTCAAAGCCATCCATCTCGGGCATTACCAGGTCGAGCAGCACGATGGTGGGCGCAAGCCGCTTCATTGCTTCGAGGGCGGCGGCGCCGTTCAGAGCCTCTCCGACGATGTCGTATTGCTCTGTGCGCACGATGGTCCGGAGCAGCTCCCGGGTCACGTCGTTGTCGTCGACGATAAGTACTTTTCCCCGGACGGTGCCATAGCGTGATTTCTTCATGGTTCTCCGTTCGTCTGGCGCAGAGGGGCGGGCCCTGGGAAAAGGCAGGCGTTACGGATACCCGCATCGCAATCAGGGTCTTGAACTCTTGGAAAGAGCGCGCCAAGAAGGCAAAGTTCCCCGGACAGCACGGGGCCGAAGACGGATTTACTTCCGCATCGGGAGCGTGAAAGCTCGCGGGGACAGAAGGTCAGCGGGCGAAGCGGGGCAGGGTGCGGCGTACCCGGGTCAGGGCATCCACTACCTTGGCGGCGTTGAACGGTTTGACCACGAAGCCGGCGGCGCCGGCCTTGAGGGCTTCCTGGACGTTCTCGGCGCTGGCGTTGCCGGTGACCATGACTACCGCCGTGTCCGGATAGTCGCGGCGGGTGGTGCGCAGCACCTCGATGCCGTCGATCTCCGGCATCACCACGTCGAGCAGCATGATGTCGGGAGTCAGGCGTTCCACCGCCTCCAGGGCCGAGGCGCCATCCCGGGCTTCGCCCACCACTTCGTAGGGCTCGCTGCGCAGAATGGCCCTGAGCAGCGAGCGCATGATCTCGTTGTCGTCCACGATCAGGACGGTGGGCAACTCGGAGAGGGGAGTGGGGGGGGCTTCGGCGGCGGTCATGGCGGGGCGGACGGCTGAATCGGGGCGAGTCGGTATTTATGGGCAGCGTGGCGGGGCTAGGGGGTCGGTTCGAGCAGCAGGCCCTCGATCCGGGCGACCCGGTTGCGGCCGGTGGCCTTGGCGTCGTAAAGGGCCCGGTCGGCGGCGGCGATCAGGTCCGCCGGTGTGCTCTCGGGCCCCGGTACGCAGGCTGCCACGCCGCAGGACAGGGTGACGTGGCCCACGGGCGAATCCGGATGGGTCAGCTTCAACTGCTCGACGCTGTAGCGCATCCGCTCGGCCACGAAGGCGGCGCCGCCCAGGGTGGTTTCGGGCAGGATCATGGCGAATTCCTCGCCGCCGTAGCGGGCCAGCAGGTCCCCGGCCCGCTCCATGGCGCGGCCCATGGTGGCGGCCACCTGGCGCAGGCAGTCGTCGCCGGCCTGATGGCCCAGAGCATCGTTGTACTTCTTGAAGAAATCCACGTCGCAGATGACCAGGGCGAGCACCCGGTGGTAGCGCTGGGCGCGCCGCCATTCGGCCTCCAGAGCCGTGTCGAAGCGGCGGCGGTTGGCCACGCCGGTCAGGCCGTCGATGCTGGAGAGACGCTCCAGTTCCTGGTTGGCGGCGTCAAGCTTGCGGGTCAGCACCACCAGGGAGCGGCGCATCTGGACGATGCGCTGCATGGCGCGCAGCTTGGCGCGCAATACCACTTCGGTGACGGGCTTGCCGAGAAAGTCGTCGCCCCCGGCGGCGATGCCCTTTTCCAGGTGGTCGTCGCTGTAGCTGGCGGTGAGGAAGATGATCGGGGTCCATTCCCCGGGGCCTTCGAGCTGGCGCAGGCGGCGGGCCACTTCGAAACCGTCGATGCCGGGCAGGATGAGATCGAGGAGCACCAGATCGGGACGTTCCTGCTGGAACATTGCCACCGCTTCCAGGCCGTCGCCGGCGGGCAGGGGCTGCATGCCCATGCGTTCGAGCTGGCTGCACACCACCACGCGGGCGGTGCGGGTGTCTTCGACGACGAGAACTTTCATGGGTGAAGAAGGCGTCTTTCCAAGGACGCGTCCAGCCTCCCGCAGACAAGTGTTGTTGGTATTTTCTGGCGTTGCGCTGCTTATGACGCAATTGTAACCGAAAGGCCGGGTTCTCGCCCGACGCGGCGGATTTGGCCCAGACCGGCACGCCGGATCGCCGCCCGTCGTGACGGTGCAACTCCCGCCGCGTACACTGTCATACCTTTACCCCGTTTTTCGCCGCCCACGCCATGCCGCAACAGATGCCGCCTTCCCCGCCGACGCCCCCGAATCCGCAGGACCGCGCACCCGACCTTTCCTGGGCCTCCCTCAAGGCCCGGGCTGCCGACCTGGCCAGGCGCCGGGGCGTGCGGCGCGGCGCCTGGATCGTGGGGATCGCCTGGCTGGTGTGGCTGGCGGTGGGCTTTGCCTCGGGCCCCCTGTTCAAGGACACGGTGGCCCACCTGCTGTCGGAAAAGCTGCTCCGGCCGGTGAGCATCGCCCGGCTGGCGATCAATCCCTTCACCCTCCAGGTGGATGTGGAAGGCTTTCGCATCGATTCCCTACCTGACCAGGGCGACAAGCCGATCCTGGCCTTCGACCGCCTGATGGTGGACCTGTCGGCTTCCACCTTCGTGCGTTTCAAGCCGGTCATTGCCGACTTCGACCTGGAGCGCCCCGAGGTCAATCTGGTGCGCTTCTCCGAAAATCGCACCAACATCTCCGACATCATCGAAGCCCTGCGCTCGCCGCCCGACCAGGAGAAGACCCCGCCGCCCAAGTTCGAACTGCGGGATTTCCACCTGCGCGGCGGCCGCATCACCCTGGACGACCGGGTGGCCGGCACCACCACGACCCTGGCCGACCTGGACCTGCTCCTGCCCCGCCTGGCCAACCTGGGGCGGGGCGAGGACGCCACCCAGCCGGTGCTCAAGGGCGTGCTCGACGGTGCCCCCTTCGAACTCAAGGCCGAGGCCGTGCCCTTTGCCGCCGTGCCCGAGGCCACGGTGCGCTTCGCCTTCACGGGCCTGGACCCGTTGCCCCTGTTGAACTACGCCGCCTTGCCGCTCAAGGTGGAAAAGGCCCGCGTCGACCTTGACGTCAACGCCCGCCTACGCCTGGAAAAGGACCAGCCGATCGGCCTGGCCCTGTCGGGCGAGGTGGCCCTGCGCGACTTCGACGTGCACCAGAAGGGCGGCGCCCCCCTGGTGGCCGGCGAGCGCCTGGCGGTGACCCTGGACAAGGTGGAGCCCCTGGAACGCTCGGCGCGCATCGCCGGTGTGCGTCTGGAAAAGACCGAGCTCCACGTCAGCCGTGACAGCCAGGGCAAGATCAACTGGCTGGCCCTGGCGAGCCCCCCGGCCGCCAAGCCCAAGGCCGCCGCAACGGACAAAACGGTGGCCGCCCCGGCCCCTGCGGTGCCTGCCCCGGTGGCGCCGGCCAAGTCCGACAAGCCTGCCGCGACCGGAGACGACGAATTCAAGTGGTCGGTGGCCAAGATCGAGTTGAGCGGCGTTTCCGTGGTGGTGGACGACAGCTTCCAGGGGCCGCCCCGGCGCCTGACGGTGAGCGACCTCCAGGTCAGCCTGCGGGACGTGGCCGCCGGCTTCGCCAAGCCGGTGCGCTTCGACCTGTCCGCCGCGCTCCAGGCCGGCGATTGGGCCCAACTGGGCACCCTCACCGTGAGCGGCGGCGAGGCCGACCTGGCCAAGCAGGGCATCGCCATCGACAAGGTGGCCCTGGACGGGACCAAGGTGTCCCTGGTGCGGGAAAAGGATGGCCGGCTGGTGACGCCCCTGCCTTTCGTCGCGGATGCGGGCGCCGACGGCACCCCCGCCGAATCCCACGGCAAGGCGTCTGCCCATGCCGGGCCGGCCAAAGCGGCAAAGGCAACGACCAAGGCCGCAGCCGGCGGCGCAGCGCCCCCTGCCTGGCACGTCCAGGTGGCCCAGGTGGCGGTCAACGGCGCAGCTGTGGACGTGGAAGACCGCAGCGCGCCGCTGCCGGCCAAGCTCAAGCTCAACGACTTGAGCGTGGCACTGGCCGGTGTGGATACGGCGCCGGGCAAGGCCATGACGGTCAAGGTGGGCACCGCGGTGATCCCCGGCGAGGTGGCCGCGGCGGCGCCGGGCAAGCAGAAGGGGCGCAGCCTGGCCCGGGGCAAGGGAGCCTCCCTGGCCAAGGCCGCGCCGGACGATGCCGCGGCGCAAGCCGACCAGGGCAGCGCCAAGGCCGCGGCTCCCGCCACCGGTGCGGAGAAGGCGGCCAAGCAAGGCAAGACGAAAAAAGGCGGCAAGGCGGCCAAGGGCAAGCCGGCGGGTGCGGGTAAGGCCGGGGCCGGCGACAATTCGGACATGGCGCCGGGCCGCCTGGAGGCGGAAGGCACCGTCGCCCTGGCGCCCCTGGACGTGGTGCTGACCGTGCGGGCGCGCCAGATCGGCCTTCAGCCGGTCCAGGCCTACTTGGCCGACAAGGTCGGTTTCCGCCTGGCCAAGGGCCAGTTCACCGGATCGTTCAAGGTGGCCCTGGCCGAGCCCAAGGGCAAGGTGGGGGGCGCCCTGGCCGGCCGCATCGGCGGCGACATGACCCTGGGCGACCTGTCGGCGGTGGAAGCGGTCAGCGGCGACGAATTCCTCAACTGGAAGTCCCTCTACTTCGGCGGTATCGACGTCAAGCTGCCGGTCACCGACGTGGCGGTGCGGGAAGTGGCCCTGTCGGATTTCGCCGCCCGGGTCGAGGTGTCGCCCAAGGGCGAGCTGAACCTCAAGCAGCTGATGAAGCCCATCGCCCCGGCCAAGGACGGTGGCCAGGGGAGCGGCCAGGCCACACCGGCCAAGGAAGGCGGCAAGGCCGCCGGCAAACCTGCCGAGGACGGCGCCAAGAAGGCCGGGGCCGCGCCGGCGGCGGAGGGCCCCCGGATCAGCGTGGGCAAGGTCACCCTGCAAGGCGGACGGGTGTTCGTCAACGACCAGTTCGTCCAGCCCAACTACTCGGCCCGGCTGGTGGATCTGGGCGGGCGCATCGGCAGCCTGTCGTCGGACCCGGCGGTGCGCGCCGACTTCGACATCCGCGGCCGGCTGGGCATCGGCACCCCCATTGTCATCTCCGGCAAGGTGAACCCCCTGGCCAAGGACCCGTTCCTGGACCTGAAGATGGAGGCCAAGGGCATCGAGATGACCACCTTCACCCCCTACTCGGGCAAGTACCTGGGCTACACCATCGAAAAGGGCAAGCTGCTGGTGGATGTGTCCTACCTGGTGGAAAACCGCCAGCTCAAGGCCGAGAACCACATCTTCCTCGACCAGTTCACCCTGGGCGAGCCGGTGGAAAGCCCGGACGCGATCAAACTGCCGGTGCGCCTGGCGATCTCGCTGCTGACCAACAACCGGGGCGAGATCGACCTGCGTCTGCCGGTGTCCGGCTCCTTGGACGATCCCCAGTTCTCGGTGGGCGGGGTGATCTGGCAGATCGTCAAGAACCTCATCACCAAGGCGGTCACTGCGCCCTTCAGCCTGCTCGCCAAGGCCTTCGGCGGCGGCGAGGACCTGGAGCAGCTGGCGTTCGCCCCCGGCCGCTCCAGCCTGGACGATGCCCTGCGCGGCAAGCTCGATACCCTGCTCAAGGTGCTGAACGACCGCAAGAGCCTCAACGTGGAAATCACCGGTATCGCCGTGAGCGACAAGGAGGCCGACGACTACCGGCGCGCTCAGCTCGAACGCAAGGTCAAGCTGCGCAAGCGCAGTTCCGCCGACCCGGACGCCGACGACGTGGCCGTGTCCCCGGCCGAATACCCGGCCCTGCTGGAAAAGGTCTACAAAGACGCCAGCTTCCCCAAGCCGCGCAACCTGATCGGCCTGACCAAGACCCTGCCGGTGCCGGAAATGGAGCGCCTGCTGCTGGCCAACACCCCGGCTGGCGAGCCCGAGTTGCGCAAGCTCGCCGAGCGCCGCGCCAAGGCCGTGCAGGATTACCTGGTGGAAAAGGGCATTGCCTCGGAACGGCTGTTCCTGGTCACGCCCAAGCTGGAAGCGGGCAGCGACGCCGGCCAGCCCCGGGTGGCCCTGTCCCTGCGCTGAGGCAGAGGGCGCCTACTGAAGCCGTGGGCGATGGATTCCCCACGGCTCCGGGCAGGTGCCGGGGGTAGGTGCGGCCGTCTCGCCGCGATTGCCTGCGTGGCGGCTGGCCGGCTGGCGCGGTGGAGTAGGAGGGTAGGGGCGGCGTAGCGGCCCGACCCTCCCCGCCGGTCAGGCGGTTACGGGCAGTTTTCGATCAGCCGCAGAACTGGGCGAGGAACCACACCAGGCCGCCCCCCACCACCAGGGCCAGCAGGCCCAGCAGCAGGGTGGCCCGGCCCGGGTTGCCGGCGCGCTGGCCGCGCCGCCGGGTATCCACGTAGTTGGCGTATTCGCCAAAGGCCAGGAAGGCCGCCAGGGCGAAGACGATGGCGCCGTAGAAAATGCCCACCGCCTGCCAGTTGCCCACGTCGCTGCACGAGAACGACGCCATCTGGCGCAGCTTGAGGGTGAAGTCCACCTTCAGGCCGTAGTACAGCCCCAGGCCGAGCATCAGGCCGAACAGCAGGAGCATGCCGATCAGGCCCCAGGTCTCGGCGCGGCGCAGTTCACGGCCCAGGGCCGCCATGTCCTCGGCGATCCAGAAGAACGGGGCAAACAGGCGGCGGAACAGGCTGGGGCGGGACATGATCGGGGCGTCGGGTAGAAGGGCAGATGGCGTCGGTGCTCTACAATGGCGGCCATTCTACGCATTCTATGTTGCCCTCCCGCTGCCGGGCTTTCCCCCGGTGGCGCCATCTGCGACTTATTTCTCCATGAGCGATCTTTTCTTGCTGCTTTCCGTACTATCCGCCCTGCTTGCCGGCGCCGCCCTGGCGGTGGGCCTGCGCGTGCTGGGCCGCCTCAACCGCCTCGCCGACGAGCGGGACGGCGCCGCCCAGGCCGCCCTGGTTCTGCAACAACGCCTCGACGCCCTCGACAAGGGCCTGCGCGACGCCCTGGGCCGGCTCGAAGGCGATCTGCGCGGGGAACTGCGCGAGGAATTCGCCCGCAGCCGCCAGGAAGCCCAGACCGCCGCCTTGCAGCAGCGCGACGAGCAGAATCGGGGCGCCGCCACCCTGGCCCAGACCCTGTCCGGCCAGGTCGGCAGCTTCGGCCAGACCCTGGGACAGAGCCTGACCCAGAGCGTGCAGACCCTCAACCAGACCCTGAGCCAGACCCTCACCACCCAGATCGGCCAGCTCACCGAGACCCAGACCCGCAGCCTGGACGCCTTCGCCCAGCAGCTGAAGGCCGTTTCCGACGGCCTGGACGGCCGTTTCGAGCAGCTTCGCCAGGCGGTGGAAACCCGGCTGGCCGCGTTGCAGCAGGAAAACGGCGTCAAGCTCGACGAGATGCGCAAGACCGTGGACGAAAAGCTCCACGCCACCCTGGAACAGCGCCTGGGCGAATCCTTCAAGCTCGTCTCCGAGCGCCTGGAGCAGGTCCATCGCGGCCTGGGCGAGATGCAGACCCTGGCCGCCGGCGTGGGCGACCTGAAGCGGGTGCTGACCAACGTCAAGACCCGGGGCACCTGGGGCGAGGTGCAGCTGGCGGCGCTGCTCGAACAGATCCTCACCCCTGCCCAGTACGCCACCAACGTGGCTACCGTGCCCGGCTCCGGCGAGCGGGTCGAATTCGCCATCCGCCTGCCCGGCAAGGACGACAACGGCTTTGGCGAGACCAGCCCGGTGTGGCTGCCCATCGACGCCAAATTCCCGGTGGAGGACTACCAGCGCCTGGTGGACGCCCAGGACCGGGCCGACCCGGTGGCGGTGGAAGCCGCCGCCAAGGCCCTGGAGGCTCGCCTCAAGGACGAGGCCAAGACCATCCGCGCCAAGTATGTGGCGCCGCCTCACACCACCGACTTCGCCGTGCTCTATCTGCCCACCGAGGGCCTCTACGCCGAGGCCCTGCGCCGCCCGGGCCTGACCGAGGCGTTGCAGCGCGACTACCGGGTCACCCTGGCCGGGCCCACCACTCTGGCGGCCATGCTCAACAGCCTGCAAATGGGCTTCAAGACCCTGGCCATCGAAAAGCGCTCGTCGGAAGTCTGGGCCGTGCTCGGCGCGGTCAAGACCGAGTTCGGCAAATTCGGCGACGCCCTGGCCCACACCAAGAAGAAGCTCCAGGAAGCCACCAACTCCATCGACAAGGCCGAGGTGCGCACCCGGGCGGTGAGCCGCAAGCTCAAATCGGTGGAAGCCCTGCCCAGTGGCGAGGCCACGGCCCTGCTCGGTGAGGAGGGCGGTGAGGCCGGCGATGGCGACGTGGAAGAAGAGCTGGTCTAAGTCCCACGCCGGGCCGGCCAAAAAGCGCCGGCCCAAACCCCGCGCCAGTAGGGCGTTTCCAAAGGGTGGCCGCTGGAAGGCGCGCCAGCGCTCGCGCTTGGGGCAGGCCTACCGGAGAACGGCTTACCGCCTGGGGTTTGGCGGGGTGGGGGAGGGCGGCGCATCGGATGTCGCCTCGCGCGGGATTTCGCCCTCGGCCTTGCTCCTACCCTTTGTGAACATCGTTCCCGGCCGGCCCAGCCCGGCCCTGGCCGTTTGGCTCAAGCGCGCCGGCGCGCGCCGCTACGCGGTAATCACCGCCTGCAATCCCGGATCGGTGCAACGCGATGAAGCGGAAAATGCCGCCCGCCAGGCCCGCCTCGCGGCGCGGCTGGCGGCCCACGGGCTACGGGTCCTGCCGGCGGTGAACGGCCCGGATGCCCCCGATTGGCCGGCGGAACCGTCCTGCCTGGTTCTCGACCCGCCTCTGGCCCTGTTGCGCCGGTTGGGCCGGGCCTTCGGCCAGAACGCCCTGGTGGCGGGGCGGCGGGACGGCCGACCCCGGGTGGTGTGGCTGGGGCGTAAGGAACGGGGCGGGTGCGGCAAGTAAGGCACTCCGACTGGCGCCCGGTGGCAAGCAAGCCTTGGTGCCAGGTGGTGCAATCGGGCGTCGGTGTTTCCCGCCGAATTCCGGCCGAAAATCGTTTCCCGCCGGGCGGCTGTTTCAGCCTGCCGCCGCAGGGCCTTCCGTCGTTCTGTCCCCTTCCAGGACCTCGGTGTCGTCGTGGGCATAGGCCGGGGCGCAGCAGCACAAGAGGCGCAGTGGCACGGCCCCGGTGTTCTCGATGCAGTGGGCGGTGCCTGGCGGAATCAGCACCGTATCCCCCGGGGCCACCGCGAAGCGCTCGTCGCCCAGGGTCATGCGGCCGCTGCCGGCGGTGATGTGGTACAGCTCCTCGGTGGCGTCGTGACGGTGCAGCAGGGTGCGCTGGCCGGGGAAGACGGTGGCCTCGGCCAGGCTCTGGGCCCGGGCGCCGGGATGCACCGCCGGGTGCATCAGCTCCCGGATCTCCGAGCCGTCCTTGGTCACGTAGGCGGGCACCGCGTCCCGCTGCGTGACCAGGGGCTTGCACTGTCCAGGGGAGCTCATCACCTTGCTGCTCAGTCCTGGACGGTAGCAGGCCGCTCGAAGCGGCGGATGAAGCCGGCCACCTCGGGGCAGATCACCTCACGCCAGCGCCGGCCGCTGAAGATGCCGTAGTGGCCGACCTGAGGGCAGAGGAAGTGGCGGCGCTGGCCGGCTTCCAGGCTGGCGCACAGGCCGTGGGCGGCCTCGGTCTGGCCCGGGGCGGAGATGTCGTCCAGCTCGCCTTCCACGGTCATCAGGGCGGTCTTGCGGATGGCGGCGGGATCGACCCGGCGGCCACCCACCATCAGTTTGCCCTGGGGCAGGTGGTAGTCGAGGAAGACCCGTTCGATGGTCTCCAGGTAGAACTCCGCCGGCAGGTCCATCACCGCGTTGTACTCGTCGTAGAAGCGGCGGTGAGCCTCGGCCGACTCCCCGTCGCCCTTCACCAGGTGGTGGTAGAAGTCCACGTGGGCATCGATGTGCCGGTCCGGGTTCATGGCGACGAAGCCGGCGTGCTGCATGAAGCCCGGATACACCCGGCGCAGGGCGCCCGGGTACTTGGCCGGCACCCGGGTCACCACCCGGGTTTCGAACCAGGCCAGGGAATGGGCCTGGGCGTAGTCGTTGACCGCGGTGGGATTGACCCGGGTGTCGATCGGGCCGCCCATCAGCACCATCGAGCGGGGCTGGGCCGGATCGTCGTCGGCGGCCATCAGGGAAATGGCAGCCAGCACCGGTACAGTGGGCTGGCACACCGAGACGACGTGCACGTCGGGGCCGAGCCGGGCGATGAAGTCCCGGGCATAGGCCACGTAGTCGTCAAAGCCGAAGCCGCCCTGGGAATGGGGCACCAGCCGGGCATCGACCCAGTCGGTGATGTACACCTCGTGGGCCGGCAGCAGCGCCCGCACCGTGTCGCGCAGCAGGGTGGCGTAGTGGCCGGAAAGAGGGGCGAAGACCAGCACCTTGGGGTCGGCGGCACGGCCGGCGGGCAGGTCGCGCTTGAAGTGGAGCAGGCGGCAGAAGGGCAGCTCGGCCGCGTATTCCTCGGCGACCGCGACGGTGCGGCCGTCCACCGTGGTGGTGTCCAGGCCGAAGGCGGGTTTTTCGTAGCGCCGCACCAGGCGGGCGAACAGTTCGGAGCCGGCGGCCACCTTGGGGGCGGCGGGCAGGTAGGAGAAAGCGGAGAAGGGGTTGCCGAACAACTGGCTGGTGGCTTCGGCCCACAGGCGGAAGGGCGCAACCAGGCTGTGCTGGAACTCGTGCAGATCGTAGAGCATCGAAACTCGGGAGTGAAACGGAACCGGCGGATTCTAAAGAACTTTTTACCCCCGTCAATTGAAAAATAACGGGGCCTTCCGTCTCTATTCCGAGCGGTTTTCCGTCTCGTTATCGAGAGGGATTCGCTTCCGGCGGGCGGCACCGTCCGCGGGGTGTCGATCCGGGTGTGAATTCCTGCCGGCGCGACCCCTGGCCGGCGGCTACAATGACCGCGCTTGGCGCCCCCGGCGGCGTCATGGGCACCATCAGGCATTACCTAGGCACCACCTGGCACCATCGGCGATTAAGCCCTACATCATGACAACAGAAAAAATCGGTCGCTTCCAGATCAAGCGGGAACTGGGGAGAGGAGCCCAGAGCGTCGTCTACCTGGCGTGGGATCCCCACCTGGAACGGGACATCGCCATCAAGACCCTGCACTTTTCCACGCCGGACCCGGAGCAGAACCGCCGGCTGCTGGAAGAGGCCCGCTCCGTGGGGCGGCTGCGCCATCCCAACCTGGTGCCGGTGTTCGAGGCGGGGGAAGAAGGCGGCGACATCTTCCTGGTGTTCGAATACGTGCCGGGCACCACCCTGACCCGCCTGCTGGCGGAAAAGGGAGCCATGGCCGCCCCGAAGGCCGCCGCTCTGGTGCGGGCCGTGCTCGACGCCCTGGCCCACGCCCACGAGGCCGGGGTGATCCACCGGGACTTGAAACCGTCCAACATCCTGATCGACGAACACGACGGCAAAGGCACGCCCCGGGTCATGGACTTCGGCATCGCCATGCGCGCCGACGCGGCCCGGGACGGCGGCCTGAGCGGCACCCCGGCCTATATGGCGCCGGAGTACATCGCTCACCGCACCGTGTCTCCAGGTGTGGACGTGTTCGCCGCCGGCCTGGTGCTGTTCGAGCTGCTCACCGGCTTCCGCGCCTTCCAGGGCGTGGACGTGAACCGGGTGATGGAGCGCATCTGCAACGACGACTTGCGCCTGCCCGACGGGCTGGCGGTGGACGAGCGCCTGGCGGACATCCTCTACCGGGCCACCGCCCGGGACCCGCTGGACCGCTTCGAGTCGGCGGCCGCCTTTCGCCAGGCCCTGGACGCTTACCTGTCCCCCGAGTCCGAGGCCAGCGCCGCGGCGGACGCCAAGCAAAGCACCCTGGATTTCCTGCTGCGCCGGATGCGCCACAAGAGCGACTTCCCGGCCCTGTCCGAATCGGTGTCGGCGATCAACAAGATCGCCGATTCGGAGCGGGAGAGCGTCGCCAAGCTGTCCTCCACCATCCTCAAGGACTTCTCCCTCACCAACAAGATCCTGCGCCTGGTGAACTCGGCGGCCTACCGCACCTCGGGCGGCGGCAACATCAGCACCGTGTCCCGGGCGGTGATCGTCCTGGGCTTCGACGCGGTGCGCAACATCGCCGTCACCGTGCTGCTCTTCGAGCACCTGCAAAACAAGGCCAACGCCCAGCAGCTCAAGGAAGAGTTCCTGCGCGCCAACCTGGCGGCCATCATCGCCCGGGACATCGCCCACCACCGCCCCGAAGTGGCGGGCCACCGGGAGGTGGAGCAGGCGTTCATCTGCGCCATGTTCCACAACCTGGGGCGGCTGCTCACCCAGTACTACTTCCCCGAGGAAAGCGACGAGATCAAGAAGGCCATGCAGCAGCAGGCTATCTCGGAGGAGGCCGCCTCGATCAGGGTGCTGGGCCTGTCCTACGAGGAACTGGGCATTGGCGTGGCGCGCACCTGGGGCTTTCCCACCCTGATCGTCGGCAGCATGCGCTCCCTGCCGCCGGGCAGCGTGCGCCGGCCCAATTCCGCTGAGGACCGGCTGCGGCTGCTGTCGGCCTATTCCAACGAAATCTGCAACGTGATCGCCGCCACGCCGCCGGAACGGCGCCAGAGCGAGCTACGCAAGGTGGCGGCCCGCTTCGCCGCCGGCATCGACCTGGACGACAAGGCAGTGCGGGAGACCCTGGAACGCTCCTTCGTCCAGGTGGCCGAATTTGCCACCATCATCCGCCTCAACCTGCAACAGACCGTGTTCGGCCGCCAGATCCGCGCCTGGAGCGGCGGCACCGTCGGCAGCAGCGAAACGGTCACCGAACTGGGCACCCTGCCCGGGGCGGTGCTGGCCGACAACGCGGTGCTGCCCGACGGGGACGGGAGCGACGGCGAGGCCTACAACGCGGCCAATGCCCAGGCCATCCTCACCGCCGGCATCCAGGATATTTCCAACACCCTGGTGGAAGACTTCAAGCTCAACGACGTGCTGCGCATCATCCTGGAGACCATGTACCGGGCCATGGGCTTCAAGCGCGTCATCCTGTCGATCAAGGATGCCCGCACCGGCATGATGCAGGGACGCTACGGCTTCGGCCCGGACGCCACCGAAGTGGCCAAGGCCTTCCGCTTCCCGGTGGGCAAGCACCAGGACATCTTCCAGGCGGCCCTGACCAACGGCGTGGACATCCTCATCACCGACACCGAGGACCCGAAGATCGCCCCGCGTATTCCGGAATGGTTCCACAAGGCTGTCTCGGCCCGCTCCTTCGTCATCTTCCCCCTCAACATCCGCCACAACCCGGTGGCCCTGATCTACGCCGACAAGGACCGGGCCGGCGACATCGTCATCCCGGACAAGGAACTGTCCCTGCTGCGCACCTTGCGCAACCAGGCGGTGCTGGCGATCAAGCAGTCGGTGGGCTGAGGGGCACGGGAACCGTCCTCCCGTCCTGCGGGCGCGCCTTGGCGCGCCCGTTGCATTTCCAGTGGCACTTTCTGGTGATGCTTTCTGGCGTCACGTTCCGGAGTCACGTTTCGACTCGCTCCCGCCCATGCTTCGGCATAATGGCCTGCAAAAATATCTTCGACATAGTCGGGTGGAATTGCCACGGAGCATAACTTCATGTTCGGAGCATCAAAGCGCCTGCTGCGGGAACAACAAACCATCGCCACTCTGGAAGCCCGCCTCGACGAACGGGAGCGGGAAGCGGCGGCTCTGCGCCAGGAGCTGGCGGAGAGCCAGGCCCAGCTGGCCAGCATCCAGCGTTCCGCCCGGCATTCGGACGGAATGCACCAGAATCTGAGCACCTTCGCCGATTCTCTCAAGTTGGTGCAGCAGTCCCTGGCCGGCCTGGCCGCGTCGATGAAGGAGGAGCGGACCGTTTCCCAGGAGGCGACGGCCTCGGTCGATCGCAGCGTGGACGCCGTCAACCGCCTCGACGGCAGCCTCAAGCTGCTGGTGGACAAGAGCCAGCTGACCAGCAGCGCCGTGGTCAGCCTGAGTGCGCGCACCACGGAAATCGGCGGCTTTCTCCAGCTCATCCGGGAGATTGCCGAGCAGACCAATCTGCTGGCCCTCAATGCCGCCATCGAGGCGGCCCGGGCCGGGGAGGCGGGCCGGGGCTTCGCCGTGGTCGCCGACGAGGTGCGCAAACTGGCCGAACGCACCAGCCAGGCCACCGCCCAGATTTCCCGGCTGGTGGAAGGCGTCCATCAGGGGACCGAGCAGGTGGAATCCCACCTCGACATCACGGCGGAGCAGCGCCAGGGCTTTTCCCAGGACAGCCAGGAAGCCCTGGCCAACATCGACACCCTGCAACACATTTCCCAGGCCCTGAGCTGGGCGGTGTCCACGGTGGCCCTGAGCAGCTTCGCGGAAACCGCCAAGGTGGACCATCTGGTGTTCAAGATGGAAATCTACAAGGTCCTGATGGGGCTCAGCGACAAGGACGACACCGACTTCGCCAGCCACCACCACTGCCGCCTCGGCAAGTGGTACTACGAGGGCGACGGCGCGGCCTGTTTTTCCCACCTGCCCGGCTACCGGGAGGTGGAACCCTTCCACGCGGCGGTGCACAGCAACGGGGTGGAGGCGGTGCGCTCCCACCTGGGCGGCAGCCCGGAGGCGTCCAATCAGGCCCTGGCGGCCATGGAGGCGGCCAGCCTCAAGGTCATCGAGTGCCTGGAGACGATGGCGCGGGCCGCTTCCGCATCGTCCGGCGCCTGACGGCCGGCGCGGGCCAGGGGGGCTGAAAGCCCCCCTCAGGCCACGGCGGCGAGGCGGGGCGCCGGCGGCGGGGCCAGCAGGGCCTCGGCCATGGCGTCCACCGCCGGGTGGGGGATGCCGTTGCGCCGGATCAGCACGGTGGTGGTGCGCCCCAGGTGGGGCGGCAAGGGGTGGGCGGACACGCTGTTGCCGCTGGGCAGGCTGGCCAGCAGGCTGCGCGGGGCCAGAGCGATACCCATGCCCGAGGCGACGCAGCCGAGCATGGCGTGGTAGGACGATAGTTCCACCACCCGCTCCGGCACCACCGGGGCCGGGCCCGAGGCGGCCAGCCACTGTTCCAGCCGTTGCCGGTAGGCGCAGCTCGCCTCGAAGGTGAGCAGGGTGCGGGTGCGCACGTCCCGGGCGTCGACGATCGGCGGGTGGCAGGCGGCGGCCACGATCACCAGTTCTTCCTCGAACACCGGCACCGCGTTGAGGCGCAGGTCGTCCACCGGGCCGCTCACCAGGGCGCAATCCAGAGTGCCGTCGAGCACCTCGGCGATCAGTCGGCCGGTGGGGCCGGTGCGCAGTTCGAGCTGGACGCCGGGATGGCGGCCGTGGAAGTCGGCCAGCCGGGGCGGCAGGCGGGTGGCGGCGGTGCTTTCCATGGACCCCAGGCGCAGCCGGCCCCGGGGCGTGCGGTCGCTCACTGCGGCCCGGGCCTCGTCGGCCAGGTTGAGCAGCCGCTCGGCATAATCCACCAGCACCTGGCCGGCGGGGGACGGACTCATGCGCCGGCCTTCGCGCACGAACAAATCCACGCCCAGCCGTTCTTCCAGTTGCTGAATGCGGGTGGTGACGTTGGATTGCACCCGGTGCAGTTGGGCCGCCGCCCGGGTGACGCCGCCTTCGCGGACCACGGTGAGGAAGATGTTCAGGTCGTCCAGGTCCATGGGTTAATCTCAAAATAGGATTGGTTCGTTCATATTAATTCATTTTACGTGAACGACAATCCCACCTAGGCTACGAACCTGACAAGACCGTTAAGCCGCCGTCAAGACCACTGTTCCCCGACCCCAACCCTGGTGCCCCGACCCCAACCCCGGCGCGGCATCGAGCACCGACGAGAGCCCGACCATGGCCCAACCTTCCGCAATCCCCGCCGCCGGCGCCTACACCCACGCCGGGGCGTCCCATCGCGCCGGCTACCTGGCGGCCATCGGCACCGTGGCGATCTGGACCGGCTTCATCCTGATCTCGCGCCTGGGCGGCAAGAGCGCCCTGACCGGCTTCGACATCCTGGCCCTGCGCCTGGGTACGGCGGCGCTGCTGCTGTTCCTGTTCGCCGCCCGGCTGCCGGCCCAGGCTTGGGGCAACAAGCGCCTGTGGATTCTGGCCGCCATCGGCGGCGTGGGCTTCGGCGTGCTGGCCTATTCCGGCTTCAAGAGCGTGCCGGCGGCCCACGGGGCGATCCTCATCCCGGGCTTGCAGCCGTTTCTGGCGGCGGTGCTGTCCTGGTGGCTGGCCGGCGAAAAGCCCTCGGCGCCGCGCATGGCGGGCTACGCCTGTATCGCCGCCGGGGTGAGCCTGGTGGCGGTGCCGATCCTCTCGGGCAACTGGTCCCCGGCCATGCTCGCCGGCGACGGGCTGGTGTTCGCCGCGTCCCTGACCTGGGCGGTGTTCGGCATGCTGGCCAAGCGCTGGGGCTTCGAGCCCTGGCTGCTGACCCGCTTCATCGCCATCGGCTCGGCCATCTTTTACCTGCCGGTGTACGTGCTGTTCCTGCCCAAGGCCCTCGACGCGGTGCCCTGGTCTACCCTGGTGCTCCAGGCCCTCTACCAGGGCATCGGCCCGGCCATCCTGGCCATGGTGCTGTACCTGCGGGCGGTGTCGATCCTCGGTCCGTCCCGGGTGGCGGCCTTGATCGCCCTGGTGCCGGTGCTGGCCGGCCTGCTGGCGGTGCCCCTGCTCGACGAGCCGCTTACCGTGTGGCTGGCCGCCGGCCTCCTGTCCGTGTCCCTGGGCGCCTTCCTGGCCTCCCGGCCGCTGCCGGTGGCCTCTGCCCCGGCCGCCGGGTCGGTGCCGCTCCAGTCTCGGGCCCGGGCCTGACGGACAGCACCCAATCCCAGTCCTTCTTTTTCACCACCCCGCGAGAACGACCATGCCCTACGTCAACATCAAGATCACCAACGAGAACGTCACCCCGGAAAAGAAGGCGGCCCTGATTGCCGGCGCCACCAAGCTGCTCCAGGAGGTGATGGGCAAGAACCCGGCCACCACGGTGGTGGTGATCGACGAGGTGAATACCGACAACTGGGGCATCGCTGGAGAAACCGTGACGGTGCGCCGGCAGAAGGGGCAATGAGCCGTTCTCGACTGCCGATGCCGTGACGGCCGGTCCATGACCGCGTTGCGGGCATAGCCCATTCGACGCCCCGCCATGCGGGGCGTCGGCGTTTGTGGAATCGCTGAATGCCTAGGCTGAAAAGCCGCGCCAGTGCTCGATCCTGGTAGTGCTGCCGCGAAGATCAAGCACTGGCGCGGCTTTCCGCGTAGGCAGGCTGAAACCCGGCTACTGGCGCGGGGTTTGGTCCCGGGTCATTCCAGATCGGCCGCCGCGCTGCGATCCCCGGGGCGGTGCGGGGTGGCGGGGGCCAGTTGCCAGAAGATGGCCGCCGACAGGGTGGTCATCAGCCCCATGGTGGCGAAGGTGGCCTGGAAGGCCGGCTGGGCGGTGCCGGGGCCGCCCGCGGCGAGCAGGTCGGAAAAAATGTCCAGGATCGCCCCGGCGCAGGCCACGCCCATGCTCATGGACAGCATCATCACCATCGACAACAGGCTGTTGCCGCCGCTCGCCAGGGTCGAATCCAGGTCCTTCAGGGTCACTGTGTTCATGGCGGTGAACTGGGCCGAATTGACCATGCCGAAGAACACCAGCTGCAAGAAACGCAGCCAGGTCGGCTCCCCCGGAGCGATCCAGGCGAAGCTGGCCATGGCCAGGCCGAGCAGGAAGGTGTTGCCCACCAGGATGCGGCGGTAGCCGTAATACTGGATCAACGGGGTGATCAGGCGTTTGGTGAAGATGCCGGCCGCCGCCACCGGGATCATCATCAAGCCCGATTCGCTGGGGGAAAAGCCCAGGTTCACCTGGAGCAGCAGGGGAATCAGGTAGGGCATGCTGCCGCTGCCCAGGCGGGCAAACAGGTTGCCGAGCAGGCCGACGCTGAAGGTGGGCACGTGGAACAGCCGGGGCGGAAAGAGGGGCTGGGGATGGCGCGCCGCCCGCAGCCAGTAGGCGGCCAGGGCGGCGAAGCCCGCCACCAGCATCACCAGCACCGTGGCGCGGCGCAGTCCCAGTTCGGACACCCCGTCCAGGGCCAGGGAGATCAGTACCATGCCCAGGGCCAGCAGCAGATAGCCGGCCAGGTCGAAGCGGTCCGGCGAGCGGCCGCGGATGTCGGGCATCACCGCCAAGGTGGCGAAGAAGCCCACCAGGCCCACCGGCACGTTGATGAGGAAAATCCAGTGCCACGACACCGCCTCCGACAGCCAGCCGCCCAGGGGCGGGCCGAGCAGGGGGCCGATCAGCCCGGGGATGGTGACGAAGCTCATGGCCGGCAGGAATTTTTCCCCGGGAAAGGTGCGCAGCACCGCCAGCCGGCCCACCGGCAGGAGCAGCGCCCCGCCCAGCCCCTGCACCACCCGGGCCGCCACCAGCAGGCTCAGGTTGGGGGAGAGGGCGCATAGCACCGATCCGACGACGAACAGGGCGATGGCGCCGATGAAGGTCGGCCGGGTGCCGAAGCGGTCCGCCAGCCAGCCCGAGGCCGGGATCAGCATGGCCATGGTCAGAGCGTAGGCGATCACCACCGACTGCATGCGCAGGGGGCTTTCCCCCAGGCTTTCCGCCATGGCCGGCAGGGCCGTGTTGACGATGGTGGCGTCCAGGGTCTGCATGAAGAAGCCGATGGCCACCAGCCACAGCAGCAGGCGTGGGGAGTGGGGCGGGGTAGCGGGAGCGGAGGCGTTGGGGGGTGTCATGGTGCGTTGTTGTTGTATTGCGGGGCGGCATGCCTGGTGGGACAGGCGCCCGGGGCGCGGGTTCGCCCCCTGCCGTGAAGGCGGCCGGCGGGGCTGCGGCTGCCGCCTATCCATTATCCCGCGCCCCCGCCAGGACGTCGCCTGGTGGCGGGGGCGCGGGCCAGGATGAGCCGTTCGGATGTTTACTTGCATATTTGAAGTGACTTGATTAGGCTCCGCCCCATGCGCACCACCAGCTTCGATTCCATGGAGTGCCCCACCGCCCGCGCCCTGAGCTGCATCGGCGAATCCTGGAGCCTCCTCATCCTGCGGGACGCCTTCCAGGGCTGCCGGCGCTTCGACGAGTTCCAGCAAAGCCTGGGCATTCCCACCAACACCCTGACCCGCCGCCTCAAGCATCTGGTGGAGCGGGGGCTGCTGGAGCGGCGCAATTACAGCGACCGACCGCCCCGCTGCGAATACCTGCTGACCCCTATGGGGGCCGACCTCTTTCCCGTGCTGGTGGTGCTGTTCGACTGGGGCAACAAGTACCTGACCCTGGACGGGCTGGCCGTGCAGCAGGTGACGCCGGGGGACGGCCACGTCATCGAATCCCAGGTGGTGGACCGGCGCACCGGCCAGCCGATCACCGTGGACCGGGTGCGCCTGCGGCCCGGCCCGGCGGCCACCGCCCGGGTCGAGGCCCGGGCGGCCCAGGTGCGGGCCCTGTGGGAAGGTGGGGCGGGCGACTGACCTGGCTCCCTTTGCCTGCCTCCCGCCATCTTTCCGGCTGCCACTGCCTTCCCAGCGTTCTCCGCTGCTTCCGCCCGGGCGCCCTATGCCGGCGCGGCCTACCCACCTTTCTTTGCGAGACTCCTGCATGAGCCAATCTGCCCACGTTCTGCCCCATCCCCTCGGCCTGCGCCGCGTCGTCGTCACCGGCCTGGGCCTGGCGACCCCGCTGGGGGTGGGGGTCACGCCCACCTGGACCAACCTGCTGGCTGGCAAGAGCGGCGTGCGTCGGGTCGAGCGCTTCGACACGGCCAACCTCAACAGCAAGATCGCCGGCCAGCTGCCCGAAGGCAAGCGCGCCGACGGGGGCTTCGATCCCACCGAATGGGCCGACGCCAAGGAATTGAAGAAGATGGATGCCTTCATCCTCTACGCCCTGGCGGCGGCCCATGAGGCCATCGAGGACGCGGCCTGGCGGCCCGACGACGTGGAGTCGCGCAACCGCACCGGGGTCATGGTCGGCGCCGGCATCGGCGGCCTGCCGGCCATCGAGGCGGCGGCCCGTACCCTGGAGCGTTCGTCGGCGCGGCGCATCTCGCCCTTCTTCATACCCTCCAGCCTGATCAACCTGGCGGCGGGGCACATTGCCATTAACCATGGCTTTCGTGGCCCGACCCACGCCGCGGTCACGGCCTGCGCCTCCGGCGCCCACGCCATCGGCGATGCGGCGCGCATGATCGCCCTGGACGATGCCGACGTGATGGTGGCCGGCGGCACCGAAGGGGCCATCTGCGAACTGGGCATGGCCGGCTTCGCCGCCGCCCGGGCCCTGTCCACCGCCTTCAACGACGACCCGGAGCGGGCCTCGCGCCCCTGGGACGTGGCCCGGGACGGCTTCGTCATGGGCGAGGGCAGCGGCATCGTGGTGCTGGAGGACTACGACCACGCCCGCCGGCGCGGCGCTCACATCTACGCCGAAGTGGTGGGCTACGGCATTTCCGGCGATGCCTACCACATCGTCTCGCCCCCGGAAGACGGCGACGGGGCGGCCCGGGCCATGGCGGCGGCCCTGCGCCGCGCCGGCATCGCCCCGGCGGCGGTGGATTACCTCAACGCTCATTCCACCTCGACCCACGCCGGCGACCTGGCGGAGATCGCCGCCATCCTGCGGGTGTTCGGCGACCATGCCCGGAGCGGTGGCCTGTCGATCTCCTCGACCAAGTCGTCCATGGGCCACCTGCTCGGTGCGGCGGGCAGCGTGGAGGCGATCCTGTCGGTTCTCGCCCTGCGCGACCAGATCGTGCCTCCCACCCGCAACCTGGAAACCCCGTCGCCCGAGTGCGCCGGCCTGGACCTGGTGCCGGGCGAGGCCAAGCGCCGCCGGGTGGACTATGCCCTGTCCAATTCCTTCGGTTTCGGCGGCACCAACGCCTGCCTGATCTTCAAACGTCTGGCGGCGTGACGGCAAGTGGTGCGGGCCGCCGGACGCCTGATGAGCGCGGCGGCATGGCACAAAAAAATCCCCCCGGTTCAGTAAAGCGGCTTTGATTTCTGGATGAAAAGCGTTTGAAAAGCGGATGGATGATATTTGAAGAAATCCGGTGATTTTAGGACAGCGAATAACCGCCCCGATTGAGGGCGGTTTTCTTTTCCTGGGGTCAGTAGTTCCCCCGACCGAACAGCCGGACAGCCCAGTACATCACCGTCCGGGTGAAACGCGACACTCCCAGCACCTCCATGGCCTCCAGGAACGTCCTGTCGGCGTATGCCTTGCTGCCTATGGCCTGGTCGTAGAGGTAGTCATGGACGATGGCCGCCTTGGCATAGCGGCCATGGGGCGGGAACAGCGCCCACAGCACTCGGGGAACCGTGGCCAGGTCGGTAACCGCCCCCACCGGGACGCGGATGACCGACTCGCTGGGGTAGCTGCCCACGTGGTACTCAAAGGTGGCCAGCACTTCCCAGCGGTAGTCGTCGAGCATCCGCAAGTCAGCGGGGGTGGTGAAGGTGCTCATATCAGGCCGTCCGCGCCTGGCAATAGGCCCGGTACTCATCCGCTACCGTCTGCACCTGTTCAAAGGTACAGGCCGGGATGAAGGAATACACCAGGCGCACATACTCGGCCTCGATCTCCCGCGCATTCACTGCGGCGGCGGTGTTCTCGGCGAGGATGTATTCGGCGAATGCCGGTACCGGGATTCCCATGCCCGCTGCCATGTGGCCCAGGAAGGCTTCAGCCGTCGAGCCGTCGCGCATTGTCACCGTTCCACCATTGCCTGCCTGCACCGCCTGGGCCGCCTTGAGGTTCTCGGCATACACCTCGCCGATACCGGAGGACTTGGGGAAGCTGTCCAGGGCTACCTGGCGCTGTTGCTTCACCTGATCGGCGGCGACCTTGCGCAGGTCATCCAGGCCCTTAGGAGCGGCGTCCCAGGTGTTATCCGGCCGAAGGCCATTTACCCAGTAGAAACGGTCATCCGGGCGGGGCGGGGGCGCTTCTTCGGTAATGCCCAATTCGGCCCGGCCCGCCTCGGTGAAGAGGGGGCCGGTGCCGGCGGGGTAGTTGATGCCTTCCACCCCTTCCGGCATTCCGCTGGGGTAGACCTGGCCATCGTCACCTACGCCGTAGCCGGCGGCGGGAATTGTGAAGGGGATACCGTATTGTTTGAGCATGAGGGTTCCTAGCGGGCGTTGGCGTAGCGAAACGGGAAGGCAGAAATAGACAGGTAGATGTGCGTTCCCCCTGCTCCCGTGAAGTTGATCGAGTCGGAAGTGGAGACAGCCGAACGGACCTTGTATCCATTCGAGACCAGATCAATGTCGGCGCGACTTGCCTCTGCTGCCGTCGAGTTGGCCCGTAGGGAGTTAG
>NZ_DAISLS010000021.1:0-19501 GCF_036820405.1 Oryzomicrobium sp.
CCTCCCGTTTCATCTTCCACCTTAACAAGGTGTCAGCGAAACCGGCTGCAGCCCACAAGGAATACGTGGAGGCCCTGGCTTGGGCCCTTAAGGTGGAAAAATCTCACCTTTGGCTCTCCACCAAGGGCCGCTACGGGGAACCCTGCTGCACCCCCAGCTGGCCGGGGCTTTAGGCTCACCAGTGGCAATAGGGGGATTTCCCCCATCGCCCAGGTTGGGGCGCTCGTAGCCACCCCCTCATCACCCAAGACTTCAACGGCCTCCCCATCACATTCAGAGAGGACGGCTATATCAATATGACGAAGGCTGCGAAGGCGTTTGGGAAGGATGTCCGGGAGTTCCTGAAGAACAGCAGCACGAAGGTTTATATCCGCACCTTGGGAGAGATGATGGGAATTCCCCTCATCACTCAGGCCAAGCTCGGTTATCACGGGAATCCTGAAGTCGGCACCTACGGTCACCCCAAGCTGGCCGTTTTCTTTGCTCGGTGGCTCGATGTCCGCTTCGCGGTGTGGTGCGACCTCATGGTGGACAACATCCTTAAGGGGTCCCTCCAGGTCTCTGTAGCGGTGGTCCCTACGGAGGAAGCCCTGGGGCTCAAGGCCAGCCTGGATCAAGCAAGAGCCCGTATCCTGAGCCTGGAGAGCGAGGTCAAGGAGCTTCAGGAAAAGGGGCTCAAGGAGGGCGACAAGCTACCCGCCAGCAAATGCGACATTTTTGCGACGTTAACAAACAAACAAACGCTGCAAACCCATGATATAAAGTGTTAATTAAGTGTTAAGCACTGCGACATTTTTGCGACATGGAACAGCACATTTTTCGGGTAGAGACGGCCCGCTCAGGCCCCTTCACCTTCCAGCTAGGCCTAGACCTCAGCTCTGTGGCCCCCCTCTTGGCGCGGATTGAGGATGTCCATGAGCTATTCAAAGGTTCCCCCCTTGCTACTGTTGCCAACTCTCTTGAGAAAGAGGTCCTGACAACCAGCATCTACGGGACGAACACGATTGAGGGCGGCAAGTTGTCCGAAGAGGAGACAGCAGAGGTCCTAGAGATGGACCCGGCCAAGCTCAAGGAAGAAGAAGCGCGGCGAGTCGCCAACATGAAGCGGGCCTATGACCTAGCAAAGGGGGCTGCAAAGGCCCCTAGCTGGGCTTTGACCCCTGACTTTATCCGCCAGGTCCATGTCGCCATCACGGAGGGCCTGGAGAGTGTTGAGAAGAGAAACACTCCAGGCCACTTCCGGGACAACCACAAAGGGACAGTCACCCAAGTTGGCTCTGAAGCCACAGGAGGCTCCTATAAGCCGCCCCAATACGGGGCCGATATAGAGAAGCTCATAGAAGCCCTGTGCCAATGGAACACCCAACTGGAGGCTGCGGGCATCCCCCCCCTCGTCCGGGCCCCCCTAGTCCACCTCTACTTTGAGCTAATTCACCCTTTCTGGGACGGCAATGGGCGGGTTGGGCGCGTCTTGGAAGCTACCATCCTGTTAGCAGCAGGCTACCGGTATGCCCCCTTTGCCCTTGCACGGTATTACCTTGAAGAGATTCACCAATATTTCGGCCTCTTCAACTCCTGCCGCAGGGCAGCCGAAAAGAAAGCTCCATCCCCTCTAGAGCCCTTCGTCATTTTTCATCTAGAGGGAATGCTAAAGACCATTAAGGCACTACAGAACAGAGTAAACCGCATGGTCGCAGCCCTGCTATTTCGAGCCAGCCTAAGCATTCTGCATGAAGAAAAACTCATAAACACTCGACAATTTACAATTGCTTGCCAGCTAATGGAGAAACCGCTCCCTATAGACAAACTTAGGGCAGAGCCTTGGTATCAAGCCTTATACATAAAGGTTAGCGACAGGACACGGCAACGGGACTTAACAGAGCTCAAGGCTAGAGACCTGATTAAAGAGAACTCTAAAGGAGTTCTTTGCCCTGCCTGGTAGAGGATCACAAAAGAGAGTTGAAGGGGCCTACTCGGCATCAAGCGGGGTAGGCCCTATTCACATTCATAAGAGCCACGGCTCCCAGATGCCCCCACCACCATCGCTACCTGCACAGCCCTTCTTCGCGCTATAGGACTTGGCCTCCACGCTTCCCACCTCCGCCCCCACGGGCCTCTGCAAGAGGCGCAGACAGGGCAAAGATAAGGGCAATAACGGCAACAACAAGACTACCTTTCTTCACTACACGCACCTCCAACGACGGCTACAAAAAGCCCATGGCATAACACCCGCGACAACCACCAGAGGAAAATAGGAAGTGTTACCTATACTTAATCGCTGTCCCATCTGTGGAAATTTCGGCAGCAGAAAAAAAACAGTTCCTACTGGCCTCCTTTTCGACTGCCGACGATGTGGCACTTTCACAATTGAACAATCCACTTATGAGGACTTCCACTCACTCACCAAACAAGACCAGCACTACCAAACAAAACTGAGCTACTTCATCCGCAATAGCCAAAACAAAACAACAAAGCCTCACATCGACGCAGGAATCATCCCCAATATATTAAAAAACACAATATTACCAACCCCACCAGAACAGCTTAGTAGACTCATTATATGGGTTGCTCAAAATCAAAATAACCCTAGCGAGCCAATAGAAGTAGGACTCGCAGCAATGGCGGCAATAGGAATAAATAAACTAAACGACCTTGGTTTTATTTGCCAACATGCCAAAGAAAAAAAATTAGTATCAAGTGATTTAAAACATGAAGACGCCAACCATGGAAGCATAGGAACTTACAGCCTCAGCCCCATAAACCTTACTCTTGATGGGTGGGAGTATTTTGAAGAGTTAATGAGAAAAAATAAAACTAGCCATACAGCCTTTATGGCAATGCAATTCGGGGATCCCCAGTTAGACACCATCTACCAAGAACACTTCAAGGCGGCCGTAAAGAGCACTGGCTTTGACCTTAAGCGTCTTGATGAGGGGCAGCCTGCGGGACTCATTGACGACCGGCTAAGGGTGGAAATTCGCCAGGCTCGCTTTCTCATTGCTGACCTTTCCCACCACAACAGGGGGGCCTATTGGGAAGCAGGATTTGCAGAGGGACTAGGCAAGCCTGTTATCTATACGTGCCGTAAAGACGCCTTCGATGAGGGCGGGACACACTTCGACACAAACCACCATCTCACCGTTATCTGGGACCCGGACAATCTTGGCGAAGCAGCAGAGAAGCTGAAGGCCACCATCAGGGCGACCCTTCCAGGGGACGCCAAGCTGGAGGACTAAGCAGAAGTAAAAACAGGGGATCAGGGACAGACGCCCTCCCCCTTTACGCCCCTCTTAACGCCCCAGTCTATTCAGCAAATTCCGCACGGAGGTCTTATGCCAGGAGGCCCCCCTAGGGGTCAGCATCCCTCGGCTATTCAAAGCCCCAGCAATGGCTCCCAAGCTGACAATGCCCTCCTCCTGGAGCGCCTCTAGGATTGGCTCCAGTTGTCTCGCGTGGGCATCTGCTTTGGCCTTGATGCCCGCCAGGGCCTCTCCATTGCCCTTAGCAGCCCTCTTAAGAGCCGCAGCACCGTTGGGATTCCCTAGCCGCGTTCCTCGCGCCTTGGCGGCCTGGAGAGCCTCCTTAGTACGCTTTGAGATGGCCTCCCGCTCCTGCTGCGCTACAAGAGCCATGATGCCCACGGTCAGTTCGTTAGCGTCAGGCATGTCCGCCGCGATGAACTTGGCCCCAGAGTCCCGAAGAGCCAGCAGAAAGGCGGCATTACGGGAGAGGCGGTCTAGCTTTGCAATGACAAGGACTGCCCCCGTCACCTTGGCGAGGTGAAGTGCCTTAGCCAGTTCGGGCCTGGCGTTGTTCTTCCCACTCTCAACCTCTGTGAAGGTCTGGAGGAGCCCTCCCCCAACCCTTGAGGCATACCCATCAATGGCTGCCCTCTGGGCCTCTAGTCCAAGGCCGCTCTGCCCTTGCTTGGCGGTGGACACTCGAAGATAGCCAACTAGCTTTGGAGGAGGTGTCATAGGGGAGTCTCTAGGGTAGGTATAAAACTGCGTAACGCACGTTAGCTTATTTTATACCCATCCCGGCGCCTGCAAGCACAGCACAAAGGAGCTTTGCCTATACGGTGCTACTGCTTAAGCAGAACCCCACCCCCACCGGGGGGAAACCCCTTACGGAGCCGCAGAGGGAGACCTCTCAAAAATTTGCAGCCAAAATTTCTGACAGGCCACACTAGAGCCATTAATGCTAGACTCGCGGCCTTGGTAGCAGTTTTGCAGAAGTACAAAAAACACACGCAACAACTTGATTTATATAGGCTTTTCACAACGGATTGGACTGTTAATCCGTGTGTCCCTGGTTCGAGCCCAGGTCGGGGAGCCAAACAAAACAAGGGGTTGCACTTCGGTGCAACCCCTTTCGCTTTTGTGCCGGGCCGTTTTAGGTTCATGCACCTTGGTTGGCCGTTCGACAATGGCATGACGCGGAAAATTCCGTTTCGCATCCCGATTGCGGAATCGCCGCCAAGCCCCCTCCAGTCGCACGTTTTCCCCCTGCGCCCACGGGCACCCCCATCCCCTCCGTAGAGTCCTGGTGCTGCCACCTCGCCACCTACCAGCCCCAGCCGACCGCGCCGGCCACTTCGGCCTTGATGCCTGACATGCCTCTCCATGGGCACGGCAAGCGGTGCCTGGCGAATTTCCTGGAATGCAGCAACACCCCAAGCAAAGCCCCGTAGCCAGGGAAGACGCAGAAAGACGACTACTACAAACGGGACGGTTAGGGCGCAAAAGTGCAAACGTGCGGCAAAACCGCTGAAAAGCAGAGGCGCCATCTGGCACCCGCCCATGCTGGCAGCTCGTGGCGTCCGTACCGGCCCCAGCACGAAAACACTCACCAGATGAAACGGCTGTCGCTGCGACCCGGCTCACGGGCCGGCGGTACGCGTGCCGGGGTTGTCTTCTCGTGCCATTGCCGGTCCTTGCCCAGGAACCACCAGCCGGCGGGCGACTGCTCGATCCATTCGGTGCCGAAGCTCTCCCGCTCGTAGGGCAGCCAGGATTCGAGGTCGTCGGTACCATGGCCGACCTCCACCGAGCCCCGCACGTAGAGCAACGCCCGGTCCCGGTTCTCGGCCCGCACCAGCTCGCTCACCTCGCTGCGCCGGCGGACATCCCGGACAGCGACGAAGCCTCCCGAGGTATTGCCGATTACCCCCTGGGCGTACCAGGGTTGCAGGCGCGGGTAACGGTCGCGCAGGCGCTGCACGGCCTTGCTCAGATCGCCCCCCTCGTAAGGCAGCGCCTGGATGTCGGCGGGGCTACCCTGGCTGTAGACCAGGCGCACCACTTCCCGCGCTTCTTCCTGGGTGCCAGCCGCCCCGGTGTACAGCCCGACGCTGGTGCAGGCCGACAACATGGCCAGCCCGGTACAAACCGCACAGCCCGCCAGCACGCGGCGGCGGGCCAGATTCAGGATTCCCATGGCGCCTCTCCAAACGAAAAAGCCTGCGAACAGTGTCGCAGGCTTTTTCGTTGCCGGGGAGCCCCGTCTGGCATTACTGGAGGTTTTCCAGGCGCAGACGGGTGACCTTGCCCTGGACCACGGGCAGGGCTTCGACCTTGGCGATTGCCGCGTCGGCCTTCTTTTCGACGCAGACGTGGGTCAGGATGATGATGTCGGTCTGGGCCTCGCCCTCGTCCGGCTCGCGCTGCAGCATGGCGTCGATGGAGATACCTTCGTCGGCCAGGATGCGGGTGATGTCGGCCAGCACGCCCGGCTTGTCTTCCACCCGCATGCGCAGGTAGTAGGCAGTCTCCACCTCGGTGATCGGCAGCACCGGCAGATCGGCCAGTTGGTCGGGCTGGAAGGCCAGGTGCGGCACCCGGTTTTCCGGATCGGCGGTGGCGAGGCGGGTCACGTCCACCAGATCGGCGATCACGGCACTGGCGGTCGGCTCGGCGCCGGCACCCTTGCCGTAGTACAGGGTGGCGCCCACGGCATCGCCCTGGACCAGGACGGCGTTCATGGCGCCTTCGACGTTGGCGATCAGGCGCTTGGCCGGCACCAGGGTCGGATGGACGCGCAGTTCAATGCCCTCGGCGCGGCGCCGGGTGATGCCCAGCAGCTTGATGCGGTAGCCCAGTTGCTCGGCGTAACGGATATCGGTGGCGTCGAGCTTGGAGATGCCTTCCACGTGGGCCTTGTCGAACTGGACCGGGATGCCGAAGGCCAGGGAGGACAAAATGGTGACCTTGTGGGCCGCGTCCACCCCTTCCACGTCGAAGGTGGGATCGGCTTCAGCGTAGCCCAGACGCTGGGCTTCCTTGAGCACCGTCTCGAAGGACAGGCCCTTGTCGCGCATCTCGGACAGGATGAAGTTGGTGGTGCCGTTGATGATGCCGGCGATCCACTGGATACGGTTGGCGGTCAGGCCTTCGCGCACCGCCTTGATGATGGGGATGCCCCCGGCCACGGCGGCCTCGAAGGCCACCATGACGCCCTTTTCACGGGCCTTGGCGAAGATTTCGTTTCCATGGACGGCCAGCAGCGCCTTGTTGGCGGTGACCACGTGCTTGCCGTTTTCGATGGCCTTGAGCACCAGCTCCTTGGCTATGCCGTAGCCGCCGATGAGTTCCACCACGATGTCGACGCTGGGATCGGTGACCACCGCGAAGGCGTCGTCCACCACCTTGCAGGCGCCGCCGGTGACCGACTGGGCCCGGGCAACGTCCTTGTCGGCCACCACCGTAATCTGAATGGGACGACCCGCGCGGCGGGTAATCTCCTCGGCGTTGCGCTGCAGAACGGTGAACGTACCGCCCCCGACGGTACCGATGCCCAGAAGGCCGACATTGATGGGTTTCATAGACTCTTGCTTATAGGTGAAAGGAATCGTTCTAGTAAGCGGCCTCAGGCGTGGCCGTGACGCTTGCGGTAGCCGTCGAGGAAGCGTGCGATGCGGCCGACGGCCTCGCGCAGATCGTCCTCGTGCGGCAGGAAGACCAGCCGGAAGTGGTCCGGATGGCCCCAGTTGAAGCCGGTGCCCTGCACCAGCAACACCTTTTCGGCTTCCAGCAGTTCGCAGATGAACTGCTGGTCGTCGGCGATCGGGTACATCTTGGGATCGAGGCGCGGGAACATGTACAGCGTGGCCTTGGGCTTGACGCAGCTCACCCCGGGGATCGAGGTGATCAGCTCATGGGCCAGGTCGCGCTGGCGGCGCATGCGGCCGCCCGGGGCCACCAGGTCGTTGATGCTCTGGTAACCGCCCAGGGCGGTCTGGATGGCGAACTGGCCCGGTACGTTGGCGCACAAGCGCATCGAGGCCAGCATGTTGAGGCCCTCGATGTAATCCTGGGCGTGGCGCTTGTCGCCGGACACCACCATCCAGCCGGCCCGGTAGCCACAGGACCGGTAGTTCTTGGACAGTCCGTTGAAGGTGATGGTCAGCACGTCCTCGGACAGGGAGCCGATCGAGGTGTGGGTCACCCCGTCGTAGAGCACCTTGTCGTACACCTCGTCGGCGTAGATGATCAGCTGGTGCTGGCGGGCGATCTCGACGATCTCGCGCAGCAGGTCGTCCGGGTACAGGGCCCCGGTCGGGTTGTTCGGGTTAATCAGGACGATGGCCCGGGTGTTGTCGGTGATCTTGCTGCGGATGTCGTCCAGGTCGGGCAGCCAGCCGGCGCCCTCGTCGCAGATGTAATGGCGCGGCGTACCGCCGGACAGGCTCACGGCGGCGGTCCACAGCGGATAGTCGGGCGCCGGCACCAGCACCTCGTCGCCGTGGTTGAGCAGGGCGTTCATGGCCATCACGATCAACTCGGACACGCCGTTGCCGATGTAGATGTCCTCCAGCCCCACGCCCTTGACCTTCTTCTCCTGGGTGTAGTGCATGATCGCCTTGCGGGCGGAGAAGATGCCCTTGGAGTCGGAGTAGCCCGCCGAATTGGGCAGGTTGCGGATCATGTCCTGCTGGATTTCCTCGGGCGCGTCGAAGCCGAAGGAGGCCAGGTTGCCGATGTTGAGCTTGATGATCTTCTGCCCCTCTTCCTCCATCTGCTTAGCTCGGGCCAGCACCGGTCCACGGATGTCGTAGCAGACGTTGGCGAGCTTGGCGGATTTCAGGATCGGTTGCATGGCAGTGGGCGCGTCGTTGGCGTCGGAAAAAGATTCGGTAAGCGTGCCGGAAGGGCTTGAAAGATCACTCATGGCTTTGGCGGCCGGACGGGGCCGCCCGCGGCGCCCCCTGAGCCATCCCGGCGGGATCGCATCGCACGGATGCGCACCCTGCAAAAACGGCCCGGCCTAACTTGTCGGGAAAGCCTATAATCCTACCCTTTCTTAACGCGTTGTGCATCGCAACGGACATCCCCGGCACCGATGAAGCTCCACCTCTCCAAAACCGACGGTCTCTACACCTTCTCCGGGTACGGCGAGGGGTACGTGCTGGTCAATGGAATGCGCCACGAAAACAACGTCCTGGTCACCCCCACCCGCCTCACCCCGGGCTGGACCGGCCATGACTTCGACGCCCTGACCGCCGAGGATTTCGAGCTGCTCGCCGCCACCGACGCCGAGATCGTCATTCTCGGCACCGGCAACGCCCTGCGCTTTCCCCATCCGCGCCTGACCCAATCCCTGCTCGCCGCCCGGCGCGGCCTGGAGGTGATGGATGCCCAGGCCGCCTGCCGCACCTACAACATCCTGGCCGCCGAGGACCGCAAGGTCGCCTGCGCCCTGCTCCTGCCCTGAACGGCTCCTGCCGTCCCGCCACCCGCGCCCTGCCCGCTCATCGCCCATAAAAAACAATGGAATTCCGCAGCCGACGCTCCCTCTTCCTCTTTCTCCTCATCGTGGTGGTGGTCTGGTTCAGCAACCTGGAATACCGCAAGCTGGTCCGGCCCGACGAAGGCCGCTACGCCGAGATCCCCCGGGAAATGGTGGCCAGCGGCGACTGGGTCACCCCCCGCCTGAACGACCTCAAGTACTTCGAAAAACCGGCCCTGCAATACTGGGCCACCGCCGCGTCCTATGAGTTGTTCGGCGAGCACAACTGGTCCGCCCGCCTGTGGCCGGCCCTCACCGGACTGCTCGGCATCCTGGCAGTCTGGCTCACCGGCGCCCGCCTGTTCGGCGCCCGGGCCGGCTTCCTCGGCGCGGCGGCCCTGACCGGCAGCATCCTGTATGTAGTGCTCGCCCATGTGCTGTCCCTGGACATGGGGGTGTGCTTCTTCCTCAACCTAGCGGTGTTCGCCTTCGCCCTGAGTCGGCGCCCGGGCATCGACAACGCCATCGAACGCAACTGGCTTTGGCTGGCCTGGGTCGCCCTGGGCCTGGCCGTGCTGTCCAAGGGACTGATTGGTCTGGTGCTGCCCGGTGCCGCCCTGGTGCTCTATTCATTGGTGCAGCGCGAGTTCGGCTTCTGGTTGCGCATGCGCTGGTTCTCCGGCCTGGCCCTGCTGCTGCTGGTGACCGTGCCCTGGTTCGTCATCGTCAGCCTGAAGAACCCGGAATTCTTCCATTTCTTCTTCATCCACGAGCACTTCGAGCGCTTCCTCACCAAGGTCCACGGCCGCTACCAGCCCGCCTGGTACTTCATCCCGGTGCTGCTGGTAGGCTTCATGCCCTGGGTCACCCTGTTCCTGGCCGAATGCTGGAAGACCGTGCGCACTCCCACCCGGGTCCGTGGCGAGTTCCGCGCCGACCGTTTCCTGCTGATCTGGGCGGTGGTGATCTTCGGCTTCTTCTCCGCCTCCCACTCCAAACTGATCTCCTACATCATCCCCCTCTTCCCCGCCGGCGCCGTGCTGGTGGGCCGGGCCATCGATCGGGACGCGGGACGCACCCTGCGCTGGCACATGGTGCCGGTGATCCTGTTCGGGCTGATCTACGTCGGCGCCGCCCTGTGGGTGCCCAACCTGGAATCGATCCGCAACGACAACCCGGACGTGCCCGCCTACCAGCCGTGGCTGATCGGCGCCGCCCTCGCCCTGACCGTGGGTGCCACCGTCGGCTTCACCCTCTTCCAGCGTGAGCGCAAAACCCTGGCCACCATGGTGGTCGCACTGGGGGGCCTGATCTGCGCCCAGCTGACCCTGACCGGCCACGAGACCCAGCGCGAATCCATGTCGGCATGGGACATCGTTCAGAAGGTCAAGCCTTACATGGACGACAGCCTGCCCTTCTACAGCGTCAACACCTACGACCAGACCCTGCAGCCCTATCTCAAGCGCACCACCACCATGGTGCAGTACAAGGACGAGCTCGACTTCGGCATCCAGCAGGAACCGGAGAAATTCCTGCCCACCATCGCCGACTTCGTCAAGCGCTGGGAGGCCGACCAGAAGGCCTTCGCCCTGCTTCCGCCGGACGCCTTCGAGCAGTTGCAAGCCCAGGGCGTACCCATGGAAGTGCTGGCCCGGGATTCCCGCCGGGTGATCGTGCGCAAGCCCCAGCCCTGAACCTGCCCGCCTGACTTTTCCACCGCCTCATGACTGCCATCAGTTTCGCCCTCATCCTCACCGGCGTGCTGCTCAACGCCGCCGCCCAATTGCTGCTCAAGGCCGGCACCAACGCCGTCGGCCATTTCGACTTCCAGTTGCAAAACGTCCTGCCCGTGGGGCTCAAGCTCGCCTTCGAGCCCCACATCATGGGCGGCATGGCCTGCTACGCCGTCAGCCTGGTGGTGTGGATCATGGCCCTGTCCCGGGTGCCGGTGTCGATCGCCTACCCGATGCTTTCCATCGGCTACGTGATCAACGCCTTCATTGCCTGGCAATGGTTCGGCGAACCACTGGTCACCCAGAAGCTGATGGGCATCGGCTTCATCATCGTCGGCGTCTGGCTCGTCGCCCGGTCCCACTAAGCATCGAAGCGTCAAGGTCTTTCCATGGATTTCCTCCCCTTCACCCGGCCGAGCATCGACGAGGCCACCATCGCCGCCGTGGCCGACGTGCTGCGCTCCGGCTGGATCACCACCGGTCCCAAGTGCCAGCAGTTCGAGGCCGAACTCTCCACCCTGTGCGGCGGCCGGCCGGTCAAGGTGTTCAACTCCGGCACCCTGACCCTGGAAATCGCCCTGGAACTGGCCGGCATCGGCCACGGCGACGAAGTCATCACCAGCCCCCTGACCTGGGCGGCCACCGCCAACGTGGTGATCAAGCGCGGCGCCCGGCCGGTGTTCGTGGACATCGACCCGGCCACCCGCATGCTCGACCTGGGCAAGCTCGAGGCGGCCGTCACCCCGCGCACCAAGGCCATCATCCCGGTGGACCTGGCCGGCCTGCCCCTGGACCGGGACGCCATCTACGCCCTGGCCGCCCGCCACAACCTGCGGGTGATCGAGGACGCCGCCCAATCCCTGGGCGCCAACTGGAACGGCACCCCGATCGGCCAGGCCTTCGGCGACGGCTCGGGCTTCGTCTCCTTCAGCTTTCACGCCAACAAGAACCTGACCACCTGCGAGGGCGGCGCCCTGGTGCTCCCCCCGGACGTGGACCCGGCCCGGGTCGAGCGGCTGCGCCTGCAAGGCGTGCAGCGCTTCCCCGACGGCACCCTGGACGTGGACATGACCGGCCACAAGGGCAACCTCACCGACGTAGCCGCCGCCGTGGGTCTGGGCCAGCTCAAACAGCTGGACGGCTTCACCGCCCGCCGCCGCGCCCTGGCGCAGCGCTACTTCGCCGCCTTGGCCGCCGCCGGCCTGGAGCGGGTGCTGGAACTCCCCCTGGCCGACTTCGCCCAGTCCAACTGGCACATGTTCCAGGTGCTGGTGCCCCAAGGCAGTAACCGGGCCGACCTGATGGCGGCCCTCAAGACGCGCGGCATCGGCACCGGGGTCCACTACCCGGCACTGCACCTGACCACCCTCTACCGCCGCCTCGGCTGGCAGGAAGGGGATTGCCCGGTAGCCGAGGACGTGGGCCGCCGCATCCTCACCCTGCCCCTCTTCCCGGCCATGGCCGATGGCGACGTGGATCGCGTGGTCGCCGCCCTGGCCGACCTGCTGCCCCGTTGAACACCTCCGACATTTCCGCCGAACCATGAGCCACGCCCATCCCGAGCTGTCCGTCGTCATCCCGGTCTACAACGAGGAAGCCGGCCTGCAGTCCCTCTACGACCGCCTCTACCCCGCCCTCGACAAACTCGACGCCACCTACGAGATCATCTTCGTCAACGACGGCAGCCGCGACCGCTCCGCGGCCATGCTGCGCGAGCAGTTCCAGCGCCGCCCCGACGTGACCCGGGTGGTGCTGCTGGCCGCCAACGCCGGTCAGCACATGGCGATCATGGCCGGCTTCGAGCAGTGTCGCGGCGACGTGGTGGTGACCCTGGACGCGGACCTGCAGAACCCGCCGGAAGAGATCGGCAAGCTGCTCGAGGCGGTGCGCGCCGGCCACGACTACGTGGGCTCGATCCGCCGCCAGCGCGAGGACGCCCTGTGGCGCTCGGTGGCCTCCAAGGCCATGAACCGGCTGCGTGAGCGCATCACCCGCATCAAGATGACCGACCAGGGCTGCATGCTGCGCGCCTACCGGCGCGAGATCGTCGAGGCCATGCTCGACTGCCGCGAGGTCAACACCTTCATCCCGGCCCTGGCCTACACCTTCGCCCACCAGCCCACCGAAGTGGTGGTGGAGCACGAGGCCCGCGCCGCCGGCGAATCCAAGTATTCCCTGTACAGCCTGATCCGCCTCAACTTCGACCTGATGACCGGCTTCTCGGTGGCGCCGCTGCAGTTCTTCTCCCTGCTCGGCATCCTGGTTTCCCTGCTCTCCCTGCTGACCTACGTCGGGGTGATCATCCACCGCCTGTTCAACCACGAGATCACCGGCCTGCTCGAAGTGATCTGGGACCGGGACATCCTGGCCTTCTTCCTGGTTGGCCTGGTGCTGTTTGGCCAGGGCATCCTGGGTGAATACATCGGCCGCATCCACATGCAGGTCCGCTACCGGCCCCGCTACCGCATCGGCGCGATCCTCGAATCCCCCGTCGACGATGCCACCCCGGTCGCCGCGCCGGCCACCCAGCAGCCCTGACCTTCCCGGAAACGCCACGATGCCCACGCGCCCCAGCGCCGTCGTCTTCGCCTACCACAACGTAGGCGCCCGCTGCCTCCTGACCCTGCTCGACGGCGGCGTGCACATTCCCCTGGTCGTCACCCACGAGGACGATCCCCGCGAGAACATCTGGTTCCAACGGGTGGCCGACATCGCCCACGAGCGCGGCATCCCGACGATCACCCCGGAGGACGTGAACGCCCCCGAGGTAGTGGCCAAAATCGCCGCCCTGGAACCGGACTTCTTCTTTTCCTTCTATTTCCGCCAGATGATGAAGGCGCCGCTCCTGGCGGTACCGCCCCGGGGCGCCTTCAACATGCACGGCTCGCTGCTGCCCAAGTACCGGGGCCGGGTGCCGGTGAACTGGGCGGTGATCCACGGCGAGACGGAAACCGGCGCCAGCCTGCACGAGATGGTCGAAAAACCCGACGCCGGCCGCCTGGTGGACCAGCAGGCCGTGCCCATCCTGGCCGACGACACCGCCTTCGACGTGTTCAACAAGGTCACCGTGGCGGCGGAAATCTGCCTGCACCGGGCCTTGCCCGGCCTCCTCGCCGGCACCGTCGCCTTCCAGTCCCAGGACCTGGCCCGGGGCAGCTATTTCGGCGGCCGCAAACCCGAGGATGGACGGATCGACTGGCGGAACCCGGCCCGGAGCGTTCATAATCTCGTCCGCGCCGTGGCGCCCCCCTACCCGGGCGCCTTCAGCGACACGGAACTGGGCCGCCTGACCGTGCTGCGGACCCTGCCCGTGGACGGCCCCGCCGCTGCCGGCGAGACGGTGCCCGCCCTGGCGGTCGAGGAGGGCCGGCTCACGGCGCGCTGCGGCGACGGCCGCAAGCTGCGCCTGCTAGCCGCCCAGCTCGACGGCAGTCCTCTCGATGCGGAACGTTTTAGCGCACTTGTATCCGGAAAAGAGCACAATTCGATCCGGCTCTGATTTCCACCGATTTCCTGTTTCCTGACAACACCATGAAAAAAATCCTGATCCTCGGCGTGAACGGCTTCATCGGCCACCACCTGTCCCAGCGCATCATCGACACCACCGACTGGGAGGTGTACGGCATGGACATGGCCAACGACCGGGTTGCCAGCCTGCTCGACCACCCGCGCTTCAACTTCTTCGAGGGTGACATCACCATCAACAAGGAGTGGATCGAGTACCACGTCAAGAAGTGCGACGTGATCCTGCCCCTGGTGGCCATCGCCACCCCGGCCACCTACGTCAAGGAACCCCTGCGCGTCTTCGAGCTGGACTTCGAGGCCAACCTGCCGATCATTCGCCAGGCCGTGAAGCACAACAAGCGCGTCATCTTCCCGTCCACCTCCGAGGTGTACGGCATGTGCAAGGACGCCGAGTTCGACCCCGAGAACTCCGAATTCATCCTCGGCCCGATCAACAAGCCGCGCTGGATTTACTCCTGCGCCAAGCAGATGATGGACCGGGTGATCCATGCCTACGGCCAGCAAGAGGGCCTGGACTACACCCTGTTCCGCCCCTTCAACTGGATCGGCCCGGGCCTGGATTCCATCCACACCCCGAAGGAAGGCTCTTCCCGCGTCATCACCCAGTTCCTCGGCCACATCGTGCGCGGCGAGAACATCAAGCTGGTGGACGGCGGCAGCCAGAAGCGCTCCTTCACCTACGTCTCCGACGGCATCGCCGCCCTGATGAAAATCATCGAGAACAAGGACGGCGTGGCCTCCGGCAAGATCTACAACATCGGCAACCCGAAGAACAACTACTCGGTACGCGAACTGGCCACCCTGATGCTCGACCTGGCCAAGAAGTACCCCGAGTACGCCGAGACCGCCGGCCAGGTGAAGATGGTCGAAACCACCTCCGGCGAGTACTACGGCAAGGGCTACCAGGACACCCAGCACCGGGTGCCCAAGATCGCCAACACCATGTCCGAACTGGGCTGGGCGCCGGAAGTGACCTTCGAGGATGCCCTCAAGAACATCTTCGACGCCTACCGTGGCCAGGTGGCGGAAGCCCGCAAGCTGGTGGACTAAACCCACCCGCCCCGCAACGCGCCGCCGTCCGGATCTTCCGCGGCGGCGCGTTCGTTTTGTGTCGCCCCCTTCACATCCCCCATCGCCATGCCCTACCTCGCCCTCAAGATCGACGTGGACACCTTCCGCGGCACCCGGGAAGGCGTGCCCGCCCTGGTCGAACTGCTGCGCCGCCACCAGGCCGGCGCCACCTTTCTCTTCTCCCTCGGCCCGGACCACACCGGCCGCGCCGTCAAGCGCGCCCTGCGCCCGGGCTTCGCCAAGAAGGTGCAGCGCACCTCGGTGGTCTCCCACTACGGCATCAAGACCCTGCTCTACGGCACCCTGCTGCCCGGGCCGGATATCGGCCGCAAGAGCGCCGACGTGATGCGCGCCGTGCGCGATGCGGGCTTCGAGGTGGGCATCCACTGCTGGGACCACGTGAAATGGCAGGACGGCGTCGGCAAGGCCTCCGAGGCCTGGACCCGAGCCGAATTCGGCAAGGCGGTGCAACGTTTCGCCGAGGTGTTCGGCACGCCCCCCCGCACCCACGGCGCCGCCGGCTGGCAGATGAACGGCACCGCCCTGGCCCTGGAAGGGGAAACCGGCATGGACTACGCCTCCGACGGCCGCGGCAGCCATCCCTTCCGCCCGGTCTGGCAGGGCCGTGAACTGGCCGTGCCCCAGTTGCCCACCACCCTGCCCACCCTGGACGAACTGATCGGCGCCGACGGCATCACCGAGGCCACCGTGGCCGACCACCTGCTCGGCCTGACCCAGGCCGCCGACCGGGATCAGGTCTACACCCTTCACGCCGAACTGGAAGGGGGCAAGCTGGCTCCGGTATTCGACCGCCTGCTGGCCGGATGGAAGGCCCAGGGCTACCAGCTCGTCGCCACCCGCACCCTGTTCGAGTCCCTGGACCCGGCCGCCCTGCCCCGCCACGAGATCGGCTGGGGCGAGATTCCAGGCCGTTCGGGCCAGCTCATGGTCCAGGGCGCCACCTGCTGAACCCTACGACCTCCCGGGCGGATTGACCGCCTTTTCCGCCCAAGGCCGGAGCCCATGCGCTCCGGCCTTTTCGTTTCCATCACCCGCCATCGGCGGCAGCGTCCCTTCCTTTCGCCTGCCCATCTTTTTCTCGCCATCGGGAACTTTTTTCCCAGACCTCGGCAATTGATTCAAACGATCGTTTGATCTACATTCCGAAGCTTTCCATCACCGAGGTTTTCGTCATGGCTCTCGCCCAGGTCGTTGCCTGGTTCCTTCCCGAAGCGGTGCGCACGTCGCCCGAAGCCTCGGTGCGCGCCCGTACCGTGGTCAGCGTGGGGCTGATCGCCGCCCTGGTGGCGCCCCTCTTCGCCCTCTCCTACTACAAGCACGGCCACTACCCCATGGCCAACGGCATCCTCGTCGGCAGTCTCGGCCTCCTGCTCGGCCCCTTCCTGCTCAAGGGCACCGGCAGCGTGCGCCTGGCCGCCCAGTTCGTCACCGCGTCCATGTTCGGCATGGTCGCGTGGATGGTGGCGGTCAATGGTGGGTTGTTCTCCACCAGCGTGGTCTGGTTCGCCACCATCCCCCTGGCCGCCGTGTTCATCGCCGGGCGGGGCGCCGGCTACCTGTGGAGCGGCCTGACCCTGGCCGCCGTGGCGCTGCTGATGACCATCGAGGGCAAGGGTCTGCTGCCGCCCTCGCCCCTGCCCCACGACCTGCTGCCGGCGCTCCAGGGCAAATCCCTGATCGGCCTGCTGGTAGTGGTGTTCACCCTTGCCCTGGCCTTCGAGCGGGCCCGCCAGCATTCCTTCGCCAACCTGGAGGACGCCCGCCGGCACGCCGAAGAAGCCTCCCGCCACCTGGAGGTGCTGCTGACCCAGATCACCAATTCGGTGGGTGCCGCCTCCCGGGAAAGCGCGGGCATAGCCGGGGCCACCGGGCGCATCGCCGATACCATGGACGAACAGCGGCAGCGGGCGGAAAGCATGGCCGGCACCGCCGACGCCATCATCGCCGCCGCCGCCGAGAACGCCCGCCGTTCCACCGAAGCCAGTCGCCTGGCCGAAGCCGCCGGCAGCCAGGCCACGGCCGGCGGCGAGGTGATGGACGCAGCAGTGGCCCGCCTGGAGCAGGCCCACGGCGCCATCGGCCAGGCCGTGGCGCGCATCGAGGAGCTGGGGGCGCGCAACAACGAGATCGGTGCCATCGTCCAGATCATCCGCGACGTGGCCGACCAGACCAACCTGCTGGCGCTCAACGCCGCCATCGAGGCGGCCCGGGCCGGCGACACCGGCCGGGGCTTCGCCGTGGTGGCCGACGAGGTGCGCAAGCTGGCCGAGCGGACCCAGCACGCCACCGGCGACATCGAGCGGCGCATCGCCGAGATCCTCGCTGCCACCCAGGAAGCCCTGGCCGCAGTGCGCCACGGCGGCGAGCAGATGGGGGGTGGCCGCGACAACGCCCTGGCTGCCCAGGAACGCCTCGCCGCGGTGATCCGGGAGGCCCGGGTGATCGCCGGCCTGCTCGGCGACATTTCCGCCGGAGCCCAGGCCCAGCAGGAACGGTTCGGCGATTTTTCCAGCGAGATCGCCACCTTCGGCCATTCCACCGGCCTCCTATCCCGGGAGACTCAGGGCATCGCCGCCGCCACCTCCCGGCTCGACCACCTGATGGGCGAGCTGGACGGCGCCATGGCCCGGCCCCAGGCGGCCTGAAGCCGCCGGACCCTGCCCGGAAAGCCGCGCCAGTGGCGGACCTCCGGGCAGGCCGGGGCGGCGCCCGCCGCACCGCAGCACTTGCCGTAACGCCTCAGTTTCCTGAGAATGAAGCCGCCGGCGGAAACCGCTTCCGCCCTTTCAGGAGACCCCGATGAGCAGCAGCATCCCCGCCACCGTCCCCAGCGATTTCACCCTACCCGGCACCGGCGGCGACTTCACCCTGGCGGAGGCTACCCGCGCCGGCCAGGCCGTCGTGGTCTATTTCTATCCCAAGGACAGCACCCCAGGCTGCACCACCGAAGCCGCCCAGTTCCGCGACCTCCATCCCCAGTTCGCCGCCGCCGGCGCGGTGATCGTCGGCATTTCCCGGGACAGCCTGAAGTCCCACGCCAACTTCAAGGCCAAGCTGGAATTGCCCTTCGAACTGCTCTCGGACGCCGACGAAACCGTCTGCAATGCCTTCGGCGTGATCAAGATGAAGAACATGTACGGCAAGCAGGTGCGCGGCATCGAGCGCAGTACCTTCCTCTTCGATCGCGCCGGCAAGCTCGCCCAGGAATGGCGCGGCGTGAAGGTCCCGGGCCACGCCGAAGCCGTGCTGGCCGCCCTGCGCGCCCTGTAGCCGCACCGCCCCCTCTTTCACCTCGCAGTACCGCAGCACCCGTTGTCGCAGCGCCTGTTGTCCCCGGTATCGTCATCAACGAACGCAAGGAAACTCCATGGCCCGCCAATCCGCCGCGCAAGCCAAAGCCGTACCGAAAGCCGCCGCCAAGTCCGCCAAGAAAACGGCTGCCGCCTCCCCCTCCAAGCTGTTCGTCCTCGACACCAACGTGCTGATGCACGATCCCACCAGTCTGTTCCGCTTCGAGGAGCACGACATCTACCTCCCGATCATGACCCTGGAGGAGCTGGACAACCACAAGAAGGGCATGTCGGAAATCTCGCGCAACGTCCGCCAGGTGTCGCGTACCCTGGACGAGCTGGTTTCCAGCAGCGAGGACATCGACGTAGGGGTGGACCTCACCGGCCCCTCCAGCAAGCTGGCCACCGGGCGGCTGTTCCTGCAGACCGAGGCCATCTCCGGCGAACTGCCCACGGCGCTGCCCACCGGCAAGGCCGACAACCACATCCTGTCGGTGCTGGTGCACCTGCAGCGCAAGCATCCGAAGCGCCAGGTGATCCTGGTGTCCAAGGACATCAACATGCGCATCAAGGCCCGCGCCCTGGGCCTGGCCGCCGAAGACTATTTCAACGACAAGGTGCTGGAGGACACGGACATCCTCTACGCCGGTACCCAGGAACTGCCCGCCAACTTCTGGGACAAGCACGGCCAGGGCATGGAGTCCTGGAAGGAAAACGGCAAGACCCGCTACCGCCTGAGCGGCCCCATGTGCCCCCAGTTCATGGTCAACGAGTTCGTCTGGCAGGAAGGCCAGGGCAACCCGCTGGCCGCCTGGGTCAAGGAAGTGGCCGGCAAGACCGCGGTGCTGGAGACCCTCACCGATTATTCCCACCCCAAGAACGCCGTGTGGGGCATCACCGCCCGCAACCGGGAGCAGAACTTCGCCCTCAACCTGCTGATGAACCCGGAGATCGACTTCGTCACCCTGCTCGGCCAGGCCGGCACCGGCAAGACCCTGCTGACACTGGCGGCGGGCCTGACCCAGGTGCTGGAGAGCAAGCTCTACGCCGAGATCATCATGACCCGGGTGACCGTGCCGGTGGGCGAGGACATCGGCTTCCTGCCCGGCACCGAGGAAGAAAAGATGGCCCCCT
>NZ_DAISLS010000022.1:0-16023 GCF_036820405.1 Oryzomicrobium sp.
TTCGAGGATGCTCAAAAAGCTTAAGCCGGTGTCAGCCGAACCGGCAGCAGCCCAGCTTGCTTGAGGCCGAGGGCAACGGCGATCTCATGCCCCTTCCCGTACATCCCTTTGCACTGGCCGTTGAGCACCAGATAAACGCGGGCTCGGTCGTAACCCTTTTCCTTTGCCCACTCGGTAATGGTTCGCCCTTCCCGCTTGAACTTCGCTTTCACTTGGTCGGCAGTCATTGGGGTGTTACCTTGCGTTATGTGTTGAAGATGTTGCGTAGATTATATCTACATTTGTAGATGTGCAAGGGGATTTTGTGACGAACTTTGAAAATGGTTTGCTGCGGCTGAAACAGCAGCTTGGGGTTGCCACGGATAAGGAAGCCGCCGAGTTGCTGGGGCTTACAGACAAGGCGCTGAATGCGCGGAAGCGAAGGGATAGCTTTCCGACGAAAGAGGTGTTTGCCCTGGCTGCTTCAAGGCCCACATTGGGGCTTGACCCAGAGTGGATCGTTACTGGCTCCAGCAACAAGATGGAGACATCAGGTAGCCGGGAGGCCAGCCTGTTGCAGTGCTTCCGCAAGCTGAACGACAAGAGCCAGCAGCAGCTCCTTCAAATGGCGCTACTTTGGTCGGGGGAGATGGTGCTGTCGCCGCCTATGAAGGCTGATTCCAAGGCGAAGAAGGGGCGGAAGGAATGAGGTCTATCGTCGCCATCATGTTGCTTACTGCTGCGGCTACAGCCGGAGCAGAACAACTGACGTTTCGGGATCGATACAACGCTGCGGCCGCGGAGATGGTCCCGGTGCTGAAAACGACTGGATGCAAGGCCAAGAAGGCCACTGAAAAAACCATCACGGAATGCGAGCTACAGGCATCAAATGCGCTGCTCACGCTCGACAGCCAGAACAACAGGCTGACCAGTGTTTGGCTGATGTTTGATTCGACCCAGTTGGGCCACCCATCGGACACGGTTAGAGCCGGAGGGATGCTGCTTCGGGCCGCGAGGGGAAGCAGCTACGGTGACTATCTTGCCGTCGCATTGAACGCCTTCGACAAATCGCGCCGCCAGGGCTGGAGCCAGGCATGCGTTGATGACAAGGAGTCGTCATCGCGCTTTTGCGTTTCGGGGAACGAACGAGGGATTTTTAACATCACCATTCGCCCGATCTAGTCATGTTCATTTTCACCAAGGCAGGCCGATCTGCTTACTTGCAATTCGTCCGCAATCTCCCATCTCAGGTGATGCTGTTGGCGCCGTGTATCTTCTTTCCACAGATGGAGAAGTTCAACGACGGCAGGATCACCAACATTGGGCTTGTTCTCCTGTTCTTCGTAATGTTCATCTATGCCGCCGTGGCCAACTGGCTGGAGTTCTATGAACACGACGGGGCCAGCCAGGCGAGGAAAAAAGCTACTGCTGAACTCCGTGAATCCGGTGTTACTGGATGGCGCTTGTTTTTGAAAACCATACGCCACAAGGAATATTTAGGTGTGCTTGTCGCTATGTTGATGGCCTATGGAGGATTTGCCGAAGTCATCTTCATGGTGTTTAAGGCTTACCACCAAAAGTAGCCTCTGCCTCCCTCAGCTGGAAACGTTTCCAGCCTGCCAGCGCCTCGCGCGCCTGCGTAACCTCCGGTTGTCATATCCCATGAACAACCGGAGGTTACGCAATGAAGTCTCCCCGCCTTTTTTGGTGGCTGATCGCCACCGTCCTGCTGCTCGCCGTCATCGGCCTGCTCTACCCGCAGCAACTCCCCGTCAGCCTCTACAAGCTCTCCCTGGTCACCATGGCCGGGGTTGTCGGCTACTGGCTTGACCGCTCCCTTTTTCCCTACGCCCGGCCCGACGCGTTCATGGCCGAAATGGTCGATGGCGAGTCCTGCGACATCGACACGGGGGGCGACTGCAAGCTGATCCCCTTCGGCGATGTCCAGGGCGACTTCGTCTTCGCCATGGCGATGCTGCGCCGGGCGCTGATTGTGGGCGCCGCGATGGTGGCCATCGGCTTAGGGGCCTGAAATGGCTTGGGGCAATTTCTCGAAGGCCCAGCGTCAGGAGTTCCTGGCGACGCTGATCGTCCTGTGCCTTGCCCTGCTCATCCTTTCGTTCTGGTCGATCCCGGCCCAGGCCCAGGATGTTCCCCGCGCCGCGATCAAACACCGAGCCGACCTTGTCCGCGCCGCCCATGCTGCATGGGGCCTGGATGCCCCGGTTGCGGCCTTCGCTGCCCAAATCCACCAGGAGAGCGGCTGGAACCCCGAGGCCGTCTCCCGCGTTGGCGCCGTCGGCATGGCGCAGTTCATGCCGGCCACGGCGCGGTGGTGGTGCGAGGCCAACGGGCTGGCTGCTGCCGAGTGCCAGCCGACAAACCCGACGTGGGCCATGCGGGCGCTGGTGGGCTACGACCGCTGGCTGTTCGACCGGGTGCGCGGCCCGTCCGAGTTCGACCGCCTGTGGGCCGCCCTGCGGGCCTATAACGGCGGGCTGGGCCATTGGCAGCAGGAGGCCGCAACGGTGCGCCCGGCCCTGGATCGGGTGGCGGTTGACAGCGCATGTGGCCATGCCCGACGCCACCCGAGCTTTTGCCCTGAAAACCTGGGCTATCCCCGCCGCATTCTGAACCTGTTGCAGCCCCGCTATCTGGCTTGGGGCCGTGGGGTGTCGGCATGACGCTGCCCATCATCCCGCCGTGGGACAAGCTGCTGGGTGCGGTGCTTCTGTTGGCTGCCGTAGTGGCCGCCATCTACGCCTACGGCCAGCAGCAATTCGGGCTGGGCGAGAAGGCCGAGCGGTCGGCCTGGCTGGGGCGCGAGAACACTGCCCTGACCAGGGCCAACACCCGCATCAAGGAACTGGAAGACCTGGCCCGCGCAAAGGAGCACCAACACGCCCAGGACATGGCCGCTGCATCGGCCCAATATCAGAAGGATTTGAAGCATGAGAAAGCCGCAAAGGACCGCGCTGTTGCTGATCTGCGCTCTGGCGCTCTGCGCCTGCGCATCCCCGTTGCCTGCCCCGAGGGAGCCGGTGGAAGTGGAGCCGCCGCGCCTGGCCCCAGCGCCGGCCGACGTGATGGTGAAACGCGAGCCGAACTTTCTGTCCCGGCTGCTGAATTTCTTGTCGGACTCGCCTCCGAGGCCGACGAAGTAGTGCGCCAGCTGGCCGCTTGCCAGCGTGTCATCGAGAAAGATCGCCAATACCAAGGGGAGCCCCAATGAGCGACACCAAGAGTGCCGAGAACGCGCAGGTCATGCACAGCATCGGTCAGCTGACCGGTGCGGTTCAGGCCATGGCCCAGAACATGCAGTCCATGCACCAAAGCATCACTACTCGCATGGACGACATCAAGCAGGACATCCGGCGCCTGGAGGCCGCACAGTCGGATCGCATGGACCGCATCGAGAACAGTCTCGGCCAGCGGATCGAGAGCCTGGAAAGCAACGTGGGCAAGCGAATCGATGGCCTCGGTACCCGGGTGGCGAATCTTGAGGCCGAGGATAAGCGGCTGATCGAGAAAACCGCCAAGCTCGGCGCCCTCGGCGGCGGGGTCGGCGGTGCGCTGGCTGCTGCTGCCGTCGAAATCATCAAGCGGATGTGACTGATGGCTCATTCTCAGGAGACCCGCGACAAAGTGCGGCAGCTGTATATCGAGGGCATGCCCTTGAATGGCGCCGCCGTCACTTGCGGGGTCAGCTACGACACTGCGCGGGACTGGAAGGCCAAGGCGCAGTCCAAGGGCGACGACTGGGACACGGCCCGGGCTGCCTACCGCATCAGCGAACAGGGCATGGATGACCTGAACAAGCAGCTGGTGGAAGACTTCGCCCGGCAGGTCATCACCACCACCCGCGAGCTGGAGAACTCGACCATCCCGGCGGCCGACAAGGCGACCGTGATTGCGCAGCTGTCCGATGCCTACGCCAAGTTCAGCAAGTCGTTTGCCCGGCTCAATCCGCAGTTCTCCGGACTCTCGGTGGCGCTGGACACGCTCAAGACCATCGCCGACCACCTGCGCTTGCACGATCCCGCCGCTTTGAAGGCGCTACAACCGCACTTTGAAGAGGTCGGGGCCACCCTGGGGAAGCGCTATGGCGGGTAACGACCGGGCGATCAAGGAAGTTCGCAACTGGCGGGAGTTTGAGGACGAACTGGCCAAGCTGGGCGAGGAAATCCGCAACACCATCGAACTGGAGTGCGAGGCTTTCGACACCGACCCGGCAGCCAGTAAGGCGCGGCGGGAGCGGGCCTGGAATGACTACGAGTTCTTCTGCCGCACCTACTTCCCGCACTACGTCCCGACCGCCTTTTTCTCGCTGTTCCAGCAGTTCATCTTCAAGCGCCTGCCGGAGGTCATCGACGGCCCCACGGATGGCCGCGAAGTGCATCAAGCCCCACGGGGTGAGGCCAAATCGACCTACGAGACCCAGCTGGGCAGCTTGTGGTGCATCGTTACGGGCCGAAAGCACATGATCGGCATCATCATGAACACCGAGGAACAGGCCGCAGAAATGCTGGAAAGCATCAAGGCGGAACTGGACACCAATCCGCGCCTGGCGATGGACTTCCCGGAGGCTTGCGGGCGCGGTCGGGTGTGGCAGGCGACGACGATTGTCACGGCCAACAATCGCAAGGTGCGGATCGGCGGCACGGGCAAGAAAATCCGGGGCATGAAGCACGGCCCGCACCGGCCCGACCTGGTCTTCCTTGATGACCTGGAAAACGACGACAACGTGCGGGACAAGGGCCAGCGCGACAAAGTGCAGGACTTCGTGCTGAAAGCTGTCCTCGGCCTGGCCGGGCCGGCCGGTGGCATGGACGTGTTCTGGCCCGGCACCAGCCTTCACTACGACGCTGCGATCAACCGTGTCTCGCGCAAGCCTGGCTGGCGGCGCAAGGTCTTCAAGTCGATCATGCAATGGCCTGACCGCATGGACCTGTGGGACAAGTGGGAAGGCATCTACACCGCCGGAGCCGATGACGAAGAGGCCAAGGAAGCCGCCGAAGCGGAAGCGCTGGCCTTCTACTGGGCGAACAAGGCGGCGATGGACGCCGGGGCCGTGGTGTCCTGGCCAGAAGTGCGCCCCCTGTACCGCCTGATGTGCATGCGGGCGACCGACCACGACGCCTTTAACCAAGAACAGCAGAACGAGGCGGGCAATGACGACACGGCCCCGTTCAAGACCCTGCAATTCTGGGTGGATCGGCGTAACGACTGGCTCTTCTTCGGAGCCATCGACCCCTCTCTGGGCCGGCAGAACAAGGCCCGCGACCCCTCGGCAATCCTGGTGGGTGGACTGAACCGCAACACGATGGTGCTGGACGTGGTGGAGGCGGACATCTGCCGCCGGGTGCCCGACCTCATCATCAGCCGCGCCATCGACCTACAGGTCGAATACCAGTGCCTTCTGTGGTCAGTGGAGGCGGTGGCATTCCAGGAATTTCTCTACACGGAATTGATCAAGCGTGCCGCGTTGCAGGGTATCGCGTTTCCAGCACAGCCTGGGCCGACCGGGCGCGATAAGGACTTGGCGATTCTCTCGCTGCAACCGCATGTGGTGAACGGCAAGCTGCGTCTGCATCGCAGCCATGGTGTGCTGATAGAGCAGCTGAAGTTCTATCCGGAGGCCGACCATGACGATGGCCCGGATGCGCTTGAAATGCTATGGCGGATCGCAACCCAGTTTGCGGGCGAATGGCAATACACGTCGGCGGCGACATCACGCCGGGACCGCCGCAGCACCAGCCGCGTCAGCGGCTACTCTGACGATTGGGACGATGATGATTAACAAGATGAAGGCCGCACTGGCCAAGGTGACCCGTTCCGGGCTGGCCACGTTGCAGGCGGGCGCCCGATCCACCCAGGGCAACAGCCTCAACTATGCCTCGGTGAACACACTGGACCCTTCGCGTCTCGCTGCTGCGTTTGCCGCCGCCGACCAGGGCTTCATCACCGACCAGTCGGCCCTGTTCGAACTGGTGGAAGAGCAAGACCCCCACATCTTCGCCGAGCTGGCCAAGCGGCGTAGGGCGGTGACGGGCCTCGGCTGGCAGCTGCACCCACCCAAAGATTCCAGCCAATCCGAAATCGACCGCACTGAGGAACTGGCGGACATGCTGCGCAGCATCCCGCGCTTCGAAGACGCCCAGTACGACCTCACCGACGCCATCGGCAAGGGCTTCACCGCCCTGGAAATCGATTGGAAGACCGGCAGCACCTGGCTGCCGCAGGCGCTCCACTGGGTGCCGCAGCGCATGTTCCATGTTGATTGGGACACCGGGGCTATCCAGTTCCTCAAGATGGGGCTTCCGGAGCCCCTTCGGCCCTGGGGCTGGGTGGTGCATGAGCACCGGGCGAAGTCCGGCTACATCGAACAAGCCGCGCTGTTCCGGGTGCTGGCCTGGACGTATGCCTACAAGGCGTACAACATCCGCGACATGCAGCGCTTCCTTGAGGTGTACGGCCTGCCGCTGCGCCTGGGAAAGTATCCGGCGGGCATCTCCCCCAAGCAGCGCGACGAACTGCTGAAAGCTGTGCGCAACATCGGCAACGACGGTGCGGGCGTGGTCCCCAGCACCATGTCCATCGACTTCATCCAGGCGACGAAGACCGGCACTGTCGATGACTTCCTGAGCGCGGTCGGCTACTGGGAGCGCAAGCAGTCCATGGCGATCCTAGGCGGGACGCTGACCAGCCAGGCTGATGGCAAGACCAGCACCAACGCCCTGGGCGCGATCCATGACAAGGTTCGGCGCGAAATCATGCTGCACGATGTCCGCCAGATCGAGCCGACCATGAACGGCCAGGTTGTGCGCCCGGTGGCGCTCATCAACGGCATGTTCCCGGCGGATAGGCTACCGACCTTCGGCTACCAGACCGAAGAAACGGTCGATCAGGCCAAGATGGTTGATGTCCTGGTCAAGGCTGCCGACGTGGGCATGGAGATCGACGTGGAGTGGGCACACCAGACCATGCAGATTCCCCGCGCCGCCAAGGGGGCCAAGCTGCTGGTGGCGTCCGGCAAGCCGACCACGTCGCCCGCCGATGCCGCCCTGGTGCGCCTGGCGGCGCTGGCCAAGGCCGGAGAGCAGGACATCACCGGCCCCTATGCCGCCCAGCTGGCCGCCCTGTGCGCCCCGCATGAGCAGGCCCTTATCCAGCAGATTTCCGCCATCGTCGCCGAGGCTGGCGACTACGACGAAGCACTGGCCGGGATCGAAGCCTTGAAGTCGAACAACCCGAAGTGGGCGGAAGCCATGGCACTGGGCATGGCGGCGGCGGACCTAGCCGGCCGGGCTGATATCGGGGGTGAAAAGTGACTTCGCGCAAGGTTACGGAACGCGATTTCCGCATGCCTGAATTCAGGGACGCAAACCCTGATGATTACGAGTTTCGGTCGGACGGGAAGATCGTCCGCAAAGACCGATGGGAGCAAGGAATACATAGCATTCGGTGTTCTCTTGGCGACAACCGGCGAGAGTTTGAAATCGCCGACATCGTGGAGGCGGTTCGCGCTCTGGTGGCGACTGTTCCTCCACCTCCCGAGGATGATGGGGGGGAAGACTAGGAATGCCTGCATCACCCGCCCAGCTTCCGTTCGCCGAAGCCATCGACTTCTTCAAGCAGAAAATCCGCCTGCCTTCATCGGGCTGGACGGACATCTGGCAGGAGCAGCACAGCCATGGTTTTGTTGTGGCCGGTGCGGCCCATGATGACCTTGTGGAAGACTTCTACAACGCCATCCGCCAGGCCAAGGAATCGGGTACCGGCTACGCGGCCTTCCGCAAGCAGTTCGACCAGATCGTGGCGAAGCACGGCTGGGCCTACAACGGCACCCCGGGCTGGCGCAGCAAGGTCATCTACGACACAAACGTCACCCAGGCGTACAACGCGGGTCGGGAAAAGCAGATGATGGCGGTGAAGCACCTTCGCCCCTATGGTCTCTACCGACACACCAGTACTGAGCATCCGCGCCTCAATCACTTGGCTTTGGATGGCCTGATCCTTCCCCTGGATGATCCCTGGTGGGATACCTACTCACCTCAGAATGGGTGGGGGTGCAAGTGCAAGAAATACTCCCTGAGAGGCCCAGCGTGAGTGGGAGAAGCGTGGGAAGACCGGCCCCGACGAAGCGCCGCCGATAGAAATGGAAAAGCGCATCATCGGGAAGAACGGCAGCAATCCGCGAGAGGTATGGGTGCCGAAAGGTATCGACCCCGGCTTCGCATACAACCCGGGCAAGGCATGGATGGAACCGCATACCGTGCCGCCGTTGCAAGGCTACGACGCAGTGCTGAAAGAGCGCGGGACACCTTGGCCGACGGGCTTCACGCCGCCGCCGGTCCCCAAGCCCACCCCGGTGCCGAAAAGTGCGTTGCTGCCGCCCAACACGTACCCCGACGTGGCCGTTGCGGACTTCCTGGATGTCTTCGGCGCCACCATGGAGGAAGGCGCGGCATTCACCGATGCCGCAGGCAGCACCCTGGCCATCAGCAAGGCGCTTTTCCAGGACGGCGCGGGGGAATTCAAGTGGCTGTCGAAGCCCGGCAAGGCCGTCCGTCTGGAGTACGTCAATCTTCTGGCCATGACGCTGATCGAGCCGGACGAAATCTGGTGGGTATGGGTGAAGGACCACGGCGAGAAAGGCCGGTGGCGTCTCAAGCGCCGGTATCTGCGGGCCTTCGATGTTGAGGGAATGGACGAGTTCGGCGTGGCGGTCTTCGAGTGGGGGAAAACCGGCTGGACTGGCTCCACCGCCTTCATGGGCACCCAGAAAACCGAGGCCGCCCGGGAGGCGTATTTCGATAAACAGCGGGCTGGTCGCTTGGTGTACCGCAAATAAAAACGCGGCCTCATCAGGGGCCGCGTTTGTGTGGCTCGGATACTGTGCAGTAGCGCCGAAGCGCAGTCTGACCTAACCACGGACTCAGGATATGCAATTCACCATCGAATTTCAAGCGGATCACCTTGGCCGCGCCTTGGAGGCTGTCCGCAAGGAAATCGCAACGCCCCAGGAGATGCTGGGCAGCTTCGGCGAGGCGCTGCTGTTTGCAAACCAGGAGCGTCATCGGCAAGGGCTAGACCCTGATGGGAACCCCTGGAAAGAACTCGCCCAATCCACCCTTGCCGCCGGGAAGCGCAAGGGGGGACCGCTCAACAGAAGCGGCAGGATGCTGGCCAGTTTCCATTACCAGGTTCAAGGCGACTCCCTACGCCTAGGCTTCGACGATGGAGATGGCTTCCCGGCCAAATTTCACCAGGACGGTTCACGCGCCCATGTAATCTCAGCCAAGAAGGTGAAGGCGCTCAACATCGGGGGGATTTTCCGGAAGCGGGTCAACCACCCGGGCCTACCGGCGCGTCGCCTTGTCGGTTTCCCGTTGAGTGACCAGCAGCTGGTGGTCGATGTTGCTGCTGACCATCTGACCGCAGTTATAAACCGGGTTCGATGACCAATTAAACGGACTTCGAACTGGGGGAATTTCCGTATCGTCCTGCGCTATTTCCCGCAGTTTCCCCCAAAATCTCCCGTACTTTTTCCCCGCAGCTGTCCGGAAATCAGAGTTTCAGTGCTTTGGGCCACTTCCCAGTAACGGTGGGCTTTTTGGGCCAATTTCCCTGCCGTTCACCTGTCCGGTTTCTCCCCCCTCCCTACTGGTTCGCACCGGGGGGATTTTTGCATCGCTTGCTCCGACCCGCCGTCAGGCGTGGGTCGGGCGGGCAATGGCCGTTCTCACCACAGCTTCCACCAGGGCACCTTGCGGTCCAGGCCCTGGGCGTAATAGGTGCTGTTGGGGAAGTTCTTCTTCATCACCCGTTCCGCGTCGTCGCGCAGGTCGGTCATGCCCATGCTGTCGTAGCCCTTGACCATGATGAACAGGGCTTCCTCGATGGCCGGTGCGTCGGGATAGTTGAGCACCGCCGACTGGGCCCGGTTCACCGCCGCCAGGTAGGCGCCCCGCTTCATGTAGTAGCGGGCCACGTGCACCTCGTTGGAGGCCATGGCGTTCACCAGGTACTTCATGCGCAGCACCGCGTCCTGGGTGTACTTGCTGTCGGGGAAGCGGATCGCCAGCTGGCGGAAGGCGTCGAAGGCCTCGCGCATGCCCTTGGGGTCGCGCTCGGTCTCGTCCTGCATGCTGACGTGGCCCATCACCCCCAGGTCGTCGTTAAAGCTGGCCAGACCCTTCAGGTAATACATGTAATCCACGTTGGGGTGGCTGGGGTGGAGCTTGATGAAGCGGTCGCAGGCGGCGATGGCCGACGCCTGTTCGCCGCTCTTGAAGTAGGCGTAGGCCACTTCGATCTGGGCCTGCTGGGCGTAGCGGCCGTAGGGGTAGCGGGCCTCGAGCTTCTCGAACAGCTTGATCGCCTTGTCCCAGGCGCCGTCGTTCATGGAATCCTTGGCTTCGCTATAGAGCTTGTTGGCCGACCAGCCCAGGGTCTCGTCCTTCACTTCGGGCAGCAGGCCGCAGCCGGCGGTGAGGCTGGCCAGGGCCACCAGGGCGACGGCCGCCATCCGGGCCAGGGATTTTGTCGTTACACTCCGGGCCATGTGTTCCACGCGTTCCACTAAATTGAGCCTTTCCGAGAATTCCCGAGAGCCGCATCCCGCCGAAGGCGAGGGGAGCGGCCAGCCGATTGAAGATCGCGGCGATTATAGCGCAGCCCCGCTGCTGGCCGAGGATGAGGACGACGATGCCGATGGCGCCGCCGCCATCGTCCCCGCCAATGCCGGCGCCAGCGAGGCCACGGCCCTGACCATTCCGCCGGAATGCGCCGGCCAGCGCCTCGACCAGGCCCTGGCCCGGCTGCTGCCCCAGCACTCCCGGGGCCGCCTGCAAGCCTGGATCAAGGAGGGCCTGGCGACCCTGGACGGGGTCACGGTGGACGAGCCCAAACGCAAGGTGCGGGGCGGCGAGGCCCTGCGCCTGGCGGCCGCGCCCCTGCCCGAGCAGCAGGCGTTCGCTCCCGAGGCGATTCCCCTGGCGGTGGTGTACGAGGACGCCCACCTGCTGGTGGTGGACAAGCCCGCCGGGCTGGTGGTCCATCCGGCCGCCGGCAACTGGAGCGGCACCCTGCTCAACGCCCTGCTGCACCACCACCCCGGCGCCGCCGCCCTGCCCCGGGCGGGCATCGTGCACCGCCTGGACAAAGAAACCTCGGGGCTGATGGTGGTGGCCAAGACCCTGGAAGCCCAGACCGACCTGGTGCGCCAGCTCCAGGCCCGCACCGTCAAACGGGAATACGCCGCCCTGGCGAAAGGGGCGATTGGCGCGGGGGGCACGGTGAACGCTCCCATCGGCCGCCATCCCACCCAACGGATCAAGATGGCGGTGGTGCCCGGCGGCAAGCCCGGCATCACCCATTACCGGGTGCTGGAGCGCCTGCCCGGCGCCACCCTGGTGGAGTGCTCCCTGGAAACCGGGCGCACCCACCAGATCCGGGTGCATCTGGCCCACATCGGCCACCCCCTGGTGGGGGACCCGGTCTACGGTACCGGCCAGGGCCGGGCCAACCTGCCCGCCGCCGCCCGGGATTTTCCCCGCCAGGCCCTGCACGCCCGGCGCCTGGGGCTGATCCATCCCGCCACCGGCCAGCCCATGGCCTGGGAGAGCCCCTTGCCCGACGACTTCACCGCCTTGCTGGAGGCCCTGCGCCATGCCGCACCCTGAAGGATTCGCACCGGACTGGCCGGCCCCCGCCAACGTCCATGCCTGGCAGACGACCCGCCACGGTGGGGTCAGCGCCGCTCCCTACGCCAGCCTCAACCTGGGCGACCACGTGGGCGACGACCCCCGGGCGGTGCTCGCCAACCGCCAGGCGGTGTCGGTACACGCCAGGCTGCCGGCCGAGCCCCTGTGGCTGACCCAGGTGCACGGTACCCGGGTGGCCGTGGCCGGGCAGGATGCCCAAGGCTGCGAGGCGGACGCGGCCCTGGCCCGCTCGGTGGCGGGGGGCGGCGGCGTGGCGGCGATCATGACCGCCGACTGCCTGCCGGTGCTGTTCTGCGACGAGGCCGGCACCGTGGTGGCGGCGGCCCACGCCGGCTGGCGGGGCCTGGCCGGGGGCGTGCTCGAAGCGACGGTGGCGGCCATGGGCGCGGCACCGGAACGGGTGCTGGCCTGGCTGGGGCCGGCCATCGGCCCCACGGCCTTCGAGGTCGGCGACGAGGTCCGCGCCGCCTTCGTCGGCCAGGACGGGGATGCGGCGGCGGCCTTCGCCCCCGGGGCCCCGGGCAAGTGGCTGGCAAACCTGTACGCCCTGGCCCGGCTGCGCCTGGGGCGGATCGGGGTGACCCGCGTCTATGGCGGCGGGGAATGCACCTTCGGCCAGGTGGACCGCTATTTTTCCTACCGCCGCGAGGCGCGCACTGGGCGCATGGCCAGCTTGATCTGGCTGGATTGAACCGGACTCATCCTCCGGCGGCCGGTGCGCGAGGCCGTCCTGTCCGGGCCGCGGCATCGTCCGCCAGCCTCATCGTGTCAGCCGGCCGCGCCCGCCGGCGGCCCCACCGGGGAAAGGTAGGCGGCTAACAAATACGCCGAGGGGGCGGAACAGGGCGGGTATAATCCCAGGCTTTTTCCGCGTCGCCACCATGTCTTCCCTGGGCTGGATCCTTACCCTGAGCTTTGCCGGCGGCATCCTGTCGGTCATTGCGGCGGCCCTCATCGGCATGGGCACCCGGGCCTCGGCCGTTCCCCACCTGATCTCCTACGCCATCGGCGCCCTGCTCGGCGCGGTGTTCCTGGAAATCCTGCCCCACGCCATCGAAAACACCCGGGACGTCCATGGGCTGGCAGCCACCGTGCTGGGCGGCATCCTGCTCTTCTTCATCCTGGAAAAACTGGTCCTGTGGCGCCACTGCCACGGCCACGCCACCGGCCACGACTGCGAGGCCCACGATCCGGCCGTTTCCCACCACGGCCACGGGCACGACCATGGCCGCTCTGGCCTGCTGATCCTGATCGGCGACACCTTCCACAACTTCGTCGACGGCATCCTGATCGCCGCCGCCTTTCTGGAAAACCCGTCGGTGGGCCTGGTCACGGCCTTCGCCATCATCGCCCACGAGATTCCCCAGGAACTGGGCGACTTCGTCGTCCTGATCCACTCCGGCTACAGCCGTGCCAAGGCCCTGTGGTTCAACATCCTGTCCGGCGTGGCCACCATGATCGGCGCCCTGCTGGCCTACTACGCCCTGTCCGAAGTGCAGGAGTGGGTGCCCTCGCTCCTCGCCCTGGCGGCGGCGAGCATGCTCTACGTGGCGGTGGCCGACCTGATCCCGGGGCTGCACCGCCGGCCCGAGATCAAGGCCACCTTGCAGCAGGTGCTGCTGATCGGCGCGGGCATCGGCTCCATCGCCCTGGTGCGCGTCTTCGTCGACCACGCGTGAGGCACGGCGGCGGATTCGGACATTCCGGACCGCCGCGGCATTGCCGGTAGCGCGCTTTCTGCGGCCCGTTGGTCCTGCCGGCCTAGGCCGGGCCGATCTTCTTCCCAATCGAATGCTGCCGTCCGGCTGGGGCGGGCTCAGGCGCCTCGGGTGTTTAGGCGTTGCCGTCCCGAGATTCGTCCGGAGCGTCGTTCCGGGCCGCCCGCTCGGCCATCATCTCCTGGTAGCGGCGGCGTTGCCGGCGGACCTTGCTGCCGGCGAAATACAGGATCAGCCCGCAAGGCAGGGCGCCAAAGAGCAGGAAGGTCATGATGCCGCCCACCACGCTCGGTTCGGTGAAGGCGGCCAGGGTGGCCACGTACAGCCAGCCGATGACGACGATGAGAGTGACGGACATCTGGTGTTCTGCGTGTGATCGGTGGGAAGGTGCGCCCCTGTGCGGCCGAGCGGCGCATGCCGCGTGAGGGGTGGGCGGCGGGACGGCCGCGCAGCCAACGGGCTGCCGGGCGAGGGGGGATTATAGCCGCCCCGGATGCCCGGTCCGTGGCTCCTGTCGCGGCTTTTGGCCTTTTGTCTCGATTTCCGGACGATAGCCATTGACACGCTTCGGGCGGGCTATGCAGAATGAAATTCCTGCCCCGCACCCTCCGTGCGGGCCCTCAGCCGGAGCGAATCGATGTTCAAAGGGCCGGAAGGTTTTCCGTTTGCCATGCCGCCGTTCCAACAATGGAGCCAGGTCGCGACACAGCAATTGCAAACCCTGCTGACGTCCCAGGCGGGGGGAGGGGAGGGGGCCGAAGCGGCCCCGCGCTGGCCCGAGGCCGAGGCCTTGGCCGCCCTGCAAAAAGACCATCTGGAGCGCCACGCCCGCCTGTGGCAATCCATGCTGGCCACTTCCGCCGGCAAACCCGAGGCCGAGCCCTACCGGGTCGAGGCCGAACCCGGCGACCGGCGCTTCGCCGCGCCGGAATGGGCGGAAAGCCCGCTCTTCGATTACCTGCGCCAAGCCTACCTGCTCAATGCCCGCTTCGTCCGGGAACTGGTGGAACTGGTGCCCACCGACGACGAGAAGGCCAAGAACAAGCTGCGCTTCATGGCCCGCCAGTACGCCGACGCCCTGGCGCCGTCCAACTTTGCCGCCACCAACCCGGAATTCGTCAAGCAGGCCCTGGCCACCAACGGGGCCAGCATCACCACCGGCATCCGCAACCTGATCGGCGACCTGGAAAAGGGCCGCATCTCCATGACCGACGAGTCGGTCTTCGAGGTGGGCAAGAACATCGCCACCAGCGAGGGCAGCGTCGTCTTCGAGAACGAACTGATCCAGCTGATCCAGTACAAGCCCCTCACCGCCAAGGTGGGCAAGCGGCCGCTGCTGATCGTGCCGCCCTGCATCAACAAGTACTACATTCTCGACCTGCAGCCGGACAATTCCCTGGTGCGCTTCGCCGTGGAACAGGGGCACACCGTGTTCCTTGTCTCCTGGCGCAACCCCAAGGCCGACCTGGGGCACTTCTCCTGGAACGACTACCTGGAAAAGGGCCCCATCGCCGCCATCGAGGCGGTGCGCGGCGTCGCCAAGGTGCGGGAATTCAACGTGCTCGGCTTCTGCGTCGGCGGCACCCTGCTGACCTCGGCCCTGGCTGTGCTCAAGGCCCGGGGCGATAGCCCGGCCACCTCCCTGACTCTGCTCACCACCTTCCTCGATTTTTCCGATACCGGCGACCTGGCCCACTTCGTGGACGACCGGCTGATCTCCACTTGGGAGGCCACCATCGGCCGGGGCGGCCTGCTTTCGGCCCGGGAGCTGTCCACCACCTTCTCGGCGCTGCGTCCCAACGACCTGATCTGGAACTACGTCGCCAACAACTACCTGAAGGGCCAGAAGCCGGCCGCCTTCGACCTGCTTTACTGGAACAGCGATTCCACCAACCTGCCGGGCCCCATGGCCTGTTGGTACCTGCGCAACATGTACCGGGACAACGCCCTGCGGGTGCCGGGCAAGCTCGACATGTGCGGCGTCAAGGTGGACCTGGGCAAGCTCGACATGCCGGTCTACATCCTGGCCACCCGGGAAGACCACATCGTTCCCTGGCAGTCCTCCTTCCAGAGCACCCGCCTCCTGTCCGGGCCGAAGCGCTTCGTCCTGGGGGCCTCGGGCCATATCGCCGGCGTGGTAAACCCGGCGTCAAAAAACAAGCGTAGCTTCTGGAAGAGCGACGACCTTTCCGCCGACGCCCTGGGTTGGCTGGCCGGCGCCACCGAGCACAAGGGCAGCTGGTGGCTCGACTGGGCCGACTGGCTGGCCGACTTCAAGGGGGGCGAAAAGGCAGCGCCCAAGAAGGCCGGCGGCAACGGCTACGCCGAAATCGAGCCGGCCCCCGGGCGCTACGTCAAGGAAAAGGCCTGATTTCAGCCTCGGTTCGGCCCGATCCGGGCCGACGCCACCCGATTTGAAGTTTTTCCCGACCCCGGCGCGCCCGGGGGCGGGAGCCGCAGTACGCCGGCGGCCCGCGAGGGCCGCGGCAATGAGCAGTGCAGATGGGATGAACCTATAACCAAGGAAGGAAATGCAATGACGCAACGCATCGCACTCGTCACTGGCGCCATGGGCGGCATCGGCTCGGCGGTCTGCC
>NZ_DAISLS010000023.1:0-15402 GCF_036820405.1 Oryzomicrobium sp.
TGCCGCCGTCCGCAAGCAGCAGGCCAATCTCGGCGATCCGCCCGAGCAGGTCTTTGAGGGCCAGGTGGCCGTCCGGACTGACGCAGCTGATCCGGGCTACGTAGCCTGCCGAAACCCCTTCTTCTACCTCTGCCGATACCGGCAGCAACGCGTCGCTGCCCAAACCCAGTACCTTCAGCTCCAGTAGGCGATTCGACTGTGAAAACGCGCTGGCGTAGGTCGAGAGAAGTTGGTTGATGTCCACGGCGGGGGCCTTCAGGCAAGCAGGGCGAACACGGCATTGGCCGGGTCGTGCTCGAACGGTTTGTGGTTGAGCCAGGTGTCGAAGCCCAGGCGCGGCTGCGACGGCTGATGGGAGTCGAGTTGCAGGGACGGCGTGTCGCGGCGGTCGAGAATGAGCCGGACATCGCAGGCCAGGCCATGGCCGACGCAGAAACGCAGGGTTTCGGCCAGTTCCTCGGCGGCCGGGTTGCCGGGGAGGAAGTCCTGGTAATCCCGGGCGCGCAGGGGGCCGAGGCTGAGCTGCATGCGGGTCTGCCGGTCCCAGATGCGCTGGCCGGCGAAGGCGCTGCTGCCCAAGGTTGCCGCGTTAATGCCGAGCTGGGTCTGTTCTTCGAGCGGGACGGTGATCCAGTGGCCGACGAAGTTTTCGAGGCGGGCGGGCACGCTGAACATGCCCTGGACGAGGGAGACGATGGCCTCGGCGGAAATGGGGCGCTGGGCGAGCAGTCCGGCGAAGAAGAGCAGGCGCTCTGCGAGGGGAGGGGGGGCGTCTCCCCTGGTTTGGCCGCCGTCGCTCGACGCGGAAAGGCCCGGTTTTTCTTCCCGGGCCAGACCGATCAGGGCGCGCAGGCCGTTGCTGAAGGTGTCGCGCTGTCCTTGCTCGAAGGCCAAGGGGAAGTGGTACTTGTGCCAGGCGCCATAGAAAAGAGACAGGGCACGGTGGGAGAACAGGTCGAAGAAGGCGTGGGCGGTATCGTCCCGGTATTGCTGGCGCCGCTCGATGAGGAGCTCGGTGTAGGGGCTGGGCAGCGCGCCGCTCGGGCCGGTCAGGCCCATGCAGGCCACGGTCATGGTCAGAGCGGGGAGTTTGCCCTCGTCCTCGTCTTCGCCCGGTGTGGCCTTGATGGCCGCGATTTCGCTGGGAGGAAACGAAAGGGTGGCGGGGGTGCGAAAGCGTAGCCGTTCGGGCAGGGGCAAACGCTCGCCATTGCCACCCTCGGCAAGGGCGAGAAGCCGCACAGCCTGGAACAGGCCAAAGCGTTCCGGCGCGTTGCGGAGTTCGGCGATCAGATCACGAGTGCCGTTCCTGTCCGGGGAGGCCATTGGTAGACGATTCCTTCCTGCTGCTTGGTGAACACCCGGAGCCGGGTGAAGCTGTTGGGGGCGCAATAAAGGGCGAAAAAGCGTTCGAGGACGGTGGCGAAGAGATGGATGCCGCCGCCGACGTAGTGCAGTTCGTCCAGGGTCAGGTCGATTTCGGTGCCGCGCACGAAGCCGGGAAACTGGGGGCCGGCCACCCGGGCGGTGTGGGGGCGGCTGTCGATGGCTAGGATGCCGTCGATCTGTCGCGAAATGCCCTGGGCTTCGCCCGGGTTGTAGAGCCGGAGCATTTCCTGAAGCGCTTCCCGACCCCGGCTGGTCAGGGACAGGTGGTTCAGGGCCAGGTGGGAGACGAGCCGCCACTGCAAGCCGCGCTTGGCGGGGGAGCGCAAGCTGGGGGTCGGCTTGCGCAGGGGGCGGACGCGGCTGACTGCCGAGTGGCCAGGGAGTTGGAAATCCCCCTGGTTGCCACCGAAGGGCAGGGTGGCGGGCAGGTCCCGGTTGCTGCAGGTGAGCTCGATGCTCAACACCTCGGCTTCGGGACGCACAGGCGAGAATTCCAGGTCGGCCAGGTGCATTTCGACTTCGGTGCCTAGGTCGCCTTCGGTCGTGGACCGGCTGCGGCTGGCGTACCAGTAGTAGGGCACCCGCTTCTGGCCGCGCTGGCCGATGCTGTAGAAGGGGGGTACCTGCTCGGCGCTTTCCCGGGAGCCCACCTTTTCGACCCGGGTAACTCCGTCCACCGAGACCACTTCGAAGGCCTGGGTTTTGCGGCTGTCCGGTACCACGGCGTAGGACTCGCGCTGATGGGTGAGGCGCACCGGTTCGGCGGCCTGGCGGAAGAGGTTGATGGCGGGGGTGCAGCCCAGCTTGAAGTTGGCCGTGGCCAGGGTCTGCTGTAAGCGGCTATGGCGCTCGTCGTTGCCGTAGCGCTCGAGGAAGAACTGGATGCGCAGCCGGGTGCCGGGGTGGCGCAGGGCCGGGGCGTCCAGGCCGGCCAGGTCGAAGAACAGGAATTTCTCGGGAAAGGCGAAGTACTCGCTGAGCAGGCGGTAGCCGAGGAAGGAGCGGTGGTCGTAATCGAGCAGGCCGTCTTCTGGGTCAAACCCCACGGCCTGCAATGCCTCCTTGCCCAGAACGAGGGTACGGGCCGGGTCGTCGCTGCCGTCGTCGATGCGGATTCCGGCCAGGCGGGAGAAGAGCAGCTCATGCAGCAGGTACATGAGCGGCGGTTCGCCATCGAGGAAGAAGCGTAGCCGTTCCAGGTCCAGGGCGGCCAGCGGTACGCCGGCCAGGGTGTCCAGTTCGAGGGTGATGCAGGCGGTGCCGGAGGTGAGGCGGCGCAGGTATTCGGACGACTGGGTCAGTTCCAGCTTGGCCTGGGCGACGGCCAGGGGCCACAGCTCGACCGGGTAGGCGGTACGGAAGCGGCAGGCCGTGCCGGATACCGCCGGGGTGGTCAGGGGATGGTGCCGGGGGATTTCGTAGCGGCCGGAGATGCCCGGCTTGTCCGGGTCGATCTCGAGGTGGACGACGGTACAGGAGGGGAAGGGCTGGGTGTAATGGGGGTAGAGCACCTGGAGAAAGGATTCGGCGATCTCCGGGTATTCGTCATCGATCTTGCGGTGGATGCGGGCCGACAGGAACGAGAAGGCCTCGATCAGACGTTCCACGTGGGGGTCTTCGCACTGCTCGCCTTCCAGTTGCAGGCGCCGGGCGATCTTGGGATAGCGCTGGGCGAATTCGCCGGAGAGCTTGCGCAGGTAGCCCAGCTCCCGCTCGTAGTAGGGCAGCAGTTCGTCCAGCATCGGACTAATCCTTGTTTTCGACCCGGTAGGCGTTGGAAGCCAGTTGCAGCGTGGCGTCGAAGGTTACGGTGGGACGGTTGGGGTAGGGGGCCAGCACGCCGGCGACTCGGAAGCGCAGGGAGCGTTCGGTGGCGCCGCCGGTATCCAGGCTGACGCGGACCCGCTTCAGGCGCGGTTCGAAGCGCTCAATGGCGCGGCGGATATCGTCGCGCAGCAGGGAGCGGTCGTCCGGGTCCTGCAGGCACAGGCTGTTCAGATCCATGACGCCGAAGGTGAGCATGGTCTGGGACGCCTCGTTGTAGTCCATGGCCGTCTCGTGGGGGTCGGAGCGCCGCGTGTTGAGCAGGGCTTCCAGATCCCGGGCCACCACCTGGCGGAACTGGCGCAGGTCGAGGTGGGCCTCGTCGGCCCGGTCCTCGCTGTTGCGAGGGTGGTCGTCCAACAGGCGGTCGAGCACCGAGGGGCGGACGGCGACGGCGTGCCGGTCGTGGCGCATGGCCTAGCGCTGGCCCGGGGTTCCGGCGGCAACCGCCGGGTTGTCGGCAGAAGCGGCTGCGGGGGCGGTGGCGGCCGGCGGTGCGCCGGCCTGTTTGGACAGGGTGTCGGCCTTACTACCCAGCAGAACGTGGAAAACGATGAAAACGGCGATGGCCACCCCGGCCAGGAGAGCGTAGTAGAGCCAGATCGGCAGTTCGTGACGGACGAATTCCTGGAACTTGAAGGGCAGGCGCCAGTGGGGGGCGAATTCGGCCTTGCCGCCGCGGGCGTGGGTGATTTCCTGCCCCAGACGGGCCACCAGGTAGTTGAGCCGTTCGGTGCCCTCGATCAGGTACTTGCCCTGGAAACCGAGCAGCAGGCAGGTGTGGAACACCTCCAGGATTTCCACATGGGCTGCCGGGTCAAGGCGCAGGGTTTCGAGCTTGTCGAAGAACACTTCGCCGGCCAGGTGCTGGCCGAAAAGGCGCAGTTGCAGGGGAGACAGCTCCCAGTCGTCGCGAATGGCGAAATCCGAGGCGAAGACGATTTCGTCGAGCAGGGCACAGAAGGCGAACTTGGCATCGGCGATGGCATCTGGCGATTTGCCGAAATTGCGGGCGTTCGACTCGAACTGGGCGAGGAAGCGGTCGATGCGCTGGTTGAATTCGGCGGCGCTGTTGGGAGGATTGCCGTCGCGCAGCAGGAAGAGCAGGTAGATGCCGTCTTCCAGCAGGTCGTTCAGGGTCGGGCCGGTGGGGGCTGCCGTGAGGGGAACCGGGGCGTTGGCGTCGGTGGTGGGCAGGGGAGTGGCGTGGGTCATGGATGTGCTCCTGTCAGCGGAAGACCGCGATCAGTTCTAGCTTCATGTCGAGCAGTCCCTGGGGCACGTAGATGCAGATGGCCCGGGACTTCATCATGCGTTCGAAGATGGTGCCGTGCGGTTCCAGGGCGAAGTAGTGGTTGCCCACCCGCACCGGAATGGCCGCCGGGGTCTGGGTCGCGTGGGTGAGGCGGATGCCGCCCAAGGCCGAGTTGAGCACCCGTTCCACGTCGTCGGGGGCGCCGATCTTGAGCTTCATCGGCACGGTTTCGACCAGGTTGGGGATGGACGCTTCGCTGGAAATGGAAAGATAGAAATCGGTCTTTTCCAGCAGTCGGTCCGAGTCCAGGTGGCCAACGTAGAACGAGGGCTTGGTGTTGGTCAGCGGGATGACCATGTAGCGGTTGGAAATCACCGTATCCAGCAGGGTCCGGATCAGCTCGTCGAGCTTGCGGAAGACCTGGGTGCCCTCCAGGTGTCGGTACACCGGAATCTCGGCCAAGGTCAGTGACGAGGAGAAGGTCAGCAGCTCCCCGGTGAGTTGGGCAAGCAGGGCGTACAGCGCTTCGGGATGCACCTCCGGGTACTGCAGGAAGTGCTTGAGCAGCGGAAAGCTGCGGTTCACCGTGTGCAGCAGCCAGAACGAGGCGATGTCGGTAGTGCCGTACTCCACCACGTCCTTGGCACGCTCCCGGTGCGTGGCCGCCAGGGCCTGGCTCTTCACTTCGAGGATGTCGAGCAGGCGCCGCAGTTGGGCGACCAGGGCCGTGGAGGCGGAAAGGGCCAGCAGCGGGGGGATGTAGTCCTCGTCCACCGACCAACTGCCCGAGGCGTTCTTGCCGATCCGGGCGATCGGCAGACTCAGGAAACCATCCCGGTTTTCCTCTTCCAGCATCAGTCGGACGTTGGCCTGCAGCGCCGTGATGTCGGCTTCCAGCGCAGTAGTGAACAGGTCGGCGGCCGTCCTGTTGCCCAGGGTGAAACGGACCGGCTTGCTGGCCTGTCCGGCGTCCTGGATGCAGTTGCCGCCGAAGGCGTCATAGGCGGGTAGGCAGGCATGGACGACGGTGCTGGACGACAGCTGGGGCAGGTCGTTCAGGTTGCGCTGGGGAGGCAGCGGATCGTCCAGGGGGGCGCTGAAGTCGGTGCCGTCCTGGAACAAAGCTTCGAGATGGACGACGCGCAGGAAGCCGCCGGCCAGGGCGTCGCGGTCGATGTCCAGGCGGCGCAATCCCCAGGGGTGGATGTGGGTGAGCCGGGCGGTCTTTGCCAACTGGGCGTCGACAAAGCGGGCCTGCTGCTGGAAATGCTGGGGGCGAAGGAACATCCCTTCGCCCCAGAGGACACGGAAAGTGGCGCTCAAGGTAGCTCCGTTACTGGAGGGGGACGGCCTTTACCGCCGGGGTGGGAATGGCTTTTGCCGCGGCGCGCTTCGCCTTGTTGGCGGCCGCCTTGGCTGCCGGCATGGCGCTGCTGTTCTGCTTGGCCGCCGCCGGAGTGGCTTCGGGCGCGGTGCATTCGGGCTTGCTGTTCTCGGGCTGGGACGGCATGACCACGGGCTTGGTCCCGGAGAGTTCCAGGTAGCAATCGCGGACGGTGAAGTTCAGGCCGGAATGGCGCACGTCGTCGGCCTTGACCAGATAGCGCCAGGCGTGGCGGTCCGGATTGCGGAAATAGCCGACGATGCCGATGTACTTGGCTTCGGGCAGGACGGTGCCCGAATTGACCTTCTGGGCGCCGGGGACCACCACGATCTCGGTGCGCTCGATGAAATCCTGGCCGAGCAGTTCGGCATCGCTGCGGCCACTGGTGGCAGTGGCGAAGGTGAGCTTGGAGAACTCGGTGGCGTCCTTCAGCTGATAGAGCCGGACGACGACCGACAAGGACTTTCCGGAAACGTCCCGGTTGATGACCGGATCGCCCGACGTCTTGATCTCGTAGGCGGTGGGTCCGGTAGCGCAGCCGCCCAGCATGAGGGTTGCGGCGCAAACGCTTGCCAGAAGAGCTTTGTGGTTCCGATGCATGGCGATTCCTTGGGTTGCTGACGGGAAGGGTGCGGCGATGCTCATGTGCTATGCCAGTTGACTATCTTATTACGATGTCGGAATATGTGCAAAATTTCGCATTGATCAAATAAAACAACATAAAAAAACAACGCGACTTGCCCTTTAGGACCCTCGTGTTTTTTGTTTTTGTGACTTTTTTCCGGTTTTTGTTTTTACAATGCAATGATTTTATTGAATATTTTTCGTAACTTGAAGGTTGTGGCGTTTGCTTGTAAACGCCACTTTAATATTTGTTTTTGTTAGTTTTTTGCATGTTTGCATAACGGTGCGCTGCTGATGGCTGAAGGGTGGATGACGCTGATCGCCGTGGCTTTCGTTGTGGCTGTGGCAAGCCTGCTGGGGTGGGTTGGCTGGGCCTGTTTCCTGCGCCCGGCCGCCGTGTCTGCGCTGGAGATGGCAGTACCTGCCGGCGTGCAAAACAGACCGGCAGGGCGCTGGTGGGACCGGTTTCTGAATAGGGGGAAAGACGCAGTCGAACGGGCGACCCAAAGCAAGGGCGAGGTCGGCCAATCCGCTGCGGCGGAAGCGTCGAAATGGAGGCTTTCGCCCAAGGTGCGGCGTTATGTCGCACTGGTGGCGCCCGTGGGAGGGGTGGTCCTGACGATCCTGGTAGTGCTTTCCCAACGGGACGGCGTCAGCCTCGACCCGGTCGCTGCCCGCGAGCATCGCTATCAGGCGGCCGTGGGAGCGGTGCTCCAGGAGCAAAAACTGGTTCCTCCGGCGGTGCTGCCGCCGACCGTCTTCCAGAACCTGGACGACAAGAGTCTTTCCCTGGAACAGGCGGATCGGGACTGGAACAAGCTCGACCCGGTGTTCGCCCAGTTGGTGCTCCGGGTCATGGAGCGGCTGCGCACCAAGGGCATCCAGATGGTTCTGCTCGAGGGGTACCGGTCGCCCGAGCGCCAGGAAGCGCTGGCGTCCCGGGAGGTCAAGGTGACGGCGGCCCGGGGAGGGCAGAGCAAGCACCAGTACGGCATGGCTGTCGACCTGGCGCCTTTCAGGGATGGGCGTCTGGTGATTTCGGAGTCCGATCCCTGGGCCGCCCAGGTCTATGAAATCTATGGACAGGAGGCCGAAGCGGTCGGTCTGGTCTGGGGGGGGCGGTGGAGTTTCCGGGATCTCGTGCACATCGAGGCGCCGGGCACCATCGCCGACAACATCAGGGCTGCTGCGCCGGACCGGCGTCGCTAAGTCCGCGAGTCTGCGTAATAAGAAGAAAGGTAAGCATGTTCCGGAATCTGCTGCGTAACCAGAAAGTCCTGATGGCTTTCGGTTTTCTCGTCCTCGTCGCCCTGATCTGGTTCATCGGTCCCTGGCTTGGACTCAAGTCCGCGGAAGCGCGCTTCGGCTGGATATTCGCGGTGATGCTGGTCTGGGTCGCCATCCTGCTGGTCGGCAAGGTCCTGTCCGAGCGTGCCGCCGGCCTTCTGGAAGGGGTGCTGCGGCGCCAGGGCGACGATGCGGTGCTGGCGGCTTCTCCGGAAAAACGGGCCGAAGTGGCGGCACTGCGTACCCGGCTGCTCGATGCCATCGAGACCCTCAAGAAATCCAACATCGGCAAGACGCGCGGCAAGGCGGCGCTCTATGAGCTGCCGTGGTACATGGTCATCGGCCACCCATCGGCCGGGAAATCCAGCGCCATCGTCAATTCCGGACTGACGTTCCCGCTGGGCGAGAAAGGCGCGGCCGGTATCCAGGGCGTGGGTGGCACCCGCAACTGCGACTGGTTCTTCTCTACCGAGGGCGTGCTGCTCGATACGGCGGGGCGCTATTCCACCCAACGCGAAGACCGGCAGGAATGGCTCGAATTCCTCAAGCTGCTGCGCCGCCACCGGCCCAAGGCGCCTTTGAACGGCATCATCGTTGCCATCAGCCTGCCCGAACTGGCCAAGCACAAGACCGAAGCCTTCGCCAGCTACGCCCGCCAGGTGCGGGAACGGATCAACGAAGTGGACGACGTCTTCGGCGTCAAGCTGCCGGTTTACCTGCTGGTGACCAAGCTCGACCTGATCGGCGGCTTTTCCGATTTCTTCACCAGCCTGCCGGCTGAGGAGCGTAACCGGGTCTGGGGCGCGACCCTGCCGCATGAGCAAGGTAAGGATTTCGACGCCTCCCGGGTCGTCGGTCAGCATTTCGAACTGCTTTACCGGGGGCTGCTCCAGAGCGGCAACGAGCAACTGGCGAACAATCGGGGGAATGCCAGCAAGGCGGCGCTCTTCGCTTTTCCCATCGAATTCCACGCCATCAAGGAAAGCGTCTGCCACTTCGTCGAGCTTCTGTTCGAGGACGACCCCTATCACACCAAGCCCCTGCTGCGCGGTTTTTACCTGACCAGCGCGTTGCAGGAAGGGGCGCCGCGCATTGCTGCCGGTTCCCGGGTTTCGTCCCAGTTCGATCTGGTGCGTTCCGGATTCGAGGCGGCACAACCGCCGACTGGGCATAGCTATTTCTTGCGCGAACTCTTCAAGCGGGTGGTGTTCGAGGACCAGTTCCTGGTCGGCCGCCAGACGCGCCAGGGCATGGGGCGCCTGCGCCTTGCCGGCATCGTGGCGGGCTTGGTGCTGGTGTCGGCGCTGGTGGGGACCTGGACTTGGTCGTTCATCGGCAACCAGAAGCTGCTCGAGACGGCGGGTGCCGAGGTAGCTTCCGCTGCCGAATTGCTGCGCAGCCCCAAGCTTGCGGATCAGCTCAAGGGGCTCCAGGTGTTGCAATTGCGCATCGAGCAACTTTACGGCTACCGGCAGGAGGGTTACCCCTGGCGCCTCGGGTTTGGCCTGTACCGGGGCGATGAGGCCGAGGCGGTTCTGCGCCGCGAGTATTTCGCCGCGCTCAAGCGCCTGATGCTGCAACCGGTGGCAGCGGGCCTCGAAGCCCGTCTGGCTTCCTTGTCTTCGCCCGCCGCCGCGCATCAAGCCGGCAACGCCCTGCTGGCCCCCGAAGGAATTCAGCGGGTGGCGGCCACCGTGGGCCAGGCCCCGGCTGGCCGTCCCCGGGACGCCCGAGAGGCGTTGGCGCTGCTCGAGCGGCGGGAAACGGCGCCCCAGGCGGCACCCGCCGCGGGAGAGCGTTCCGCCGTGGAGCAAAAGCGCCTCGAGGAGGGCTACAACGCGCTCAAGACCTATCTGATGCTGCATAACAAGGAGCGCATGGAGGTCGGCCACCTGTCCGACCAACTGCCACGCTACTGGCGTTCGTGGCTTGAATCACGCAACGGTGGCCAACTCGATGGCGAGACGGCTCGCCTGGCCGAGCGGGTGGTGGGCTTCTACCTGTCCCAGATCAACGAACCGGATCTGCCCCTGATCGATAACCGCCAGGAGGCAGTGGACGATTCGCGGCAAATCCTGCGCAGCGCCCTCAAGCGCCTCTCCGCCAAGGAGCGGGTCTACAACGAGCTGAAGGCCCGCGGCAACACCCAGTTCCAGGCCATGACCCTGGCCCGCGTGCTCAACAACAAGGACGTCGAGCTGTTCACCGCCAGCTACGCCGTGCCCGGCAGCTTCACCCGCGAGGCGTGGGACAAGTACTTCCGCAACGCCATTGCCGAGGCGAGCCGGGGCGAGGTCAAAGGCGACGACTGGGTCCTTGCCTCCAGCCTGGCTGACGACCTGAGCCGGGACGGCGACGTGGAGCGCAACCGCCAAGCCTTGCAGGCCATGTACCAGGCCGACTATGCCGTCGAATGGAAGAAATTCCTCCAGGGCATTTCAGTCAAGGAGTTCGACAGCCTCGAGGAAGCGCATGCCGTCATGGGTCGGCTCGGCGACCCGCAGAAATCCCCGCTGCGCACCATCATCGCCAAGGCGGCCGCCGAGACATCCTGGGATGCGCCTTCCGAACTGTCCAAGCGCCTGGAATCCGCCAAGAGCACGGTGATCGAAAAGGCCGACCGTTTCATCAACGGGCGCGGTGGTGAATCCGCCGGCGAGGGCAATCGTTACGGCGAGGTCGGCGGCCAGTTCGCCCTGCTGTCGACCCTGGGTGGTTCCGGGGAGGCGCCGGGCCCCCTGCTGGCCGACTACCTGTCCCATCTCGCCAAGTTGCGACTGCGCCTCGCCACCATCGCCGCCTCGGACGAACAGGGTGTGGGCACCCGGCAACTGATGCAGCAGACCCTGTCGGGTACCGGTTCCGAACTGGCCGACAGTCTCCAGGTGGTGGACGTGTCCATCCTCGGTTCCGCCGGGGAGGAAACCCGCGAATACCTGCGCCCCCTACTCGTCCGGCCACTGATCAACAGCTACGCTGCCCTGCTGCCGCCCACCGAGAAAGAGATCAACCGGGCCTGGAGCGCCCAGGTCTACGGTGCCTGGTCCAGCCTGTCGCGCAAATACCCCTTTGCTGACAACAGCAATGAAGCGTCGATGGCCGAAATGGGCAAGTTTTTCAAGCCCGGCGAAGGCCTGCTGAGCCGCTTCGTCAGCCAGCAGATCGGCTCCCTGGCCGTGCTGCGCGGCGAAACCCTGGTGCCCCGTACCTGGGCCAACCTGGGGCTGCGCTTCAACCCGAACTTCCTCTCCGGCGCCGGCAAGCTGATGAGCGCCAGCGCCAGCTTGCAGGAAGGGGACAACGCCAAGTTCGAACTCCAGCCGGTGCCGACTTCCGGACTCAGCGAGATCGTCCTCGAAATCGACGGCCAGCCCCTGCGCTACCGCAACGGCCCCCAGACCTGGATCACCTTCTCCTGGCCTGGCAGCGGCAATGTCCAGGGCGCGCGGTTGCAGGTGATCTCCAACGCCGGCGCCAATACCGAGGTGGCCAATTTCCCCGGCCGCATGGGGCTGATGCGCCTGCTCACCATGGCCCGGGCGACCGATGCCAGCGGCCAGGGCGGGCAGTTGCAGTGGAAGGTTTCGGCCAAGGACGACACGACCGTGCGCTTCAACTTCCATCCCGTCAGCGGCACCAATCCCCTGGCCCTGGCCAGTCTGCGCCGGCTGACCCTGCCCGAGCGGGTCACCCAATAACTTTCAGACAGAACGACGATGGTCCTTCCCTTCATTAGCCGTCCCGCCAGCGATCCAGGCTCCTACGCCATGATCGGCAAGCTGCCCAACCGCGCCGATTTCGTGCGCCACAACGCAGCCCATCCCGTGGTTGGCGAATTCGATGCCCTGGTACAGACGGCCCTGGAGCAAATGTCGGCGGTCCTCGGCTGGGAAGACCGCTACGACGCGGCGTCGCGCACCGATTTCTACTACACCTCCGGCGACCGGCGCTGGGTCTTCTACGGGGGGTGGCAAGCCAGCCGCGACCTGTCCGGCCGGCGCTATCCCTTCGTGGCCGGGGTGATCCGTCCGGTCGACGACATCTCGGCCGAAGCCAGCCTGGTGCCGATTTCCCTCGAAGTCTTCTTCGACGGTCTGCACGCCCAGATCGGCAACGCCATCGACAACTCGGTCGAAGCCGTTTCCTGCCGCGAGTTCCTGCACGCCAACTGCCCGGCGGAGGCTCGCAGCGATGCCGACCGGGTGCTGGCCCGCGGGCTGGTGCAGCGCTTTCTCGGCAGCCACACCGTCGCCGAACTGGAAAGCTTTCTCGTCGCTGCCGGGATTCCCTCCTTGCAGCAGGCCCTGCTCAACATCGCCTTCTACCTGGCCTTCCTGCGCCGGTACGAAAACCCCGGAGTGATCCAGGAAATCGCCTTGCCGCTTCCGGCCGGCAAGGGGGAGGGGGCGCTCTACGCCAGCACCTGGCTGACCCTGCTCACCGCCCTGTGGGGCAAGAAACCCTGGACCGGCAGCTACTTCCTCCATGCCGGCTCCGCCAATCCCGGGCTTTCGGTTTCCTTCGGCCGCATGCCGCGCAAGCTCGACTACGTCTTTGACGGGCATGGCAGCAACGGCAGCGAGAGCGCCCTCGACCTGGGGCGCGAGAACGAATTGTGGCGCGGCCATCCCGAGTACGCCGAAACGGCCTTTGCCCTCGGACGGGTGCTGTCGGACCCACGCCAGCCCCTGAGCATCGTTGCCGACCTGCTGGCCGAGGTGGGCAAGAAATTGAGCGCCGCCTGAGGCGCGATCGCAACGCATTGACAAGGAAGAGGTGAAGCAATGGCTAAGGAAAGCACGCAGAAGAAGCTGTCCCGGGTTCGCCCGCCACGGGTCCAGATCACCTACGACGTGGAGATCGGCGACGCCATCGAGACCAAGGAACTGCCCTTCGTTCTCGGGGTGCTGGGGGACTACTCGGGCAACCCGAAGGACCCGCTGCCCAAGGTCAAGGACCGCAAGTTCGTCGCCGTCGACCGGGACAACTTCGACGACGTCCTCAAGGGCATGGCGCCGCGCATCGCCTCCCGGGTGGACAACAAGCTCAAGAACGACGGCAGTCAGCTTTCCGTCGAACTGAATTTCCAGAAGCTCGAAGACTTCGAGCCCCAGAACGTGGTGAAGCAGGTCGAACCCCTGCGCCAGCTGCTCGAGGTGCGCTCCAAGCTGTCCGACCTACGCAACAAGCTGATCGGCAACGACAAGCTCGAAGAGCTGCTCGACGAGATCGTGCGGGATACCGAAAAACTCAAGCAGATCAACGCCGGCCGCGGGCCGGAACAGGAGTAAGCGCCCATGTCCGAAGCCCAAGTCCAAGCGCCCGAGGCCGCCGTCGCCGAGGCCGCCGCACCCGGGCTGCTCGACAGCATCATCGAGCAGAGCCGCGTCGCCTCCAGCGATAGCGAGAAAACCCACACCCGCAACCTGATCTCCGAACTGGTGGACCAGGTCCTCAAGGGCACGGTCACGGTTTCCTCCGACCTGTCGGCCAGCATCGACCTGCGCATCGCCGAGCTCGACCAGCTGCTGTCGGACCAGGTCAACACCATCATGCACCACCCGGATTTCCAGAAGCTCGAGGCTTCCTGGCGCGGGCTGAAATACCTGGTGATGCAGTCCGAGACCGGCACCAACCTCAAGATCAAGGTCATGAACGCCAGCAAGAAGGATCTGGTGAAAGACCTCAAGGCGGCACCCGAATTCGACCAAAGCGCCCTGTTCAAGAAGATCTACGAGGAAGAGTACGGCACCTTCGGCGGCGCTCCCTATGCCGCCCTGGTCGGCGACTACGAGTTCACCCGCCACCCCGAGGACTTCTACCTCCTGGAAGAAATGTCCCACGTGGCGGCCTCGGCCCATGCCCCCTTCATCACCGCCGCATCGGCCGGGCTGTTCGGTCTCGAGAGCTTCACCGACATCGGCAAGCCTCGCGATCTGGCCAAGATCTTCGACACCGTCGAATACGCCAAGTGGAAATCCTTCCGCGAGTCGGACGATTCCCGCTACGTCGGTCTCGTCCTGCCCCACGTCCTGGGCCGCTTGCCCTACGGGCGTGACACGGTGCCGGTGGAAGAATTCAACTTCGAGGAAAACACCGACGGTTCCGACCACGGCAAGTACCTGTGGACCAACGCGGCCTATGCCTTCGCCTCACGACTGACCGATGCCTTCGCCAAGTACGGCTGGCTGGCCGCCATCCGCGGCGTCGAAGGAGGTGGCCTGGTCGAAGGGCTGCCCACCCACACCTTCCGCACCGACGACGGCGAAATCGCCCTCAAGTGCCCCACCGAGGTGGCGATCACCGACCGCAGCGAAAAGCTCCTGTCCGACCTGGGCTTCATCTCCCTGGTCCACTGCAAGAACACCGACTACGCGGCGTTCTTCGGCGGCCAATCCACCCAGAAGGCCAAGACCTACAACACCGACGCGGCCAACGCCAACGCCCGCTTGTCGACCCAGCTCCCCTACATCTTCTCCGCTTCCCGCATCGCGCATTACATGAAGTCGATCATGCGCGACAAGATCGGCAGCTTCGCTTCCCGCCAGAACGTTCAGGACTTCCTCAACACCTGGCTGGCCCAGTACGTCCTCCTCGACGACTCGGCATCCCAAGAAGCGAAGGCCAAGTACCCCCTGCGGGAAGCCCATGTGGACGTCGTCGAAGTCCCTGGCAAGCCCGGTGTCTACCGTGCCGCCGCCTTCCTGCGTCCCCATTTCCAGTTGGACGAACTCACCATCTCGCTGCGTCTGGTGGCGGAGTTGCCCAAGCCCGCTCGCTGAGACCCACCAGTCTGAGCTTTCTTAACCCTGTAAGGAGCATTTCATGGCTTTTGATGCGTTTCTGAAAATCGACGGCATTCCCGGCGAAAGCACCGACGACAAGCACAAGGACTGGATCGAGATCGCCCACTTCGATCACAAGATGGACCAGCCCGCCTCCGCTACCGCCAGCTCCGCCGGCGGCGCCACCGCCGAGCGCGTCAATCACGGCACCTTCAACATCGTCCACCTCCTGGACAAGGCCAGCCCCAAGATCTACGAAGCCTGCTGCACCGGCAAGCACATCAACGATGTGACCCTGGAGCTGTGCCGTGCCGGTGGCGACAAGGTCAAGTACATGGAGGTCAAGCTGGAGCAGGTGCTCATCTCCAAGGTCGAGTCCCACGGCACCTCCGCCGAAGGCTTCCCCAACGAAGCGGTCAGCTTCAGCTACGGCAAGATCAAGTGGATCTACACCCAGCAGAAGCGGGCCGACGGCGCCGGTGGCGGCAACGTCAGCGCCGGTTGGGACCTCACCGCCAACAAGACCATCGCCTAAGCGATGTTCCCAGCCGGCCTGCGCGTGCAGGCCGGCGCTTCCTCTCTTCCATTCTGGTCCGATCCCATGGCTGTCGCCTCGATCACCGATCTTCTCTCGACCTACGCCAGCGCGTTTTTGCAGTCGAACCGCCTACTGGAGTTGAAGGTATTAGGTCTAGGCAGCGACGCGCTGCTGCCGGTATCGGCAGAGGTAGAAGAAGGGCTATCGGCAGGCTACGTAGCCCGGATCAGCTGCGTCAGTCCGGACGGCCACCTGGCCTTGAAAGACCTGCTCGGGCGGATCGCCGAGATTGGCCTGCTGCTTGCGGACGGCGGCA
>NZ_DAISLS010000024.1:0-12959 GCF_036820405.1 Oryzomicrobium sp.
AATACCGGCCTGTCACGCCGGGGGTCGCGGGTTCGAGTCCCGTCCGCTCCGCCAGCAACACCAAAACCGGCTTCGGCCGGTTTTTTCTCCTCGAAACGTTCCAGCCAAAACGTTTTCGGATGAGAAAGCTTGTTCTTTTAAAGATTGAATCGAGAAAAAGCAGGGAAAAGCAGTTTTTTTGCAAAACCCTCTTTACAAGCGAAGGAAACTTCTCTAATATCTCGATCCATCGGTTGGGGGTATAGCTCAGCTGGGAGAGCGCTTGCATGGCATGCAAGAGGTCCGCGGTTCGATCCCGCGTACCTCCACCAAAACTGAAGAACGGGTCCCCATCGTCTAGAGGCCTAGGACACCGCCCTTTCACGGCGATAACCGGGGTTCGAATCCCCGTGGGGACGCCACCTACACTAGGTGGTTGCCAGTGGCAATCACTGGTTTCCGAGAAAATCGGAAATAGCAGTTACCGCGCGGAGCGGTAGTTCAGTTGGTTAGAATACCGGCCTGTCACGCCGGGGGTCGCGGGTTCGAGTCCCGTCCGCTCCGCCAAAAAATACGAAAAACCGGCCTAGTGCCGGTTTTTTGCTTTTCGCCCTCGTTTCTGCAACTTTGGCCACGATTCGGCCGGGGTGGCGAAATGATTCACGCGGGGTTCCACGATGTCCCATTCCCCTTCCCCGTCCGACGAGCAGATCGCCCAGATTGCTGCCCTACTGCGCACCTCGCGCCGGGTTCTGGCGATCACCGGTGCCGGCATCTCCGCCGACTCGGGCCTGCCCACCTACCGCGGCGTAGGCGGACTCTACGAAGGGGAGCTGACCAGCGACGGCATGCCCATCGAGGACGCCCTGTCCGGCGACATGCTCGCCCGCCGTCCGGAAATCACCTGGAAATACCTGATCCAGATCGAGCGCACCTGCCGCCAGGCCGCCCCCAACCCGGCCCATCGCGTGCTGGCCGCCCTGGAGCGCAAGCTGCCCTATCTGCTGGTGTTCACCCAGAACATCGACGGCTTCCATCGGGATGCCGGTACCCGCAACCTGGTCGAAGTCCACGGTACCCTGCACCGGCTGCGCTGCGTGCGTTGCAGCTACCGGGCCAGCGTACCCAGCTACGAAGACCTGGCCATCCCGCCCAGTTGCCCGCGCTGCTTCTCGGCCCTGCGGCCGGACGTGGTGCTGTTCGGCGAGGCCCTGCCGATCAAGGCCATGACCACCCTGGCCGACGCCATGGACGAAGGCTTCGATCTGGTGCTGTCGATCGGCACCTCCAGCGTTTTCCCCTACATCGCCGAGCCTGTCCTGTGGGCCCTGGCCAACGGCATCCCGACGGTGGAGATCAACCCGGGCCAGACGCCCCTCAGCCCCCTGGTGGACTACCCGGTCAAGCACGGGGCCGCTGCCGCCCTGGGCGCCATCTGGCAAGCCCTGGAGCCGGACGCTCCATTGCCGGCCTGACCCGGGCTTCGGCTGCGTCAGGTTTATCGGGCCGAAGCCTTTTATAATTCTGCAGTTTTGTGACGTCCGATCCGGACGGCCCGGCAGCGCCCCAACAAGCGCAGGCCGGTGACCTGTGACGATTGATACGGCGTGCCCCGGCGAGCGACGCGGGGGTGGGCCCCTCCGTACCCCTCGGGGCACGGGGACCACTCAGCGAGAATCTCCGATGCGGAACATCCCACATCCCTATCTCCTTTCCCTCCTATTCGGCTGCGCCCTGGCCGCCCCCGCAGGGGCCCAGACCACCGCCGGCGACGTCCCCCTCCGCCTCTCCTTCGCCCCCTCCCTCAACGGCTACTCCTCCCCCGCCCCAGCGGAAGCCCCCGAGCGCCCCGCCGCTCCGGCCGCCTGGGCCGTGGCAGTGCCCACCGGCGCACCCCAGGCGGCAGCCCCGTCCGGCGGCGAAGCCGGCAACGCCAACGAAAACGGCCTCCAGGTCCGCGAAGTGGCCGCGCCGACGGTGCTGCCCCGCACCATCGACCTGACCGAATCCCCCAACGATCTCTGGGAGCGCATCCGCAACGGCTACGCCATGCCCACCCTGAGCAACGACCAGGTGGAGCAGAACCAGACCTGGTACATGAACCGGCCGGATTATCTGCGCCGCATGGTGGAGCGTAGCCGCCGCTATCTGCACTACATCGTCGAAGAGATCGAGCGCCGCGGCCTGCCCACCGAGCTGGCCTTCCTGCCCATGGTGGAAAGCGCCTACAACCCCATGGCCTACTCGCGCAGCCACGCCGTGGGCCTGTGGCAGTTCATCCCCTCCACCGGCAAAAGCTACAAGCTGGAACAGAACTGGTGGGTGGACAAGCGCCGCGACATCGTCGCCTCCACCGGCGCCGCCCTGGACTACCTGCAAAACCTCTACGAGATGCAGGGCGACTGGCACCTGGCCCTTGCCTCCTACAACTGGGGCGAAGGCGCCGTGCAGCGCGCCATGGCCAAGAACCGCGCCAAGGGCCTGCCTACCGACTACGAGAACCTGACCATGCCGGCGGAGACGCGTAACTACGTCCCCAAGCTGCAGGCCTTGAAGAACATCTTCTCCAGCCCACGCCTGCTGGCCCAGCTGGACATTCCCCCCCTGCCCAACACTCCCTACTTCGCCACCGTGCCCAAGCCCGCCGACATCGACGTCAAGGTGGCGGCCAAGCTGGCGGAAATGCCGGTGCAGGAATTCGTCGCCCTCAACCCGGCCCACAACCGGCCGGTGATCAAGGGCGAGGCCCACCTGGTGATCCCCTCGGACAAGGTGGAGACCTTCCTGAGCAATCTGGAATCCCACGACAAGCCCCTCTCATCCTGGGGCACCCACGTCCTGCAACGCAGCGAGAAGCTGGAAAAGGTGGCGATGCAGTACGGCCTGTCGGTGGTGGAGATCAAGACCATCAACGGCTACGCCCCCAAGGCCAAGGTGCCCAACGGCGCCGTGCTGCTGGTGCCGGTGCGCACCGGAGCCACCCTGGCGGCCCTGCCGGAAATGACGGCCCCGGTGCCCGCCGTCCCCGCGCCGGCAAGTGCCTCTGCCACTACGTCCGCCTCCACCCCGGCGGCGGTTGCCGCCGCGCCGCGCAGCCACAAGGTGGGCAAGGGCGAGACCCTGTTCTCCATCGCCAAGCGCTACGACGTGCCCCTGGCCGAGTTGAAGAAGCTCAACGGCCTGAAGGGCGACAAGGTGGCCCTGGGCACCACCCTCACCTTGTCGTCCAAGGCTGCTCCTGAGCGTGCCCAGGAAAAGCCGGGCAAGGGCGCCGCCACCGTGGTGGTGAAGGCCGAGGGCAAGGGGGGCAAGACGGCCCAGGCCAAGGCCAGCGCGCCCAAGATCACCCGCTACACCATCCGCCGCGGCGACACCCTGGCCTCCATCGCCAAGCACTTCAAGGTGGACCAGAGCGATCTGCAACGCTGGAACAAGGTCTCGGCCCAAAGCATCAAGCCTGGCCAGACCCTCACCATCCAGTTGGCCCGCAACGACTGATCCGGTTCTCCCAACCCCACAAAAGCAAAAGGCGCGTTCAACACGCGCCTTTTGCCTTTTCGCCAGGGGCTTATCAGCCTCCGTCCAGGCGAGAATGCCGTGAAGCCGCAGCCGGTTCGGGCCGGACCTTGCCATCATCAAGGCAGCCGTTGCGGAGGCGACGACACGGTAATCGTCGCAACAAACCTTGAAACGACTGTAGACCGTAGCGGCCCCTTCCGCCAGGAAAAAAACGCCCTGGCCTATTTATCCGGCATCGGCGGTACATCCTTGCCAGCCCAGCGGTGGCAGTGCACCACCCGGGTGGGGGACAGCCGGGTTTCCTCCGGATAGCGGGCCCGGCACGCGGCGTCCGCCTCTGGGCAGCGCGGCTGGAAGTGGCAGCCGGCGGGGGGATTGGCGGGGGACGGCGTCTCCCCGGGGGAGGCAACGTTGCCCACGGCACCCTCGCCCGCTGCGGCGATGCGCGGCACCGCCGCCAGCAGGGTGCGGGTGTAGGGATGGCGCGGGTCGCGCAGCACCTCGTCCACCGTGCCCCGCTCGACGATGCGCCCCAGATACATCACCGCCACTTCGTGGGCCAGGTATTCGACCACGGCGAAGTTGTGGGTGATGAACAGGTAAGCGAGGCCGAGGCGTTCCTGCAACTCCGCCAGCAGGTTAAGAATCTGGGCCTGCACCGACACGTCCAGGGCCGAGGTCGGCTCGTCGCAGACCAGCAGGTCGGGCTGCACCGCCAGGGCCCGGGCGATGGCGATGCGCTGGCGCTGGCCGCCGGAGAATTCGTGGGGATAGCGGTACGCCGCCTCCGCCGGCAATCCCACCTGGTCGAGCAGGGCGGCCACCGCCGCCTCCCGCTCGGCCGCGCCGGGCTTGCCCCCGGGCAGCCCCAGGGCGGTCATGCCTTCGAGCAGGATGGCGCCCACGGTGAGGCGCGGATTGAGGGAGGCGAAGGGGTCCTGAAACACCATCTGCATCTGCCGGCGAAAAGGCGCCAGGGCCTGGCGCCCGTGGTCCGGCACCGGCCGGCCGGCCAGGGCCACCCCGCCCCGGGTGGGGCGCAGCAGGCGCAGGATGCCCTTGCCCACGGTGGTCTTGCCGCAGCCCGATTCCCCCACCAGGGCCAGAGTGCGCCCCCGCTCCAGATGCAGGGAGACGCCATCCACCGCCTTCACCCAGCCCACGGTGCGCTTGAACAGGCCGCGACGGATGGGGAAATGGACTTGCAGGTCCTGCACGTCGAGCAGGGGGGCAGCCCCCGGAGCATCCGAGGCCGCCGGCGTTGCCGCATCCAGCCCGGCCGTAACCATCGCCGTAGCATCTGTGCCGCAACCCGCCACGGCGGGCTCGGGCGCCGGCGGGAAAGCCTCCCGATAGCGCGCCGCCTCCGCCGGATCGTAGAGATGGCAGCGTACCTGCTGGCCGCCCTCCTCCGCCCCGAGCACCGGCCACCAGGCAGGTGCCTCGCTGCCGCAACGGGCGAAGGCCTTGGGGCAGCGCGGGGCGAAGCGGCAGCCCTCGGGCATGCGCGCCAAGGTCGGCACCTGGCCCGGCAAGGCGAGCAGGCGGCGGCCGCGCCGGGCCACGTCGGGCAGGGCGGCGAACAGGGCCTGGGTGTAGGGATGGGCCGGACGGCGGAAGAAATCGTCGCGCCGGCCGGTTTCGATCAACTGGCCGGCGTACATCACCCCCACCCGGTGGGCTGCCTCGGCCACCACGCCCAGGTCGTGGGTGATGAGCAGCATGCCCATGCCGCGCTGTGCCTGGAGGTCGCGCAGCAGAGCCAGGATCTGGGCCTGGATGGTCACGTCCAGGGCGGTGGTCGGCTCGTCGGCGAGCAAAAAGCGCGGCTCGGCGGCCAGGGCGATGGCGATCATCACCCGCTGCTTCATGCCGCCGGAGAGCTGGAAGGGATAGGCCGCCAGCCGCGCCGCCGGGTCGGCGATGCCCACCTGGCGCAGCAGGGCCTCGCTACGCGCCCGGGCGGCCTCGCCGGCCAGGCCCAGGTGGCGGGCCAGCACCTCGCCGATCTGCTGCCCCACGGTGAGCACCGGGTTGAGGCTGGTGGCCGGCTCCTGGAAGATCATCGCCAGCCGGTTGCCGCGCACGTCGCGCAGGCGCGCCGGCGGCAGGGCGAGCAGGTCGTCGCCGCCAAGCTCGGCCCGGCCGCCGAGGATGCGCCCGGCGTCGGGCAGCAGGCGCAGCAGGGCCAGGGCGGTGGCCGACTTGCCGCAACCCGATTCGCCGAGCAGGGCCAGGGTTTCGCCGGGCACCAGGTCGAAGGAAACGCCATCGACGGCGGTGAGCACCCGTCCGGCGGTGGCAAAGCCCACCGACAGGTCGCGCACGCACAGGGTGTCGGCAGGGGCGGCGGAGATGAGAGCGGCGCTCATTGGGCGCTCCGGCGCGGATCGAAGGCCGCCTGGACGGCGTCGGCGAACAGGTTGGCGGCCAGCACCAGGGCGAACATGAAGGCGAAGGCGGCCACCAGGGACCACCACACCACCGGCTCCCTGGCCAGTTCCATGCGGGCGTTGTTGATCATGGTGCCGAAGCTGATGGTGGTGGGATCGACGCCGATGCCCACGTAGGAGAGCACCGCCTCGGACAGCACCAGGCCGGAGAAATCCATCACCAGGGTGATGATGACGATGTGCAGGACGTTGGGCAGGATGTGGCGCAGCAGGATGGTGAACGGGGCCACGCCGAAGGCTTGGGCGGCCTGGACGTAATCGAGTTCGCGCAGCTTGAGGGCCTCGCCGCGCAGCAGCCGGGCCAGGCCGGTCCAACTGGTGACGCCGAGGATGAAGCACAGGGCCAAGAGGCGCAGGTCGGCCCGTTCGGCGGCGGTGGCGAACCACTCGGGATGGGTGTCGATCACCACCTGCATCATCAACACTGCGGCGGCGATCAGCAGCACCCCGGGGATCGAGTTGAGCACGGTGTACAGGTACTGGATGACGTCGTCGATCCAGCCGCCGAAGTAGCCGGCGGCGATGCCGAGCAGGATGCCCAGGGGCAGGGTCACCAGGGTCGTCACCAGGCCGATCACCAGGGCCGTGCGCACGCTCTTGAGCACCTGGTAGAGCACGTCCTGGCCCACCTTGTCGGTGCCGAAGACGTGGTAGCCCGCCGACAGGGCGGTGAGCTTGCCGGCGATCAGGCACACCACCAGCAGGGTCGCCAGCACCGCGTCCCAGGCGAAACTGCCCGGGGGACGTTTCATGAAGATGGCCCGAACGCCGCGCCAGGGCTCGATCTGCGCGATGGCATCGCCAGGCGCCGCGCCACGCCTCGCGTTCCACAGCAGCACCGTGGAGATCAGCCACCAGAGCAGACCTCCAGCCACCACCCCGCTGATTCCGCGCATCGTCACGTCGGCCATCCAGCTATCACCGGGCTTGAGCTGGGCGCCGCCATAGCGCAGCGGCGGAAAATCCCGCTGCTGGCCGCCGTTCGCCAGGATGGCGGTTTCCATGGCGTAGGACTGGGTGGCGAGGGGCGCCGAATAGGTCTTTTCATTGCGCCCGCGCAGGCCGGACAGGGCGCCGTCGAGCACCGACAGCACTTCCACCCCGTAGGCCGCTGGCTTACCCGGCTCGGCCGGCAGGGCCAACCGGTAGTGCAAGGAATCGGCCAGGCCGATCAGGGCGAACACCGCCAGCAGGGTGGCCGCCGCCATGCCGACACGGCTCGTCCCCACCTTGCGCCAGGCCGCCGCCAGGGGCGGCGCGCGGCGCGAGACCACGGCCAGGGTCGCCAAGAGGCCGACGAGCAGCCACAGTACGGCGTCGGACCAGAGCAGGACGGGCTGGAAGGGCATGGCGGCGGAAACGTCAGTCGAAGCGGACCCGGGGGTCCACCAGGGTGTAGGACAGGTCGGTGAGAATCAGCCCGGCGATGTACAGCACCGAGCCGATGAAGACCATGGCGCGCACCACCGAGAAGTCCTGGGCGTTGATGGCGTCGATGGTGTAGCTGCCCAGGCCAGGGATGCCGAAGAAGGATTCCATCAGCAGACTGCCGAGGAACAGCTGGGGAATCACCACCACCACCCCGGTGAGGATGGGGATCATGGCGTTCTTGAGCACGTGGCGGAACAGCACCGTGCCCTCCCCCAGGCCCTTGGCCCGGGCAGTGCGCACGTAATCCTTGCCGATTTCCTCGATGAACAGGGTGCGGTACCAGCGGATCGACGAGCCCAGCCCGGCGACCACGCCGATGGCCACCGGCAGCACCAGGAACTTGAAGGCCGACAGCCCGTCGGCATAGCCCGAGATCGGCACCAGCCGCAGCGCCTTGGAAAACAGCCACTGGCCGAAAATGATGTAGAACAGGCCCGAGACGGACATGGCCGCCACGCAGGCCACCACGCCCCAGAAATCGAGCCGGGTGCCGCGCACGAAGGCCAGCAGCAGCGCCGCCGAAACGGTGACCAGCAGGCCCACGATGAAGGTGGGCACGGCCAGGGCGGTGGACGGGCCGATGCGGGTGGCGATCTCCCGGGCAATGTCCCGGCCGTCCTCGGCGGCGCCGAAGTCGCCGACGAACATGCGCGCCGACTTGGCATAGAAGATGGTGTCAGTGAGCTTGGCCGTGCCGTCGGCCGCCCCGTTGAAGAACAGGGGTTTGTCGTAGCCCCGCTCCGCCTTCCACTTGGCGATGGCCTCCGCCGTCACCCGCTTCACCCCCAATTGCATGCGCGCCATGTCGTCCGGAGTGTTCACCACGAAGAACAGGGCGAAGGTGAGCAGGTTCACCCCGAGCAGGATGGGCACGGCATAGGCGAGGCGGCGGACCAGGTAGGCGAACATGGCCGGACTATAGCAATGGTTGGCCCCCCGGTGGGATTCGGCGTGGGCCGCAGACGCTGCCAAGCTCCGCTCCCATGCCGAACCCCGGCGCGATGCCCGGTGAAACGCGGTGAGAAAATGCGAGAATCGGGGCTTTTCGCCATCCACGCACACGGGAGAACGACGATGACCGCGGTCCTGGTTGCCAACCCCAAGGGGGGCGCAGGCAAGAGCACCCTGGCCACCAACCTGGCCGGCTACCTGGCCCGCCGGGGCCACGCCGTCATGCTCGGCGATCTGGACGTGCAGCAGTCGTCCCGGGAATGGCTGGCCCTGCGGCCGGGCTTCCTGGCGCCGATCGCCACCTGGGACCTGGCCCCCGGCGCCCCGGCCAAACCGCCCCGGGGCACCACCCACGCGGTGCTCGATTCCCCCGCCGGCTTCCACGGCAAGCCCCTGGACAAGGCCCTCAAGGCCGCCACCCACGTGCTAGTGCCGGTGCAACCCTCGTTATTCGACATCCTCGCCACCCGGCGCTTCCTGGAAGTGCTCCAGGCCGAAAAGGCGGTGCGCAAGGGCCAGGTCAAGTTCGGCGTGGTGGGCATGCGGGTGGACGCCCGCACCCGGGCCGCCGGCGAGCTGGAACGCTTCTTTTCCGCCTACGACCTGCCGGTGCTCGCCTTCCTGCGCGACACCCAGCTCTACGTCCAGGCCGCTGCCCAGGGCGCCACCCTGTTCGACCTGGCCCCGGCCAAGGTGGAACGGGACCTGGAACAGTGGCAGCCGATCATCGACTGGCTGGACGCCTGAGCCCGGCCTGGGCCTCTTCCTCCCCCTGCCCCGCCGCCCTCAACCCTCCCGGGGGGCGAACATGATGATGGCCATGCCCGCAAGGGTGACGGCCCCGCCGAGCAGGTCCCAGCGGGTCGGCCGCACCCCGTCCACGCCCCACAGCCAGGCCAGGGCTACCGCCACGTAGACGCCGCCGTAGGCCGCGTAGATGCGGCCGCTGGCGGCGGGGTGCAGGGTCAAGAGCCAGGCGAACAGGGCCAGGGAGGCCGCCGCCGGCAGCAGCAGCCAGGCCGGGGCGCCCTGGCGCAGCCACAGCCAGGGCAGGTAGCAACCGACGATCTCGGCCACGGCGGTGACGAGAAAGAGCAGGACGGTCTTGGCGATGAACACGGCCGCCGCCTCACGGTGCCCGGCGCCGGGCCTGGCGCAACGCCGGCACCACCAGGGCGGCGACGAGCAGGATGCCCACCAGCAGGGGCCACAAAACCGGCCGGTTCCACTCGGCCCGCCTGCGCTCGCGCAGCACCGGGTCGATGCGCTGGTACTTGAGGGCGTTGTTGCCCACTTCCATGGGCTTGCGGTTGCTCAGCCAGGCGTGGCTCAAGGTGTAGCTCTTGGGGTAGAAGGAGAACACCCAGGGCGCGTCGTCCTGGAGGATGGCGAGCATGCGCCGGATGATGGCCAGCCGCTCCGGGGTGTTCTCCATGTTCTTCATGCGCTCGAACAGCCGGTCGAACTCGGGGTTGATGTAGTTGGAGGCGTTCTCGCCCTGGCTGACCGCCTTGGCTTCCTTGCCGTGGAGCAGGAAGAAGAAATTTTCCGGGTCCGGATAGTCGGCGTTCCAGCCGAGGAAGTACATCTGCACCGCACCACGCAGCACCTTGTCCTGGAAGCGGTTGAAGTCGGTGGAGCGGATCACCAACTGCACGTCGATCTTGGCGAACTGGCGGGTCAGCCAGTCGAGCCGGGCCTTGTCGCCCATGCCCCCGGAGGTGGTGTCCAGGTTGAGCACCAGGGGCTCGCCGGTCTTGGCGTTGCGCCCGTTGGGCCAGCCGGCCTCGGCCAGCAGGCGCTTGGCCTCAGTCACCGACTTGCGCCGGGCCTCGCCACCCTCCGGTTTGGCCGGGTCCGCGACCCAGTCGTAGACCCGGGGATTGATGCCGGCCTTGCCGTCCTCGTAGCCGAAGATGCCCGGCGGCAGGGGCCCCATGGCGGGCACGCCGCGGCCGTTGAGGAAGATGGAGATGAACTCCTCCTGGTCGATGGCGATCGACACCGCCTGGCGCAGCTTGCGGCCAGCGTCGGTGAGGCCGCCCACCACCGGGTCCCGGAGGTTGAAGCCCATGTAGAAGGTGGAAGCGCGCACCCCGGCGAGCAGACGGATGCCCTGGGCGCGCATCTCGTCGGTGAGGGTGGCCTCGCCGCTGCCGCCCAGGCGCACCGCCTGATCGAAGTTGTCGGAGGCGATGCCCGAGGCGTCGTAGTAGCCCTGGAGGAACTTGTTCCAGTAGGGAATGCTTTCCTTCTCCCGGGTGAACACGGCCTGGTCGATGAGCGGCAGGACCTTGCCGCAATCGGCCAGCAGCCCGGCCTGACGGTCCCCCGCCTCGCCTTCGCAGGGGTAGGTCTCGCCCCGGAAATTGGGGTTGCGCGACAGCACCATGCGCCGGTTCGGGTCGTTCTCGGAGAGCATGAAGGGGCCGGTGCCCACCGGCCACCAATCCAGGATCAGGTTCTTCTCGGCCATGCCCGGCTGGCTGTAGAAGCGGTCCACCTCCCGGGGCACCGGGGCGAAGAAGGGCATGGCCAGCCAGTAGGCGAACTGGGGGTACTTACCCTTGATGTGGATGCGCCAGGTGTGGGCATCGACCTTTTCCGCCCCGGGCAGGTCGTAGCGGTCCAGGTCGAGCCAGCCCCCGGGGGGCAGGGCCTTGGCGTCCTCCTGAAGCCGGGCGCCCAGGTCTTTGAGGCCGACGATCAGCTCGCTCATCATGCCGAAGATCGGCGAATGCAAATGGGGGTGGGCGAGGCGCTTGATCTCGTAGATGTAGTCGTCGGCGGTCAGTTCCCGGGTGCCGGTGTGGGCGAAATCGGCGATGCCGTTGATACCCGCCAGGGCCGCCCGGTCCAGCCGGTCGTAGCGGGGATTGCCCGCCGCGTCCACGGCGAAGGCCGGGTGGGGCTGGAAGCGGATGCCCGGCTTGAGGCGCAATTCATAGACGCTCTGGGCCACCTGCTCCGCCGGGGCGTCCGCCGCCAGGGGCCGGCCGGCCGCGTCCAGGTAGCGGGGTTCGGGCACCGCCTCGACCGTGGCCGGAATCAGGGCGTAGGGCCGCTTCAGATAGTGGTACTGGAGCGGCGGCTCGTAGATCTGGGCGGTGAAGGTGATCTCGTCCTCGGTGTAGGACTGGACCGGGTCCAGGTGCTTGGGCCGGTCGGTAAACGCCGTGTAGAGGATGTTTCGCCCGGACTGGTCGGCCGGATAGGGGTTGTTCCACTCGCCGTCGCAGGCGGCCAGGGAGAGCAGGAGGGCCGCCAGCAGCATCCCCGGCAGGCGGGGACGGGATGCGCGGCACGGGAAGCGGAAGAGAGACATGGCGCGAGTGTAGCGAAAAATGGCCCCGCCCCCGCCATTGCCGCACGAACGACCGTTTGACGGCTTTCCTTTATAATCGGCGGCGCTCCGTTTCAGGGACTACAAGGAAAAATCCATGGGTTTCCTCGCCGACAAACGCATCCTCATCACCGGCCTCCTGTCCAAGCATTCCATTGCCTATGGCATAGCCAAGGCCTGCGCCCGGGAAGGCGCCCAGCTCGCCTTCACCTACCAGATCGAGCGCTTCAAGGACCGGGTCGGCAAGTTCGCCGAGGAATTCGGCAGCGACCTGCTCTTTCCCCTCGACGTGGCCAACGACGCCGACATCGACAACCTGTTCGCCGAACTGGGCAAGCGCTGGGACGGCCTGGACGGCCTGGTGCACTCCATCGCCTTCGCCCCCGGCGCGGCCCTGGAAGGCGACTTTCTCGACGGCTTGTCCCGGGAAGCCTTCCACATCGCCCACGACATCTCGTCCTACAGCTTCCCGGCCCTGGCCAAGGCCGCCCGGCCGATGCTGGAAAAGGGCAACAAGCCGTCCCTGGTGTGCCTCTCCTACCTGGGCGCCGAGCGCACCATGCCCAACTACAACGTGATGGGCCTGGCCAAGGCCAGCCTGGAGGCCGCCACCCGCTACATGGCGGTGTCCCTCGGCCCCCAGGGCATCCGGGTCAACGCCCTCTCCGCCGGCCCGATCCGCACCCTGGCCGCCTCCGGCATCGGCAGCTTCGGCAAGCTGCTGGCCTACAACGCCCACCATTCCCCCCTGCGCCGCAACGTGACCATCGACGAGGTGGGCAACGCGGCGGCCTTCCTGCTTTCGGACCTGGCTTCCGGGATGACCGGCGAAACCATGTACGTGGACGGGGGCTTCAACACCACCGCCCTGGGCAACGCCGAATTGCCCCCGAGCGGCAGCGAGGCGGCCTGAGCTTTAGCGCCCAACCCGCACCACTGCATCGCCCTATCCGGTAACGCCGGCGGCACCTTTGGGTCCGTCGGCGTTTTTGCGTCTACGGCCGCCCTCGCCCTCGCCCTCGCCCTCGCCCTCGCCCTGCAACAGCATCCGCGATACTTTAATTTTGTTCATGTATTTTTTCGGGAGCATCCCCGATCTCTAATACTGGCGCGGACCTTTGTTTTTATCCGATGAAAATACATTAGATTTATTCATGTATCGCCCTACATCTGTCGGATCTTCGGGTGCTAAACCTCACCCCTCGCCTGGCGCCTTCCCGACCTGAACCGCCGGGTTTCGCCTGACGGCGAGCCACTTTCTGTCCGGCGACAGAAAGTGGCCA
>NZ_DAISLS010000025.1:0-11330 GCF_036820405.1 Oryzomicrobium sp.
AGGCCGGCCGCGAGGCCTTCCGCGCCGGCCGCATGCCGCGCAAGTTCTACAGCGCCGATCCCAGTTCCCCCACCGAGGGAATGATTGGCGGGGGAGGGGGGCGGTGAGCACCATGGGCGCCTTCTGGCGGCTCTACGACCTGAGCGAGCGGGTGCTGTGGAATTCCCTGACCCGCAAGTTCGCCAGCCTCTTTCTGGTGAACCTGTTCCAACTGGCGCTGCTGGTCCTCACTTGGCGCGCCCGGCAGGCGGTGGCCCGGGACGGCAGCGCCGCGGCCCTGGCGGAGCTGGATGCCCTGCTGGTCTGGAACGCCGTCCTGCTGGCGGCGTCGGTGGCCTACGTGGCCTTCACCGTGTGGTACTTCCGTTTCCTGATCGTGCGCCCCCTGCGTACCGTGATCGGCATCTTCGACGAGATCGGCGCCGGCATCGGCAACCTGTCCCGGGACCTGCCGGCGTCGACCCACGACGAGCTGCGCCTGCTGGCCGAGTCGTACAACCGCTTCCTCAAGAAGATGCGCCACCTGCTCAACAACGTGCGGCTGATGACCTTCCGCATCGGCATGGATACGGCGCTCACCCGGCGCAACCTGTCCGAATCGGTGGCCGGCGCCCACCGCCAGGACCAGTTGGCCGGCCAGGTGCGCGCCGCCAGCGACCAGGCCACGGCGGGCATCGGCCAGGTCAGCGACGAAACCCGGGCCATCGCCCGCACCACCCTGGCCAACCTGGAGATGGCGCGCACCTCCAACGACGAGCTGGGGGAGGCGGCGCGGCACATCAACGCCATCAGCGACCGGGTGGGGCGCTTCAACCACACGGTGGGGGACCTGAGCGAGCGCTCGGCCAGCATCCGGGCCATCGTCGCCCTGATCCAGGGCATTGCCGACCAGACCAATCTGCTGGCCTTGAACGCCGCCATCGAGGCGGCCCGGGCCGGAGAGGCCGGCCGGGGCTTCGCCGTGGTGGCCGACGAGGTGCGGGGCCTGGCGGAGCGGGCCAAGGGCGCCTCCGCCGACATCGCCCGCAACATCGACGGGATGCTAGCCCTGGTGGGCGATACGCGCAGCGAGACCGCCCGCATCACCGACGACGTGTGCCTGACCCGGGACGTGGTGGACAAGGCCGCCGCCAATTTCGCCCTGCTGATGGGGGATTTCGACCGCACCGCCGCCAGCCTGTCGGGCATCGCCCGCACCCTGGAAGGGTTTGCCGCCAGCAACCGGACGGTCAACGACAACATCGCCGTGATCGGTGCCCTGAGCCAGGAGGTGAGCGCCCGCCTGGACCACAGCCAGGGCGTGGCCGACGAGCTGGAGGGGGCGTCCGGGCGCATTCAGGAGATTGTCCTGCGCTTCATCGTCGGCGAGGGGGAGTTCCACGAGGTGATCAACACCCTCCAGCCCGCCGCCCGGGAGCTGGCTGGCGTGCTGGAGGCGGCGGCCGGGCGCGGCATCGACGTTTTCGACCAGGCCTACCGGCCCATCCCCGGCCGAGGGTCGCCTGGGCCGGCGCAATTTTCCACGGCCTACGACGCTGCCGTGGAAGGGCCGGTCCAGGCAGTGCTCGACCGGGTGCTGGAGCGTTTTCCCTGGGGGCGCTTCTGCGTCCTGGTAGATCGCAACGGTTACGCACCCACCCACAACCGCCGCTACGCCCAGCCTCCCTGCGGCGATCCGGCCGTGGACCGGGAGCGCTGCCGCGACAAGCGCCGCTTCGACGCCCCGGACGCCCTGGCGGTGGCCCGGGCCAGCGGCAAGCCCTTCATCGTGCGCACCTATACCCGGGACAACGGCGACATCCTCACCGAGGTGACCGTGCCGGTGGCCGTGGCCGGCCGGCATTGGGGGGCGCTGCGCTACGGCTTCGACCCGAGCGGTTGGCCCCTGGCGGAGGATTGACGCGGGTTCGCCCCAGGTTTTCCCCCGGCCGGCCGGGGGCGTGCCCACCCGGGCGCCCCGGCCGGGCTTGGCCGCTTGCCCCGCCGTGATAGAATCCGGCCTCTTGCGGCTTTGCCGCGCGCTGGAAAAACCGTGGGCGGGCCGCTCGGCCGCCGTCTTCGGGTATCCAGCCACCCCTAGTTTCCCCGGGTGCCCGGGCCTTGCGCCCGCACCCGTTATCTTGCGGATCTTCCGGCGCCGGGCCTCGTTTCCCGCTTCCCGCGCCGGCATGCCGGTTCATTTTTTCGGATTACTGCACCAAGGACATTTCATGGAAAACACCCAAGTCGCCAACGCCCTGGAGCGTCGTCTCGATCTGACCATCAATGTGGCCGACCTGGACAAGGATGCGGATGCGCGGCTGAAGAAGATCGGGCGTACCGTCAAGATGCCCGGCTTCCGTCCCGGCAAGGTGCCGTTCAACATCCTCAAGCAGCAGCACGGCCACCAGGCCCGCCACGAGGCCCTGTCCGAATCCCTGGACCGCGCCTTCGGCGAAGCCGTCACCGCCCAGAACCTGCGCGTGGCCGGCTATCCCCGCATCGAGCCGAAGGATTCCGCCGACGCCACCCAGATGGCCTTCACCGCCATCTTCGAGGTCTATCCCGAATTCAAGATCGCTGACCTGGCCGGTAAGGAAATCGAGCGTCCGGTTCTCGACGTGACCGCCGCCGAAGTGGACCAGACCCTGGAAATCCTGCGCAAGCAGCGCGTCTACTACGAGAACGCCGAGCGTGGCGCCCAGAAGGAAGACCGCGTGGTGATCGATTTCCTGGGCAAGAAGGACGGCGTGCCGTTCGACGGCGGCCAGGCCAACGATTATCCGTTCGTGCTCGGCCAGGGCATGATGCTCGCCGACTTCGAAACCGCCGTGGAAGGCCTGAAGGTGGGCGAGTCCAAGACCTTCGACCTGACCTTCCCGGCCGACTACTTCTCCAAGGATCTGGCTGGCCAGACCGTCCAGTTCGACATCACCGTGAAGCAGGTGCAAAAGCCGGTGCTGCCGGAAGTGGACGGTGAATTCGCCAAGATGATGGGCATCGCCGACGGCGACGTGGAAAAGATGCGCGCCGAGGTGGAAACCAACCTCAAGCGCGAAGTGAAGAAGCGCATCGAATCCCGCCTGAAGGACCAGGTGATGGACGCCCTGGTGGAAACCAACCCCATCGACGTGCCCAACGCCCTGGTCGAGATGGAAGTGCAGCGCCTGATGCAGGCTGCCCGCGCCGACATGGAAGCCCGCGGCATCAAGGCCGACCAGATGCCGGTGCAGCCCGAGTGGTTCGCCGAACAGGCCAAGCGCCGCGTCACCCTGGGCCTGATCCTGGCCGAGCTGGTCAAGACCGAGAACCTGGAAGCCAAGATGGAACAGGTCAAGGCCAAGGTCGAAGAAGCCGCCCAAAGCTACGAGAACCCCGAGGAAGTGGTACGCTGGTACTTCAGCAATCCGCGTAACCTGGCCGAAGTGGAAGCCATCACCCTCGAAGACAACGTGGTCCAGTGGGTGCTTTCCAAGGCCAAGACCAGCGACAAGGCCGTCGCCTTCGACGAACTGATGGGCGCCAAGGCCTAAGCCTGGTTCCTCTGTTCCCGCCGCCGGCCGGCAGCGGACGCAGTCGCCGCGCAGTCACCGATGTGCCGATCCGTTGATTCAGCGCTTCGTCGATTTCGCAGCTAATATCTGACCGGGCGCCCCAAAATGGGGCGCCCGGTCAACTTGGAGACCTCGATGGACTTCGAAAGCAACTGGAATCCCCAGGCCCTCGGCCTGGTCCCGATGGTGATTGAGCAGAGCGGCCGCGGCGAGCGGGCCTACGACATCTATTCCCGCCTGCTGCGGGAGCGGGTGGTGTTCCTGGTCGGGCCGGTCAACGACGCCACCGCCAACCTGGTGGTGGCCCAGCTCCTCTTCCTGGAAGCGGAAAACCCGGAAAAGGACATCGCCCTGTACATCAACTCCCCTGGGGGTTCGGTGACTGCCGGCATGTCGATCTACGACACCATGCAGTTCATCAAGGCCGACGTTTCCACCCTGTGCATCGGCCAAGCCGCCTCCATGGGTGCCTTCCTGCTGGCCGCCGGGGCCAAGGGCAAGCGTTTCGCCCTGCCCAACTCCCGGGTGATGATCCACCAGCCCCTGGGCGGCTTCCAGGGCCAGGCGTCGGATATCGCCATCCACGCCAAGGAAATCCTCTCCATCAAGGATCGCCTCAACGCCCTGCTGTCCCAGCACACCGGCCAGCCGGTGGAACGGGTGGAGAAGGACACCGATCGTGACAATTTCCTTTCTGCCCAGGAGTCGGCAGAATACGGACTGATCGACAAGGTTCTGTCGAGCCGGTCCGACGTGGCTTGATGCGGCCGTAGGGCCGCCGTTCATATCCGATAAATCGGCGGGGGCGGGCTTTTTTGCCCGCTTGCAGTGCACCCGCCTTCGACAGGGGTAAGCGCCACATGTCCGAGAAGAAGAACGGCAGTGAAAAACTGCTCTATTGCTCCTTCTGCGGCAAGAGCCAGCACGAGGTCAAGAAGCTCATCGCCGGTCCTTCGGTGTTCATTTGCGACGAGTGCATCGAGCTCTGCAACGACATCATCCGCGACGAGATCGGTGCCGAGCAGGGCGCCAAGGGCGGCCGCGGTGAATTGCCCACCCCCAAGGAAATCTGCTCCATCCTCGACCAGTACGTGATCGGTCAGGAGCAGGCCAAGCGCATCCTGTCCGTGGCGGTGTACAACCACTACAAGCGGCTGCGCCACCACGGCAAGACCGACGAGGTCGAGCTGGCCAAGAGCAACATCCTGCTGATCGGGCCCACCGGCTCGGGCAAGACCCTGCTCGCCCAGACCCTGGCCCGGCTGCTCAACGTCCCCTTCGTCATGGCCGACGCCACGACCCTGACCGAAGCCGGCTACGTCGGCGAGGACGTGGAAAACATCATCCAGAAGCTGCTGCAAAAGTGCGACTACGAGGTGGAGAAGGCCCAGCAGGGCATCGTCTACATCGATGAGATCGACAAGATCTCGCGCAAGTCCGACAACCCCTCGATCACCCGCGACGTTTCGGGCGAGGGCGTGCAGCAGGCACTGCTCAAGCTGATCGAAGGCACCGTGGCCAGCGTGCCACCCCAGGGCGGGCGCAAGCACCCGAACCAGGACTTTGTCCAGGTGGACACCACCAACATCCTGTTCGTCTGCGGCGGCGCCTTCGACGGTCTGGACAAGGTGATCCGCAACCGCTCCGAAAAGGGCGGCATCGGCTTTGCCGCCGAGGTGAAGAGCCGCGACACCAAGAACGTCACCGAAACCCTGCGCCGCGTCGAGCCGGAAGACCTGATCAAATTCGGCCTGATTCCCGAGCTGATCGGTCGTCTGCCGGTGGTGGCCACCCTGGCCGAGCTGGAAGAGGCGGCCCTGGTGCAGATCCTGGTCGAGCCGAAGAACGCTCTGATCAAGCAGTACCAGAAGCTGTTCGGCATGGAAGGCGTGGAGCTGGAAGTGCGCCCCGGCGCCCTCCAGGCCATCGCCCGCCGCGCCCTGGAGCGCAAGACCGGCGCCCGGGGCCTGCGTTCGATCCTTGAAGGCGTGCTGCTCGACACCATGTACGAGCTGCCGGGCATGGAGAACGTGACCAAGGTGGTGATCGACGAAAACTCGATTACGGGTGACGCCAAGCCTCTGTTGATCTACGCTGATCAACCCAAGGTATCCGGTTCCAACTGAGCCGACACCCGCCGCCGCCAGGCGGCAAGCGGCCGCAAGCAACGGGGAGCCCAGGGGTTCCCCGTTGTCGTCTCAAGCCATCCTTGCGGCTGCACTTGAAAAAATTCCCGGTTGCCCCCATGTTGGAGGCAAACCCTAACGCAAGGCCATGCCATGTCTGAATTGACCCCCCCGACCGAGACCGTGGAACTGCCGCTCCTCCCCCTGCGAGACGTGGTGGTGTTCCCCCACATGGTCATTCCGCTGTTCGTCGGCCGGCCCAAGTCCATCAAGGCCCTGGAAGCCGCCATGGAAGCGGGCAAAAGCATCCTGCTGGTGGCCCAGAAATCGGCTGCCAAGGACGACCCGAATCCCGAAGATCTCTATCCCATCGGCTGCATCGCCAACATCCTGCAGATGCTCAAGCTGCCCGACGGCACCGTGAAGGTGCTGGTGGAAGGCAGCCAGCGCGCCCGCGTGGTGTCGGTGGACGTGCAGCAGTCCCTGTTCATCGCCGTGGCCGCCCCGATCACCCCCGAGGAAGAGGGCGACCACGAGATCGAGGCGATGCGCCGTGCGGTGATCGCCCAGTTCGACCAGTACGTCAAACTGAACAAGAAGATTCCGCCGGAAATCCTCACCTCCATCGCTGGGATCGAGGAAGCCGGTCGACTGGCCGACACCATCGCCGCCCACCTGCCCCTCAAGCTGGAGCAAAAGCAGGACGTGCTGGAGCGCTTCGACGTGCGCGAGCGCATCGAGAAGCTGCTCGCCCAGCTGGAGGCGGAAATCGACATCCTCCAGGTGGAAAAGCGCATCCGCGGCCGGGTCAAGCGGCAGATGGAGAAGAGCCAGCGCGAGTACTACCTGAACGAGCAGGTCAAGGCCATCCAGAAGGAACTCGGCGAAGGCGAGGACGGCGCCGATCTCGAAGAGATGGAAAAGAAGATCAAGGCCGCCGGCATGAGCAAGGAAGGCACGGAAAAGGCCATGTCCGAGCTCAAGAAGCTCAAGCTGATGTCGCCCATGTCCGCCGAAGCCACGGTGGTGCGCAACTACATCGAGACCCTGACCGGCCTGCCCTGGAAGAAGAAGACCCGCATCAGCAAGGACCTGGGCGGTGCCGAGACCATTCTCAACGCCGACCACTACGGCCTGGAGAAGGTCAAGGAACGCATCCTCGAGTATCTCGCCGTGCAGCAGCGCGTCGACAAGCTTAAGGCGCCGATCCTGTGCCTGGTCGGCCCTCCCGGGGTGGGCAAGACCTCCCTGGGCCAGTCCATCGCCAAGGCCACCAACCGCAAGTTCGTGCGCATGGCCCTGGGCGGCGTCCGTGACGAGGCCGAGATTCGCGGCCACCGCCGCACCTACATCGGCTCCATGCCCGGCAAGATCCTGCAAAGCATGACCAAGGTGGGCGTGCGCAACCCCTTCTTCCTCCTCGACGAGGTGGACAAGATGGGCCAGGACTTCCGCGGCGATCCTTCCTCGGCCCTGCTGGAAGTGCTCGACCCCGAGCAGAACCACACCTTCCAGGACCACTACGTGGAGGTGGACTTCGACCTGTCCGACGTGATGTTCGTGGCCACCGCCAACAGCCTGAACATTCCGCCGCCCCTGCTCGACCGCATGGAGATCATCCGCCTGTCCGGCTACACCGAGGACGAGAAGGTCAACATCGCCGTCAAGTACCTGCTGCCCAAGCAGATGAAGAACAACGGCGTGAAGCCCACCGAACTGACGGTGACTGAATCCGCCGTGCGCGACATCATCCGCTACTACACCCGGGAAGCCGGTGTGCGCGGCCTGGAGCGCGAAATCTCCAAGATCTGCCGCAAGGTGGTGAAGGCCCTGGTGATGAAGAAGAAGGACGGCAAGGTCCTGGTCAATGCCAAGAACCTGGACAAGTACCTGGGCGTGCACCGCTACACCTTCGGCGTGGCCGAGAAGGAAAACCAGGTGGGCCAGGTCACCGGCCTGGCCTGGACCGAGGTCGGCGGCGAGCTGCTCACCATCGAATGCGCCGTGGTGCCGGGCAAGGGCGTGATTCAGCGCACCGGCTCCCTGGGCGACGTGATGAAGGAATCCGTGGAAGCGGCCCGTTCCGTGGTGCGTGCCCGGGCCCAGCGGCTGGGCATCAAGGACGAGGTGTTCGAGAAGCGCGACATCCACATCCACGTGCCCGAGGGCGCCACGCCCAAGGACGGCCCGTCCGCCGGCATCGCCATGACCACCGCCCTGGTGTCGGCCCTGACCGGCATCCCGGTGCGCTGCGAGGTGTGCATGACCGGCGAGATTACCCTGCGCGGTGAAGTGCTGGCCATCGGCGGCCTCAAGGAAAAGCTCCTGGCGGCGGTGCGCGGCGGCCTGAAGGTGGCCCTGATCCCGGACGAGAACGTCAAGGACCTGGTGGACATGCCCGACTCGATCAAGAACAAGCTCGAGATCGTGCCGGTGAAGTGGATCGACCAGGTGCTCGAACGGGCCCTGGAACGCACCCCCGAGCCCCTGCCCGACGCCGAGCCTGCCGCAGCGGTGCCGGCATCGGCCGAGCCCGCCGCTGGCGAAGCGAGCGGCGTCGTCACCCACTGACGACTACCCGCCCGGCGCCATTCGCCAACGCCGCTCCCGCATTATTCGCGGGGCGGCGTTTTTCTTTGGAAAGTCTTTTTTCGTCAACGGCTTGGCGTTTTGATCACAGCCCGAGGTATTTGCCCCCGGCGCCCCGGAAATCCGCTTGACATAAGGATTTTCGCGGGGCTATAAAAAGCGTGCAGGTTTCCTGTCAACCAACTACGTAGGGGGCTTACGTGAACAAATCCGAACTGATCGAACAAATCGCCAAGTCGGCCGAGATTTCCAAAGCTGCCGCTGGTCGCGCCCTGGATGCCACCGTGGCCTCCATCAAGACCAGCCTGAAAAAGGGAGGGATGGTGACCCTGGTGGGTTTCGGCACCTTCTACGTGGGCAAGCGCGCAGCGCGTGGGGGCAGGAACCCGCGTACCGGCGCCGCCATCAAGATCAAGGCGGCAAAAGTGCCCAAGTTCCGCGCTGGCAAAGCCCTCAAGGATGCGGTAAACTAATCGACTTAGCCTTTCCCGGCGAAGTGGGTGCTTAGCTCAGTTGGTAGAGCGTCGCCCTTACAAGGCGAATGTCGGCGGTTCGACCCCGTCAGCACCCACCACTAACGGGATCGAGGCCTGGAGCGGTAGTTCAGTTGGTTAGAATACCGGCCTGTCACGCCGGGGGTCGCGGGTTCGAGTCCCGTCCGCTCCGCCAGATAACATAAAAAAGGCGAACGAAAGTTCGCCTTTTTTATTGGTTTTGCAGCCCAAGCGCCGCTTTTCCCGGTTTTAGCCCGAATCATCCATTTTGCCGGGCCGTTCCGGCGCCGCCGAACGGCATCCCAAAGCCCTGCACCTCCGTCCGGAGCCGTGAAACATGTTTGATGCTGTCCGCAACAACAAGCGCGTCGTCCAGGCCTTCCTCGTCCTGATCACGCTTCCCTTCGCCTTCTTCGGCGTCGAATCCTACGTCCGCAACGCCGGCGGCGGCGACGACGTGGCCAAGGTCGGCAAGACCAAGATTTCCCTCCAGGAATTCCAGCGCGCCTACCGGGAGCAGCAGGAACGCCTGCGCGGTACCCTGGGGGCGAACTTCGACGCCAAGATGTTCGACACGCCCGAGGCCCGCCTGAGCGTGGTCAACGGCCTGATCGACCAGCGCCTGCTGCTGGTGGAAGCCGCCAAGAACCACCTCTACGCCAGCGACGCCCAGCTGGCCCAGGTCATCACCCGCATTCCCGCCCTGCAAGAGAACGGCAAGTTCTCCCAGGCCAAGTACGAGGAAGCCCTGCGCGCCCAGAACCTCACCGTGGCAGGCTTCGAGGCCCAGTTGCGCCAGGACCTGACCCTACAGCAGATCGTTGGCGCCGTGGCCGATTCGGGCCTGGTGGCCAAGGCCCAGGCGGCCCAGGTGCTGCGCATCCAGCTGGAAAACCGGGAGGTCGCCTCCTACCTGATCAACCTCGCCTCGGTGGCTTCCAAGATCAAGGTGGACGACGCCGCCGCGCGCCAGTACTACGACAGCAACGCCGCCCAGTTCCAGCTGCCCGAGCAGGTCAAGGCCGAGTACGTGGTGCTCTCCGCCGACGCCCTGAAGGGCCAGTCCAGCGTTTCCGACGCCGACGTCAAGGCCTGGTACGACAGCCACCAGGACCGCTACCAGCAGCCTGAGGAGCGTCGCGCCAGCCACATCCTGGTGATGGTGGACGCCGCCGCGCCCGCTGCCGACAAGGACAAGGCCAAAGCCAAGGCCCAGGCCCTGCTGGCCGAGGTCAAGGCCAATCCGGGCAAGTTCGCCGAGATCGCCAAGAAGGATTCCCAGGACCCGGGCTCGGCCGCCAACGGCGGCGACCTGGGCTTCTTTGCCAAGGGCGCCATGGTCAAGCCCTTCGAGGACGCCGTATTCTCCCTCAAGGAAGGCGAGGTTTCCGGCGTGGTGCAGTCCGACTTCGGCTACCACATCATCAAGCTGACCGGCATCAAGCCGGGCAAGGTCAAGTCCTTCGAGTCGGTCAAGGGCGAGATCGAAGCCGAGCTGAAGGCCCAGTCCGCCGGCCGTAAGTACGCCGAGGCCGCGGAAAACTTCAGCAACCTGGTCTATGAGCAGTCCGACAGCCTCAAGCCGGCCGCCGACAAGTACAAGCTCGCCATCCAGACCACCGGCTGGTTGAGCAAGGGCGCCGCGGCCGCCGGCGCCGCCCAGGCCGCCACCCCAGCCAACCCGAAGGTGCTGGAGGCCCTGTTCTCCAACGACGCCCTCAAGGACAAGCGCAACACCGCTGCCATCGAAGTGGCCCCCAACACCCTGGTCGCCGCCCGGGTGGTGGAGCACAAACCGGCTGCCCAGCGCCCCTTCGACGAGGTCAAGGCCGCCATCGTCGAACGCCTGACCCGCCAGGAAGAGCAGAAGCTGGTCAAGCAGGAAGGCGATGCCCAGCTGGCCAAGCTCCAGTCCGGCGACGACAAGGTCGCTTGGAGCCCGGTCAAGTCCGTCTCGCGCATGACCGCCGCCCAGCTGTCCCGGGAAGCGGCCCAGGCCATCTTCAAGGCCGACGTGAAAAAGCTGCCCGCCTATGTGGGCGTGGAGCTGCCGGGCAACGGCTACGGCCTGTTCAAGATCACCAAGGTGGAGCGTCCGGAGAAGGTCGAGGACGCCCAGGTGAAGGGCCTGCAAGAGCAGTACGCCCAGTTCGCCGCCCAGCAGGACACGGCGGCCTACCTGTCGGCTCTGCGCAAGAAGTACAGCGTCGAAATCAACAAGTCGGCTCTGGAAACCAAGGAGCGCTGAACGCCGGGTTTCACGCCGTCTCAGGCATCAAGCAAACAGGCCGGGGTTATTCCCGGCCTGTTTGTTTTTGGGGTGTTGCCTGCCAAGTGATGTTCTCTGGCGAACCATCAAGCTGCCCTAAGTTGCCCCAAGAAGGGCGAATTGCTTGGGGAGTCGCTGGCGGTTTCACCGGGCGTGAGTGCTGGTGTTGTCGCTGTGTTTCGCCCTGACGGCGAGTGGCTTTCTTTTGCGTCGCCTGTACGGGCCGATGAGGCCGGCCCGTCAGTGCCCTGCGCGGCTCGCCGTCCCGGGCCGGCTGCGCTGCTCGGCGGGGGCGAAGGGGGGAGGGGGCCGTGCCGGC
>NZ_DAISLS010000026.1:0-8900 GCF_036820405.1 Oryzomicrobium sp.
GACCTAATACCTTCAACTCCAGTAGGCGGTTCGACTGCAAAAACGCGCTGGCGTACGTGGCGAGGAGGCTCCCCAGGCGGTCCTTGGCTGTCATGGTCTAGTCTCCGCGCAAGGCATCACTGGGCAGGCCGCAGGTCGAGCAGTTCGCGCAGCTGGCCCAGGGTGGATTCGTCCTTGATGACGTGGGCGAGCCACTGGTCCAGGGGCATCTCGGCCCACTTGGCGGCGCGCTCGACCAGGGGAGCCACCGGGCTGTGGGGTTCATTGCGGTGGAAATATTCGGCCACCAGGCGCAACTGCCTGACCGCATCGGCCCGGGTCTGCACCGGTCCCACCGGGGTACGGGGGGCCGCCGCGGCGAAGGCGGCGTCGCCCTGTTGTAACAAGAAGGCCGGCGGGGTGCCCGGCTCTGCTGCCTGGGAAGCGGGTTGAGAGGCTACCGCGTCAGCCGCGGCGGTCTGCCCTCCACCTAGCGACTTGAGCAGGCGCCCCGCCAGATCGGCGCAGCCCCGCACGGCATCGCGCAAATCCTTGAGGCTGGGAGCGTCATGGCCGAAGGCACGGTCGACGGCGGCCTCCAGCGCCTCCAGGGTCGCCAGGGCGGCGGCCACGTCGGCATTGAGCCGTTCGTAGAACTTCAATCCAGAAGCCGCCACCGCCTTGTCGAAGGCATCGCCGGAAAGCTTGCCCTCGGCAATCGCCTTGGCCATTGCGTCCCCATCCTTCAACCCCAGGTTGGCCACGGTGCGCGATTCTTCCCAGCGCAGCCATGAGTAGCCACCGCTTTCCCGGCTGGTCATGGGAATGCCACGGACGACCAGGGGCAATTGGGCGCTCAGCCATTCGATCTTGCCGGCGCGCTCGTCCAGGTCGTCCGGGTCCAGGGCCGGGTAGCAGAATTCCCAGAAGTCGGTCACCAACCCCTTGAGCACATGCAGGCCCCAGTGCAAGCCGCGGAAGCCGTCGATCTGGGTCATGGCCTCGGCGTACCAGCAGGCCAGCTGCAAATCCTTGCTGCGACGCGTGAGCAGGGATTCGCACAGCTCGCGCACCTTGGGCCAATTGGCGCTCTTGACCTCGGTTTCCCATTCGCCCTGGGCCAGATTCGGGTCGTCGGAGCGGCGGGCGTCCCGGATGGCATCGAACTCGATGCCGTAGGACAAATCCTCGCCCCCGGGCTGATCGCCGGGAATCGGTTCAAGAAGGGCTTCCAGAGCGGGGGCCAGTGCCATGTCGCGTTCTCCCTTAATGCGTGTTTTGGTGGTGGTACGGTTAGCCCCGGCCCAAGTTGGGCAGGGACGCAATGAGGCTGGCGCCGCAGCTGGTCTTGTGGCCGTCCAGGGCCACGGCCCGGCCGTCGATCAGCCAGTTGGGATCGCCCTCGACGATCACCGCCATGGGGTGCCCCTTGATCGGGCAGGTGACCTGATCGCCCACCCGGGCCACTCCCTTGCCCATGATGGTGTAAGTGCCGGAGGCGCTGACCACCACGCCGCCGTGGTTGGTGGAGTCGCCGAGGCGAATGACGCTCTTCATGCTGCTTCCTCCTCAAGGTTTGCATTGACCGCGGGCGCAGGAACAACAAAGCCCGCGTCGAACCGGGAATCGCCGTCGAAATGCACCCAGCAGGCCGGCGATGCGGTTTCCGCCGCCTTGTTCACCGCCTGGGCCAGCAAGGCCAACGGCAGGCCACGCCCCAGGTCCCCCACCTTGGCGGGGAAATTGGTGGCCTCGTCGATAGGGTTGAGGCCGATATCGAAGAAATGCAGGGCCAGCCCCACGGCCGCCAGGCGGGGGCCGGAACATTCCACCCCGCCGGCGTTGTGCACCAGCCAGTCGCAGGCCGGCACTTGCTTGGGAGGCGCCCCCCCTTCGGCTTCGGCAGACTCGGTAGCTACAGGAGTGGGATAGGGCCAGGGCAGCAACGCCGCATTGACCATGGCCCGCTCCAGGGCCATGCGCATCGCATTGCCCAGAACATTGGCCCGCCCCGGCTTTTCGGCACACTCGCCCCCCACCGAGCGATGCAGGCGGGCAAGCGGAAGGGCTTCGGCCAAGCCTTGCCGCGCCTCGGCAGACAAGCGTGCCAGGGGTACCAGGGCCGGACCGAGTTCGATGCCGCGCTCCCAGTAGGCGGTAAAGCTGTCGTCGAGGGCGCCGCCCTTGGGCAACCCGTCCTCCACCTTGCGCAACAACGTCGCCAGGCCCGGGTTGGCCACGGCCATGGCCACGACGCCCTGGGCCGGCTCGCCCAGCCAGCGGCGCCGTTCTCGCAGTTCGTCGGGAATTTCATCTTCGTCTTCGCCGGCATGGCGGAACCAGGGGGAGTCGAAGGCCAGCAGCACGGTGCCGGGCAGCTCGGGTTCCAGTTCGAATTGGTGGATCACCGTATCGGCCACGCTGCTGCCGGCCGGCAGCGCCGTCACCCGAAGGGCTTGACGGAGCGGAGCGCCCTCCGCCGCCTCATTGCCCGCAACGGTAAGCCAGGCCTGGCGGACCAGGGCGTAACATTCATCCACCGCCAGGTCGGCAGGCCCCCCCACCAGCACGGGAAAGGCGACAGCCCCTGGGCATAAGGCGAACAGGGATGCCAGGGTATCGGTCAGGTAGGGAAGGAACATCGCCCCAGTGATGGTTGGGGCGCCAAAGCCATCGTTTTCCACCTCCGGCGGCTCTTCCAGGGCCTGGACGGCCACCCCCTCGGCGCCACTGGCCACACTGCCCTGCCCTCCCCGCTCCAGCCAACCGCCAAAGGCCACGGCCAGGCAATCGGCACCGATACGGCGGGAGGCCAGTTCATCCCGATGGCGCTGACGCGCCAGTTCTTCCTGGCGGGCCTGCTCCTCCCGCTCGAGCCGGGCCCGCTCCTGGGCCTCTCGTTCCTGGCGGCGCTTGCGGCCGACCAGCACGTACCAACCCAGACCATAGGCCAGGGTGGGCGGCAACAGATGCACCGCCAGCAGCACGGCAAAGCCATGGCCGGACAGGTCGAACCCGATGCCGAACCACAGCAGCAAAGCCCAGACAGCCAGCAGCAGGGCGAACAGAACGAAGCGCTTCAGCAGGGCAAGCACGGAATCGGATTCCTCGCGTTACGGCCTTGCGGGCCTGAACAGATAACCGGCGGAGCAGGCAGACATTGCAGCAATCACCTCCCCTTCCGTTCCGGTGCCCACCAGGGCCAGTAGGCCCAGGCGGCGCTGCGGGCGCGGAACCAGGGTTTGCTTTCGTCCCGGGGCTGGCGGTCCGCCGGCGGGGTCACCAACACCGCCAGGGCGGTGTCGTCTTCCGCCGCCGAAACCGCCAGGGCTGCTGTGCCCACGGCCTGGACGTGGGCCACGGCCAGAGCCAGGTGCAGGGCGCCGGTGGCGGCGCCGCAGTCGCCGAACAGGGTCTGGACGTCGAACAGGTCCCGGTCCAGTTCCGCGCCGGGGAACAGGGTCTGCACGGCCGGCATCAGGCGCCGGGTGCGGGCCTTGCCCGTGTCGTTGCGCAACTGGCTGTCGTGGAAGATGCGGCCGACCTGCTCGGGTTTCACATCCCCCGAAGCCAGGGCGCCGACCAGGGCCGTCTCCCAGGCCCGGCGCAGGCTCGGATGCCCTTGGTCGTGCTGCTTGTTCTTCACCACTTCGTTCTGCACCCGGTGTATCCAGGCCAGGGGCTGGCGCAGGGTGTCATAGTCCGGGTGGGCGAGAACGATCAGGACGCTGTTCTCATTGGCCTGTTCATCCTTGGGGTAGCCCGGTGCGTCCATGGCCATGACCCAGGCGGTCTTGTCCGGGTGGATCTCCAGCCAGTCCAGGGCAGCGGCCAGGGAACGGAAGGGCATGGAGGGGCCGCCCTGGCGGACGACGACTTCGGTGAGCTTGTGGTCGGGGTTGTTCTCCGGACGGTAGGCGCCGGAGATGCTCATGATTTGATGCTCAACAATGCCGCGCATCTGTTCGGCTGAAGAGGAAACGCGGTAGCGTTCCTTGGTCATGATCATGCCGTTGGGCCAACCGTATTCGGCAGCTCCAGCGTCGGACATGGAGATCGGCAACCCTCCCGGACTATCCGGTAGCCGCATAGGCCGATCCGGTCCTGAAAACTCCACATGGACATCGGTCCATTTCGGGCGGTTGCTCCCCTTGGCATCGCTGTAGAAACCATTCTTGACCGTGAAATAGGGTATCCGATGGGGAAGTAGCATTTCATCAAGATGGAGTCCCAAGTAGTTCCCCCCAAAACTCGCCTTCCCAGATTGGTTGCCGGCAATCGCCCGGATCGCCTTAATGCCCTGATAGTCCGGGTCGGTCTTGGCTTCCTTATCGTCCGGGTTGGGCTCGGCCAGTCCCATCAGGCGGTAGAGGTTCCACTGGGTCGGATAGTCCCGCCACACCACCGGCCCCACCCATTGCACCGCCACTACCTGGGCGGCAAAACGGGCCTTGCGCGCCGCCAGCTCCTCGTGACTGAGGGGAGCTGCCCGGGGAGTCGACGTGCAGCCAGACAGGACCGCAGTGCATAGCACCAGAGCGCCAAAGGCCAGCAGTAGGGCGGACGAGCGTTCCATGGCTTACTTGCTCTTACGTTCCGGTGCCCACCAGGGCCAGTAGGCCCAGGCGGCGCTGCGGGCGCGGAACCAGGGTTTGCTTTCGTCCCGGGGCTGGCGGTCCGCCGGCGGGGTCACCAACACCGCCAGGGCGGTGTCGTCTTCCGCCGCCGAAACCGCCAGGGCTGCTGTGCCCACGGCCTGGACGTGGGCCACGGCCAGAGCCAGGTGCAGGGCGCCGGTGGCGGCGCCGCAGTCGCCGAACAGGGTCTGGACGTCGAACAGGTCCCGGTCCAGTTCCGTGCCGGGGAACAGGGTCTGCACCGCCGGCATCAGGCGCCGGATGCGGGCCTTGCCCGTGTCGCTGCGCAACTGGCTGTCGTGGAAGATGCGCCCCACCTGCTCGGGCTTGACGTCCCCCGAGGCCAGGGCGCCGGCCAGGGCCGTCTCCCAGGCCCGGCGCAGGCTCGGGTGACCTTGATCGTGTTGCTTGTTCTTCACCACTTCGTTCTGCACCCGGTGTATCCAGGCCAAAGGCTGGCGCAGGGTGTCGTAGTCCGGGTGGGCGAGAACGATCAGGACGCTGTTCTCATTGGACTGTTCATCCTTGGGGTAGCCCGGGGCGTCCATGGCCATGACCCAGGCGGTCTTGTCCGGATGGGTCTCCAGCCAGTCCAGAGCGGCGGCCAGGGAACGGAAGGGCATGGAGGGGCCGCCCTGGCGAACGACCACTTCGGTGAGCTTGTGGTCGGGGTTGTTCTCCGGGCGGTAGGCGCCGGAGATGCTCATGATGCGGTTTTCTGCAACACCGCGCATCTGCTCGACAGAACTAGAGCGCAGGTAACGCTCCTCCGTCATGATCATGCCGTTGGGCCAACCGTATTCCATGGCACCAGCATCAGAGATGGAAAGCGGTGACCATGCAACACTATCCGAATCACGCATAGGCCGGTCCGGCCCGGAAAATTCCACATGGACGTCAGTCCACTTGGGGCGTTTGCTACCTTTAGCATCGCTGTAGAAGCCGTTCTTGACGGTGAAATAGGGTATCCGGTGCGGAAGTAGCATTTCATCAAGATGGAGTCCCAAGTAATCTCCACCAAAGCTTGCTCCTTTACCACCAGAACCAATCGCCCGAATCGCCTTGATACCCTGGTAATCAGGATCAGTCTTGGCTTCCTTATCGTCGGGATTAGGTTTGGCCAACCCCATCAACCGATAGAGATTCCACTGGGTCGGATAGTCCCGCCACACCACCGGCCCCACCCATTGCACCGCCACTACCTGGGCGGCGAAGCGGGCTTTCTTGTCAGCCGCGGTTTGTTGGGCTTGCTCCCCTTCCGTTTTCAGCCCTACCGCTTTGGCCGATTCCACAGCCTCAGCCCGAGCGCTGAAGCCATGGGCACCGATAACCAATAGGCCCCCTAACGCCAGCAGGGTAGGCCACTTCACGATACGCATCAGTGCATCTCCCAATTCCATGGATTGCAGTTCTCCCTGCTGGCCCAGCCAGTAGCCGTAGGCCAGACATAGCGCCAGCCAGCCAAGCAGTACCAGAGCGATACCGGTCGCCACTTGTTTAAGCGTCATGGCGCTCTCCCTTGGTCGCCCAAGTCCGCTCGTTCTTGATCTTGGGCGGCAACCCCTCGAGGCGATATCTGGCAAGCTGATGGGGGTATTTATCCTGCTCGAGTTTTCCACTCTTGAAGTACAAACCGAATTTATCCGGGTCGGTTTTGTCATCCATCAACCGCCAATCCGCCACCTTGCGGAAGGTCAGCCAGTCTTCTAGCGAGAGCTTGGCCATGCCGATGGCCACGTCCCAGGCCAGGGCCTTTTGGGCATGGGCCGGGTTGGTCATGATGGTGCCGTGGTCCACCGAGTTGTTCTGGTCAGCGCCGTTGAGCAGTGCCATCTGCTCCTTCTTGGCCCAGGCGTTCCATTCTTCATCCGCTTCCGGCCCGCCCGGATCTCCCGGGACGGTGCCGTCTGCGCTGGCCTTTTTGGCCCGGCGTGCGGAGAGGCGCACTTCGGCCCGGTACTGGTAGCGCAGGGCGGCCTGGGTGTTCCGGTCCCCTTCGCCTTTGGCGTTGAGGGGGTCCGTTCCGTCTTTCGGGTTTTCCTGGCTCAGGGCGTCCCGGTCCGGATCGTGGCCTTGGTCGAAGTCGCCCTCCTTGCCGTAGCGCACACTACGAGGTAGGAAGGGCTCCGGCAGCGCCGGGGCGTTGATGGGGGTGGTCCAATTTTTCGGGGGGGCGGCGTTGACCGGCTTTGCGATGACATAGTCGACAAGGGGCTTGATCACCAAAACGGTCAGCAGGCTGAGTACCTTGACGACAACGCCTTCGCCCGGGTCCAGCGCATTCTCCAGGACGTATTTGGCTTTGGGGGAGGCGGGATAGAAGAAGCTACCGGTGCCGGGAGTCTTGCTACCTCGGGCGTTTTCTTTCCAGAAGTCGTAGCTGTCGATTTCCTCCCCAGTCTTGCCTTCCGCTTTGCCTTCCGTTTTGCCTTCGGTCTTGCTCACAGTTTTGCCCACGATCTTGCCTTCGGCGAAGACGCGCTGGACGAAGGTCTTGCCGCCCGGGTCCACCGTATCCAACTGCTTGCGATCAAGCCCCATCCAGCCGATGCCTCGAATGGTTTCGACAGAAATCAGTTGGTCGTGAGGGTTGAAGTAGAGGGTGATACGGCCTGGACCGTCTTTTTCCGCCGCAGGGTCGTAGGCAAAAGGGGCGCTGCCGTCCTTGGGGCTGCGGTGGGCCATCCGGTCGTTGACCGGACCTGCGGGCTGCCCCTTGCCTTTCCGGGCTCCGATCAAGTCCACAAAGGCTTTGAGGGTCTCCATACGTGCCGCGCCCGTCTGCCGCCCGCCGTCGCCGCGCTGGCTCCAGCTTTCCATGAGGTTGTCGGGGACCAGGCTGTAGGGCGGATTGGCCAGCACGTAGCGGTCGGCCACGGCGTCCGCGTCCAGGGTGTCGCCGATGAAGGCAGCGGCCATGCCGATGATGTTGCCCTGGCTATGGCAGACGATGGTGATGGGGATGTCTTTCTGCTTTTCCCGGATGCGCTGCACCAGCCGGGCGAGCCGATGGGCGGCGTGAGCGTAGTAGGAGCGGGGCGGACAATCGTAGACGCGGCGGCCCGAGGTCGTGTTGAGATGTTGGGCGGAAACCCAGAGAAAGAGCCGGGGGTTGAGCCCTTCGCCCCAGGCGTCGGGGAGGTTGGTGCAGCCGTTGGCGAAGGGGCCGCCCCCCCAGGCGTGGAGTTCGTTCAGCCAGATTTTGTCGCCGTATTCCTTGAGGGCGGCGTCGTCGGCCTTGTAGCCCCAGCGGAAGCGGATCACCGGGGAGTAGCCGTCTTTCTTGATGAAACGCTTGTGGTTGAACTTGCGGTCGATGAAGCCGTCGTCGGTGAGTTCTGGGTGGTACGTAGGCGCGGTCAGCGTGCCGACATCGGGATGGGCCATGTGCGCATCCCGGCGCTTGAGGCGGTCGTTGAGCCCGGCGCATAGCCCTTGTTCCGCCTGCTCGAACCATTCGCCGTCGGAGTTGACCCCGTGCACGAAGATGTAGACGCCGGGCAGGGGCAGGTTGGCGAACAGGTCGTAGGGCGAGGAGCCTTTGCTGAGCGTGGAGGTGCCACCATCGACGATCAGGGTGCCGGGCGATGAGTTCTCTGTCATAGCAAAAAGGCTTCGGGCTTGGCGGATGGCCGTTGGTCATGGGGCAGCAGCGTCATGACGCCCCCTGGTCCGGATCGTCGTGGAACTGGACCGCCACTTGTTCAAAGGTGTCGCTCGACAGCACCGGCGTCTTGCCGGCTCCGTCGGTACGGCCTTCCATGACGCTGCCGTCCCCCCGGGTAATGCGGGACACCATATTGGGCACGGGCTTGCCATCGAGGGGATTGAGCAGGCGGAAGCTGCGATCGAATTCCCCCTGGCTGAACTTGGGCAGAGGCGGATTCATGCTGCTCGGGCCGCTCCAATCGTGGCTGGCGCCCTTGATCGAGACGGTACCGGGACAGTGGATGTCGATATTGCCGCCGGCGATGCGGATGTAGCCGCCGCCGGCGGTAACGAGGATTTCCTTCTTGGCGTTCCACAGTTGGGCGTTCTTGCAGGCGGTCAGCACCACCCGCTTTTGCCCGGTGATCGCCATAGGGCCACCCTGGGCCTGCAAGTCGATCTTCCCCTGGGCGGCATAGAGCTTGACCGCCGTCTTGTCCTTCACGCCCTGCACAAAGAGCGAGATCGACCGGCCCACGTTGTGCACCCACCTTCTGGCCGTGCTCTGGTTGGTGTCCCGCCCGCTGACCTGGTCGTAGTTCTGCCCCGTGGCGATGGTGGTGGATTGGGGGGTGG
>NZ_DAISLS010000027.1:0-1375 GCF_036820405.1 Oryzomicrobium sp.
ATGACAGGGCGAACGGCCGATTTGATGAGCTGCAGAAGCTCGGCAACAAGATCGACAGTGCAGAGGACCCCAAAGCCATCATGGATTTGATGGCTCGCCTTCAGCTTGAAACCAACATGCTACTCAACGAGATGTTGCGAGTCCAAGCTGAGCAGATGGCTTATGCCAGGCAAACCGAAGTGGAAGGCAAGCAACGCGAAATCAACGCTCATCGTCGTGCGATGAGCGGCTTCTAAATCCACCGCAAAGGAAGAAACGGATGAACATCAAAATTATTACCGTCATGGTTTCCGCGCTTCTGCTGAGCGCCTGCGGCAGCTCGCACAAGGAGAGTGAAAAGCCAGGCGCGGAGCATGTGCCGGTTGCCCCGGTCGCAGCAAAGGGGCTGACGTTCAACCTGGTCAACGGAAAAACCTTCGTACTTCCGGAAGGTGTGGTGCTACAGGAATGGGTCAAAAACATTGATCGCAATGATCTTGTTGCTTTCTCGAAGACCTGCCGTGAGAAGCAAGGCACCCCACCTTGGACGGATACTCGTGCGCAAATGATCTGCAACTACGCTATCTTCGCACAGCTTTGATTCTGTAGTTACCCTATAAATTTGGAATTATTTATGGCCGACAACTGCGCCTATAACTTGCAAATTGTTGAATTTGTGATGAGCGATTCGACAATGAAGCTGAGAGCTTCCGCCGAAGCAACTGCTTCCGCTCTGGGTAGTTATGCGTCGGCAGTAGCGATCTCGGGGTGCAGCATCTATGTCGTTCTATGGCTGATTTCCTGGGCAAACGGCGAAGGAAACGGGACCATCCAAAGCCTGTTGAAGTGGTTTGCCAGGGCGTGTTTCTTGATCGCGCTTGCGGGTACTGGCTCGTTATACAACACCTACGTGCTGGACACTTTTTCTACCGTGCCGTCAGAAGTTGCACAACTTGTTGCGAACCCATCTGACTCGAAAATCAGTGTCGATGCAGAAGGCAAGCTGCAAATTGGAAGCGCGCTGGATAAAGCGGCGAACTCGGGAGTGTGCTCCGGCACAAATATCTGGAAACAATCCTCGATTTTCCAAAGCCCTGCGGATTCGGTCGGATATATGATCACCGGGCTTGTCATAATCGTGGGTGTTGTCATCTTCGTCGCAATCGCTGCGGGGCTTGCCATCATTGCATACGCGTCACTCTTTGTTGTTTTAGGGCTCGGGCCGCTTTTTCTTGTTGCAGGAATATTTGAATCTACACGCCCAATGATGGAGTCTTTTTTCAGAACAACCATAAATTATGGTCTGAATAGCGTCGTCCTCCTTTCAATTTTGGGAATGGCCATCGGCATGATAGATGGCTTCTCCAGTTCCGACCTTGCCAAAGGGGCGGCAGGC
>NZ_DAISLS010000027.1:1385-4545 GCF_036820405.1 Oryzomicrobium sp.
CGGAAGAGCTTGCCAACGCGCTGAGCGTGGGTATCAGAAGCCTTTTCGTATTCGCAATTGCAATTGGGCTCCTCTTGAAAGCAGACGACATAAGTTCGTCGCTGGTTGGCGGCATATCGCTTGGACTGGGCGGCGTTGCCAGCCGCGCTGCATCGATTGCAACCAAGCCCGTCTCCAGTGCGATGAAAGTGGGCAAAGCGGCAATGACCGGCGGCATTCAGAAAGGTGTTGGCGAATTCCTTGGCGGCGAATTTCACCGCGACCCAAGATCCGGAAAAGTCGGATACAGATCGGCATTTCAATCGCACAAGGATTACACCTCGGCCCTACTACGAGGAGCCAGGTCAAAAAATGGCATCGGCGAGAAGTAAATAAACAACACCAGAGAACCACAGAGAGAACACCGGGATGGATGAAGAACAGAGCCGTGGAAATGCAGCGGATGCATCGCTGGATGCCTACAGCAGAGCGATGTTGGAGCACGCCAAGACCTTCGATCAAAGGATCATGGACGACGCTGCAGCCATGCAAAAGCGCGGCGCGATCACGTTCCTCGCGGGGCTTGTTTTCGCGGGTGTGGCCTTGGCCATCAGCGCCTACGTGATCATGGACAAGCGAGAAGTGCAGCCGTACGCGCTTTCCGTCAATCGGGAAGCCGGCACCGTCACCGAGCTGGTCAAGGTCAAGCCAGAGGAATTGACCTATGGCGAGGCATTGGACAAGAACTTCATAGCGACCTATGTGCGCTCGCGCGAGGAATTCAGCGACGCGACCATCGACTACAACTTCGAGCAAGTCCAGATCATGTCCTCCCCCGAGGTCATGAAACAATACATCGGATGGATCGACCCCAAATCAAGCCCGTTGAGTCCCTTGGTGCAGTACCCCAATGGGCACGTCATGGTCGAAATCACCGCCATCGTGTTCACGGGCAAAGGCTCTGCACAGGTGCACTTCAAGCGCACCGTGCGCAACGCTTCAAAGTCACCGGCCCCGTCCACCTGGATTGCGGTCATCGAGTACAAGTACGTCACGAAGAACATGACCGTATCGGCCCGCACTCGCAACCCGCTGGGGTTCATTGTCACGCACTACAACCGTGACGAGACAACGCCCGGCGCGGCCAAGGTGGATGCACCATGATGCCGAAGCAAATGCTTGTGTTTTCCCTGCTTGTCGGGATGGGAAGTGCCGTCTCTGCAATGGCATTTCCTCTGGACGAAAATCAACGCGAGGTGAAATCCCGCTTCGATCCGCGTGTCCGGATCGTGGAGTACAACCCGCTGGCCGTCGTATCCCTCAAGCAAGCACTTGGCTACTCGATCGACATTCAGTTCGAGTCTGACGAACGAGTGGTGTCTGTTTTCACTGGCGATTCGCTTGCATGGGAAATTGCCCCGCGCGACAACCACTTGGGGATCAAGCCACGCGAGCCCGAAGGGCGCACGAACATCTCTGTCATCACGAACAAGCGTCCGTACCAATTCCTGGTCGATGTGCTTCCGAAGGAAAAGCTCCCTGACCAGGACATGGTTTTTTTCATGGTCTTCAACTACCCGGAGAACCCCGGAATCAAGGCCACCGCGCAGAAAAAAGACGCAACAGCAAAGGAAATCCGCGCGGCTCTCAAGTCAACCACGCCTGTCCGAAATTCGCGGTATGAAGCATGCCGCCGCAATTCGGAAATCAACCCGATTGCGGTGTGGGACGATGGCCGATTCACGTACATGAAATTCCGGCCCGGCCAAGCCCTGCCCGTGGTGGATACCGTGCTTCCGGATGGTCAGGAGGCAATGGTCAATTTCCGCATGGGTGGTCAGGAAGGGGACGGAGAGGCTGATAGCCGAACGATGATCGTGATGGAGACAGCCACGAAGTTCATTACTCGCTTCGGCAAGGCCGAATCCTGCGTCATCAACAAGGGGACGGATACCGCCCCGATCAATGACGATGTGGATGGCTCCGGCTCCACCCGACATGGGTTTCTTCGCATTTTCAAGGGTGAGAAATGAACCAGCCGGCCATAGAAGATCGCGGCATCCCGACGCTCAAGGCGTCGTCTGGCACAAGCAAGAAACTGAAGCTTCTGGCGGCCGGCAGCCTGTTTTTGGTGTTGGCTTGCGGTATTGGCTTTCTTGTTTTCAAGAAAGTGATGACCACCCGCGCCGCCGAAAAAACCGAACAGGCTGAAGAAGGACGGGGCTCGAACACAAGCGACGTGCACGACACTGACGTCAAGGACGTCCCCGATTTCGTCAAGGAAGCCCGGAATAATCCCCCACCCGGCAGCACGCCCGATGAAGCAACAGATGCCGCCTCGCCGGACGCTGCCGCGCCGGCAGCCAGTAGCGCCACCAGCGTGGCCAGTCAGAACGGGGTGGGAAGCCAGAATGGCAACGATGGAGAGAACCCGCAGAAACCGACGCCGGAGGAAGATGCCAGAGCCCGCCGCCAACATGCCCCGGTGCTTGCTTATGAGGAAACGGGTGTTGTTGCAGCACCTGGCCATGCTGCCGGTGCGCAAGCCACGGCAGACGACGCCCAAGATCCGTACGAAGCGGCGATGCTGGCTGCACTGAATTCAGCCGGAGGCAACGCCGCACAGCAGCAGCCCGCCGGCGGTGGGCAGCGATTGAGTGAGCAGTTGAAAGCCGACCGTTACGAACCGGCCAGTGCGACGATGGGCGCTGCCCCCTCCTTCATGGTGCCCCAGGGCACCATTGCGCGGTGTGTGCTCCGTACAGGGTTCAATTCGCAGCTCGCTGGCTTCGCCAGCTGCATGCTGAGCGAGCCGATCTATTCGGCCGATGGTCGTTTCGTGATGGCCGAGCGGGGTTCGGTCGTATCCGGTGTCTACCAGACCGGGCAAGTGAAGCCTGGCGTCACGCGGGCCTTTGTCCTGTGGACTCGGATCAGGACGCCCAACGGCATCACGTTGAACGTGGACAGCCCGGCAACGGATGGGATGGGACAGAGCGGCATTACCGGCAAGGTGCGCAACCACTTCTGGCAACGCTTTGGCTCTGCCCTGCTGCTGAGCATGGTGGACGACGCGGTGGCGGCCACGTCCAACAACAACCGCTACCAGAACACCAGTAACGCGGCCAACGATGCCGCAGCCATTGCCGTGGAAAACAGCGTGAACATCCCGCCGACCATC
>NZ_DAISLS010000028.1:0-4392 GCF_036820405.1 Oryzomicrobium sp.
GGCGGTCGATCTCGCTGTTTGTGCAGGGCGTGAAGGACAAGACCGCCATCAAGCTTTATGCCGCTCGGGGGAAGGTGGACGTGCAGGCCCAAAGTGCCAGCATCGAGATCACCGGCGACGACAGCCTGACGGTCATCTCTAGCGACGACCGCATTTTCGCCAACGCCAAGGACCACATCACCTTCGCCTGCGGCGGCGCCTACATCAAGATCGCCAACGGCAATATCGACATCCACTGCCCGGCCACGGCCAGTTTCAAAGCGGGGGATTACAAGATCGAGGGGCCGACGAGCATGAATGCGGCGCACCCGGATTTCCCTCAAGGAGCATTCAAGACCCCCCTAGTGCTTAATTTCGATCATGCCCCCATGGGGATGAAGAGCGCTTGGGCAGGCATGCCTTACAAGCTCTTTGCCGATGGTGCCCTCCTAAAAGAAGGCGTAATGGACGACAGCGGCCGCCTGCCGATTGACCACGCGGTAGTGACTAAAAAGTACAAGCTGGAACTGGCCAATGGGGTCAGTTACGACATTCCGGTTCCCAACGACTACACCAATCCGGACCAGGGTGACCTAGCCAACCAGGGGTTCCATCGTTACGCAGCCGGTGCCAGTCCGGAGATGGGGGCCACCGACCCGCCAGATGCAGCGCGTAGCGTCTATGCCTCCACCCTGACCAATTCCCTTCAGGAGGGAGATTGAGCCATGAGCAGCCCGTGTATTGTCGTTCCCCTTGCCCAGAACCAGACCAACTCTGCAAACATCACCCCGCCCTGGTTCGTCCAAAAGGCGGAATATCGCCCCTTGCCGGCATCGTTAAAAATACTCGTCAATGGCGAAACAGCCTTCGGCGAGATTCACCGTGCCATAGAGAGGGCCAAGCATTCTGTCTGCATCATTTGCTGGGGTTTTCAGCCGTCCATGCATTTCATTCGGGACGGCGCCTCACCCGCCATCGGCAAGCTATTGGAGCGGGTCGGCAAACGCGCCCAGGTGCGGGTGCTCAGTTATGTAGTCGATCCTCTCTGGCTGGGTATCAACGTTACGGGAGGCGTTGCCGGTGAAGCTAACGTACCCGGTCGCCGCGCGGTTGCCCTGAGCGACCAACCAGCCACGAGTACCGATGCCCAATATGCCTATGATCAGGAATGGTATCTGCGCTATGACACCGACCAGAAGGTCGCTGACTGGGCGGTCAAATCCGCCAAGGGGATGGATGATACCGTTCAGGCCAACATCCGTTTTGTCGGGCGGGGCTTCTCTGCCGCCGATCGCAAGGCCATTGCGGCCCGGGATCATGAAGACAAGGGTTTGAGTAAGAAGGCTAAAGCCACGCTTGCCTCCGCGCCCAGCCATCACCAGAAAATGGTCCTGGTCGATTACGAAGACCCCGAAAATGCCGTGGGTTTTCTCATGGGGCACAACATGCTCGACGAGTATTGGGACACCAGCACCCACAGCTGCCACCCTTATGCCGCCAACCGGGGCCGCAACGGTAAACGGCCCCGTCAGGATTTCTCCAGCAAGCTCACCGGTCCGGCGGTGGGCGATCTGTTCCGCAACTTTGCCCAGGCCTGGGCCAAGGAAACCGGTGAAACCCTGGCGCCGCCGGCATTCGAAAAATACCCGGTGCGCTGCGAAGGTGGCGCCCCCTCGGTGTGCCAGGTGCTCCGCACCCAACCCCAGTATGGTCGGGAGGACATCAAGAAGGCTTACCTCCAGGCGGTGAACAACGCCACTCGCTACATCTATATTGAAAACCAGTATTTCCGCTGGCCCCCCCTGGCTGAAAAAATCCGCGCCGCTGCCCTGGCCCAGAGCCGGGGCGGGCGGGATCCGGGAACCCACGGCAGCCTGTACCTCTTCGTCATCACCAATGCCGATGACGAGGGGATGGGCTCGGGTGTGACCAACACCTACCGCATGCTCGACTCCCTGGGGCGGGCCGACACCATTCCCGCGGTAGCCCGGGCCGAGGAGGAAGACCTGCGGGAGCAGAACCTGGAACTAGCAAAGAAGCGCCAGGCAGGCCTGGAAGACAAGGTCAATGCCTCCGCCCGACGCCAGTGGGGGCATTTCGGCGATGACCACATGAAGTTGTTGCAAGAGGCCAATACCGCCCGGGACGCCACCGTGGCTGCTGAAAAGGAGCGAGATGCCACCAGGGAAGCGGTACGCCGCGCCAAGAAGAGCAGCAAGGAACGCACCGTCCTGCCCCAGGACCGCCCCGGGCTGAAGGTGCACGTCTGCACCCTGGTGGCCCCCGATACCCCCGATGGCAAGCCCTGGACCGACGTCTACATCCACGCCAAGCTGATGCTCATCGACGACACCTTCCTCACCCTGGGCAGCGCCAACATCAACACCCGCAGCATGGAGGTGGATAGCGAACTCAACCTGGTCCAGGACCGGCCGGAAATCACCCGTCCGCTGCGGCAGCAGTTATGGGGATTGCATACCAAAAAAACTGGAGCGGAAGAGATGAACCAACTGGATGCTGTGTTTAAGACATGGCAGAAAATTATGGAAAAAAACAAAGACAACCGCTTTAACCGCATTACCCCTTTAGCCTCTCTTACCGAATTCTATCGGGGCAGCCCAGACGTTTCCGATCTGGACTGACCATGCGTACTTTCCTCCTGTATCTGCCCCTCATTCTCGGCCTCACCGCCTGCGACGCCTTTGGAGACCGTTCCGTGCCCGACCTGCCCGCCATCCAGGCCAAGCAGGCCTTCACCTGCACCCATGAAGCTGAGCGCCTGCCGCCCCTGCCGCCGGACGCCGACGTCCTCTTCAACTACGCCCGCTGGCTGCAGCGGGAGAATCTGGTCAAGGAAGACCCGGCGGTGGAGCGGGAGGTGGGGCGCTTGTACCGAATCGCCGCCGCCCAGGGCCACCACAAGGCCCTGTTCAACCTGATCAACGGTATTTCCGGCGGCAAGTTCGACGGCACCATCGAAGAAATGCTCGACTTCAACGATGCTCTTCTGAAAGCCGGGGTGCCCATGGCCTACTACAACCTGGGGCATTTCCTGGAGAACGGCATGGGGGTCAAGGAAGACCCAGACCTGGCCTTGAAGTATTTCCGCAAGGCGGCGGACCTAGGGAGTCCCCATGCCCAGTACTACGTGGCGGAGAAGCTGGCGCCCATTGATGCCGCCCCGGATATCGCCCGCCAGATGCGCCGCTGTGCGGCGGAGCAGGGGCATGGCAAGGCGGCTTTGGCCTTGGGCCTCAACCTACAAGGGAAGGGGAGCTACGCAGAGGCTGTCGAGGCATTCCAACTCGGCGTCAAGGCAGGAAATGACATAGCAGCTTTAGCTTTAGAAGATGGATTTAGAGCTCCCCCCCCCTCTGATAAATTGGATTACTTGGCACTACCCAAGGACGAAGAGCGTAGCCGCCGCTACCAGGAAATCGGCCATGTCCTGCATGCCTACTCGTACCTCAACCCGGTGGTTCCGGAACTGGACGAGATCGTTCCCCTGCCGCCGGCCAAGCTGCCACCCTGGGACGGCAAGCTGCAATGGCGCACCGAATTCCAGGCCAATGTGCCGCCACCCAAGCCCACGGATGACCTGATCGTCCGCCTGGCCCGGGACAAGGGCCTGGATTCGGCCTCCGGTATGCCGGTTCGGAAACGCTGACTCCCCGTGGCACGCAACGTCCTCCTGTTCCTGCTCCTCACGGGCCTTTCCGCCTGCGACGCCTTTGGAGACCGTTCCGTGCCCGACCTGCCCGCCATCCAGGCCAAGCAGGCCTTCACCTGCACCCATGAAGCTGAGCGCCTGCCGCCCCTGCCGCCGGACGCCGACGTCCTCTTCAACTACGCCCGCTGGCTGCAGCGGGAGAATCTGGTCAAGGAAGACCCGGCGGTGGAGCGGGAGGTGGGGCGCTTGTACCGAATCGCCGCCGCCCAGGGCCACCACAAGGCCCTGTTCAACCTGATCAACGGTATTTCCGGCGGCAAGTTCGACGGCACCATCGAAGAAATGCTCGACTTCAACGATGCTCTTCTGAAAGCCGGGGTGCCCATGGCCTACTACAACCTGGGGCATTTCCTGGAGAACGGCATGGGGGTCAAGGAAGACCCAGACCTGGCCTTGAAGTATTTCCGCAAGGCGGCGGACCTAGGGAGTCCCCATGCCCAGTACTACGTGGCGGAGAAGCTGGCACCCATCGATATCGCCCCGGATATCGCCCGTCAGATGCGGCGCTGTGCGGCGGAGCAGGGACATGGCAAGGCGGCTTTAGCCTTAGGCATCAACCTCAAAAATCGAAAGAACTACAAGGAAGCTGCTGAGGCTTTCCAACTCGGCGTCAAGGCAGGAAATGAAAATTGGGCTGCAGCCGGTTTCGCTGACACCTTGTTAAGGTGGAAGATGAAACGGGA
>NZ_DAISLS010000029.1:0-4231 GCF_036820405.1 Oryzomicrobium sp.
CCGTCTTGGGGGCCAGCAGTTGCAGGGTGCCGGCAAGATTGGCAGTCCCTGACACATTCAGGCCCGTACCAATCTGCACGGCCGTAGTGCTGTCGGCGGTGGCGGTGTAGTCGCCCGCGATTTTGCCGCCGTAACTGGCAAACGTGGCACTGCCCACCTTGACGCTGCCCGCCAATGAGCCGGTCAGGCCGAGGGTGCCTTCTTTCACATCGGTCAGGCCGGTGTAGGTGTTCGCGCCGGACAGCGTGAGTGCACCGGCTCCGGTCTTGAGCAAACCGCCGGTGCCCGTGATGTCGTTGCCGAAGATGCCGCCGTTTGCGCTGGTCACGTCAGCAGTGAAATCGGTGACGAATTGGCCAGGACCCTTCACTGCCTTTGCGGCATTCACAAGGCCCCAGCCATAGGTGGCATCCACGCCTGCATCACCGAGGTCGGTAGCTGTCGTCAAAAGCGTCGTCTGCAGGTTCGATCCGGTCATCCACGGGTAGGCCTGCGACACCAGTGCAGCGATTCCCGTCACTTCGGCTGCAGCCACCGACGTGCCCGTCAATCCCCCCCCGATACCGCCTGCCGTCGGCAGTACCACGGGGACGACGGCTGCCAGGCACCATGCGGCCGCATCGCCGCAGGAATTGAGCGCGTCATCCTTCGTCGTCGGGTTGCCCTTCGCATCGACGTTCACACCGGTGACGGCGAGCCACTGGCTTGCAAGCTGCGGCTGGTATTTCGGCGCAGCAGCCGGGTACGCCGCCGATGCAGCACCATCGTTGCCGGCCGAAGCAACCACCAGTCCGCCTGACTGGATGGCCTTGCTGGTGGCCAGCGCCCAGGCGGCGGCTGAATTCTGCGCAGAGGCCGGGTCCGTGTAACTGGTGCCCAGCGAAAGATTGAAGATCCGCACGCCGGCATCCACCATCGCGTTCACCGCTCGGGTTGCCGCCGTAGACGTGCAGCTGTCGTCGTAGCAGATGCGACCCCAGTAGAGATCCACGTCCGGAGCAATTCCGCCAGCGAAATCGGTCGTTGCCTTGCCGGCGATGATCGCGGCCATTTCCACGCCGTGGTACGGCTTGGGGCTGTCGGCCGGTTCTGCGGCCTGGCTGTCGGTGAAGTCGGTGTATGACACCACACGACCATCGAGCGGGGCGTAGTCGTATTTCGGGCCATCGAGCAGACCCACCTTGACGCCGGTGCCCGTATAACCCAGTGCATGGGCCTGATCGACGTTGCTCGGCACCAGCAGATTGTTCGCTACGCCGTTATATCGGTACGCGCACGGCAGGGGTCCGCCATTGTTCGTTGCGGTTGCGTCCTGGCACGTCGTCGGTGTCGTCGGGGTTGTCGGAGTCGTCGGCGGATTGGATTTGACGTTGCCGCCACCGCCACCGCCTCCACAAGCACTCAGGGAGACGGCAACCATAACGGCGAGATAAAGCGGGCTCTGGTGTGGATATTTCATCGTGGCTTCCTTGGGTGGTGGCCGTCTATCGGCTGAAGTGGCGTGTTCTTTAATGAAAATGTGATAGTTCTCACGAAACTTATACTGCCGTCTCGGTTTTTTCATGGCGCAACTGGAATTATTCAGAACGCAGCCGACTCGTAACTTAACCGTTCAAGATGCCAGGAGCCTCCATGTACCAGCTGGGAAATTCAAAGTTCGATACCAGTCACGCGAACGCGCGCCAGCTTCTTGCCACAGCCCACTCCAAGCAAGAGCGGCCGCTTTGTCTGTGCAAGACTCCCCCGATCCCCATGTATATCGCCAAGCATGGCGATCTGTTCCTTGTAAAGCGCATGCCGGGGACGGGCTTCAAGCATTCGCCAGACTGCGAAAGCTATGAGCCGCCGGCCGAGCTGTCTGGACTGGGCGAAGTCGCCGGGGCCGCAATTCAAGAAAACGTCGAAGACGGCACGGTAGCCTTGCGGCTGGACTTCGCTCTTTCAAAGCAGGGGGCTCGGATCGCGCCGGCGCCGGCCGAATCGGAAAAGGACACTGCTCGAACAGACGGCAAGAAATTGACGCTCCGTGGCGTGCTCCATTATTTGTGGGATCAGGCAGGGTTTACCCGGTGGGCCCCTGCGATGGAGGGCAAGCGAAACTGGCGGACGATACAGAAATATCTAACCCAGGCCGCATCCGACAAGACCGCCAAGGGCGCGGCATTGGATGCAAGCCTCTTCGTGCCGGAAAGCTTCGACAAGGAACAGTGGGATGCGATCAAGCAGCGGCGGGGGACCAAGCTCGCGCCGCTGTCCAAGGCTGGCGGCGCGCGCAAGCTGATGATCGTGGTTGGTGAAGTGAAAGCTATCGACCGGGGCCGCTACGACATGGACCTCATCGTCAAGCACCTGCCTGACATGAAATTCACGCTCAATGCTGACATCCATCGTCGCCTGGAGAAGCGATTTGAACGCGAGTTGAGCATGTGGAAGCGCGAAGCTGATGGCCACCTGATCGTGATCGCGACTTTCGGCCTCAATTCAGCCGGCTATGCCGTCATCGAAGAGGCCGCTCTGATGTTCACCGATAAGCACTGGCTTCCCTGCGAGAACGTCAATGAAATGAACCTGCTCAAGACGCTTGTGGATGCGGAGCGGCATTTCTCCAAGGGGCTTCGCTACAACCTTCCTGCCTCTCGCCCGATGGCCTTCGCGGTCATGCACGACACGCGCCCGCTTCCGGTCGCGCTCTATGTTCTGCCGGCCGACTACCCTGACGGTTACGAGCAGGCGTTCAATGATCTGGTGCAAAACAGTCACCTGGCCGGCTGGTATTGGCGCCCGCCGCAAGCACTTCCGGATTTGCCGGCGTTGGATGGTTACTCCTCGATGGAAGCCCCCACGCTTGCCGCCACAGAAGAAACCGTCAGCTCCGCTGCTGCAGGCGATGATGATGCTGAAGGCTCGAACACGCCTGCCCACGGTGACGAACCTGCTTGACGACTGGTGTCGTCACCATCATGAAATCGCATGCCGACGTTCATTTAAATTCGTCCATGATTATTCCCGCCCCCGCCGCTTTCCACGGCTTGGTTGGCGGGGGCCGCCGGCGCCTCTGCGTTTTTCCCCTGACGCAGCGGCTCCGGTGTCTTTTATCCGAGGGCATGACCATGCACCCCATTGCATTACCCCCCTCTCGCCTATCTCCTACTGCCGCGCCAAGCGCAGCGGGTTCGGCTACCGCCGATGCCCATATCCTGGAATTGGGCCGCATCATGCTCTCCGCTGCCGCCCTCGAATTGCTTGCTTCGTCGCCAACCACGACGCGCGATATTCTTGAGGCCCATCGGCATGGGCACTGGCCCTGTATCTCGCCCGCAACGCGCGAGCGTTTCTTGTCTTGCGCCCGCTTGGGTAGCCCGTTCTCTGCACGCTTTCCCTTGGGGGAAGGCTCTCGCGACGATGTGTGCATCATCCATGCGCCGGGGATGGGCCTCACCCTCGTCATGCTGCCCCACGAGGCCAAGTCCCTACCCTTTCTTTCGCCTTGAAAGCGGACTCCTCGTGCGCTCGTTCGATAACCAACTGGATCTGTTCCGTGATGACCCCCGCCTTGCTGCTAGCCAATGGCGAACCGCAGCGGAGAAGTCGCTTGAGCAGTTTCCCAAGGATCTTGCTCGACACCGGTATTACCTGAACCAAGCCGAAGAACTGGAAAAACAATGCACACCAACACTGCCCGACTGACTGCGCCTGCGGGATGGGGCTATCCGCCCGGCTATCCACTTGGGGAAATCTCGGCTGATCACCTCCCGGATTTGCCGATGCTTCGGCTCTGTAGCAAAAAAACCATGCTGGCTGCCATTCGCGATGCCGTTGCCCCCCTGCCTTACCTTCACGCCGTTCGCCCCTCTCACCTGGTCGCTCGGTACGGCATACCTCGGACTACCGCCATTTCTGTGTTACAACGTGCGCTATCCCGTACTCCCTCCGACTTCGGCCGCATGAATGCGAGGCATCCCCTATGAGCGTTTCTCACGCCGCACTTTCTCGTCTTGCCTTGGGTTCTTTTGCGTTGCTGATGTCCTTCCCTAGCTTCGCTGAAGTTGCCCCCCCTGTGCGGGTAAGCATTGAACTAACCAGCGGCAAAGAGAAAGTATATGCCGATACGGTCGTGATAAATGACCGCCATACTAAAAACATTAGCGGCAGTAAATTCAACAGTGATTTCACTGTGGAGATTACCCCATTTCTGATTGATTCAGATCATGTGGGGGTGCGCTTCTCCCTT
>NZ_DAISLS010000030.1:0-2387 GCF_036820405.1 Oryzomicrobium sp.
ACCATGAGCGAGACCAGCAAACTAGTAGTACGCAAGGCGGCGGTTCTGGGGGCGGGGGTGATGGGGGCGCAGATTGCGGCGCACCTGGCCAACGCCGACGTACCGGTCGTGCTGTTCGACCTGGCGGCCAAGGAAGGCGAGCCGAACGGCATCGTCAAGAAAGCCATCGACGGCCTCAAGAAACTCGACCCGGCGCCCTGGGCCACCCGGGAGCGGCTCGCCCACATCGACGCCGCCAACTACGACCAGCACCTCTCCCTGCTCGGCGAGTGCGACCTGGTGATCGAAGCCATCGCCGAAAAGATGGAGTGGAAAGAAGACCTCTACCGCAAGATCGCCCCCCACCTGAAGGCAGGCGCCATCGTCGCCTCCAACACCTCGGGCCTGTCCATCAACCAGCTGGCCGCCACCGTCCCGGCCGAGCGGCGGGCCGACTTCTGCGGCATCCACTTCTTCAACCCGCCGCGCTACATGCACCTGGTCGAACTGATCGCCACCCGGGACACCGACCCGGCGACCCTCGACCGGCTCGAAACCTGGCTCGTCTCCCGGCTGGGCAAAGGCATCGTGCGCGCCAAGGACACCCCCAACTTCGTCGCCAACCGGGTCGGCGTCTTCTCCATCCTGGCGGTGATGCACCACACCCAGGCCTTCGGCCTCGGCTTCGACGAAGTGGACGCCCTCACCGGCCCCAAGATCGGCCGGCCCAAGAGCGCCACCTACCGCACCGCCGACGTGGTCGGCCTGGACACCCTGGCCCACGTCATCGGCACCATGCAAGCCACCCTGGCGACCGACCCCTGGCACCCCCACTTCGCCGCCCCCGCCTGGCTCGCCGCCCTCATCCAGAACGGCGCCCTGGGGCAAAAGACCCGCTGCGGCATCTTCAAAAAAGAAGGCAAGGCCATCCACGTCCTCGACCTGGCCAGCCAGAGCTACCGCCCCTCCGCCGGTGAGATTGCCCCGGAAGTGGCCGACATCCTCAAGATCAAGAGCCCGGCCGAAAAATTCGCCGCCCTGCGCGCCTCCGGCCACAAACAAGCCCAATTCCTCTGGGCCATCTTCCGCGACATCTTCCACTACTGCGCCTACCACCTGGCCGACATCGCCGACAACGCCCGGGACGTGGACCTGGCCATGCGCTGGGGCTTCGGCTGGACCCAAGGCCCCTTCGAGACCTGGCAGGCCGCCGGCTGGAGCGCCATTGCCGAGGCCGTCCAGGCCGACATCGCCGCCGGCCGCGCCATGTCCTCCGCCCCGCTGCCCGCCTGGGTGTTCAAGCGCAACGGCGTCCACGAACCCGCCGGCTCCTGGTCCGCCACCGAGCAGGCCCTGAAACCCCGCTCCACCCTGCCGGTGTACCGGCGCCAGCTCTTCCCCGAGACCGTCCTCGGCGAAGCCGCCCCCGCCTTGGGCGAAACCCGCTGGGAAAACGCCGGGGTGCGCCTGTGGACCCTGCCCCAGGTCGATGCCCGGATCGGCATCCTCTCCTTCAAATCCAAGATGCACGCCATCGGCGACGAAGTCCTGGACGGCCTCATCGAGGCCGTGGCCCGGGCCGAGCGGGACCTGGACGGCGTCGTCCTGTGGCACGAGGCCCCCTTCGCCGTCGGCGCCAACCTGCAACAGGTCTCCGAGGCCATCCAGGCCGGCCAGTTCGACCTGCTGGAAAAGACCGTCGCCAAGTTCCAGCGCGCCTCCATGACCCTGCGCTACGCCCAGGTCCCCACCGTGGCCGCGGTGCAAGGCATGGCCCTGGGCGGCGGCTGCGAATTCGTCATGCACGCCGCCCACCGGGTCGCCGCCCTGGAGTCCTACATCGGCCTGGTCGAAGCAGGCGTCGGCCTGATTCCCGCCGGCGCCGGCAGCAAGGAATTCGCCCGGCGTGCCTCCGACCTCGCCAAGACCCAGGCCGGCAACGACCCGTTCCCCTACATCCAGAACGTGTTCATGACCATCGCCATGGCCAAGGTCGGCAAGAGCGCCCTGGAAGCCAAGGACTACGGCTTCCTCCAAGAGTCCGACGACATCGTCTTCAACCCCCACGAACTGCTGCACATCGCCCTCAAGCGCGCCCGGGCCCTGGCCGACGCCGGCTACCGCCCCCCCCTGCCGGCGCGCAACATCAAGGTCTGCGGCCGCCCCGGCATCGCCACCCTGGAAATGATGCTCGCCAACATGGCCGAAGGCGGCTTCATCTCCCCCTACGACTACCGGGTCGCCCGCTCCGCCGCGGTGGCCCTGTGCGGCGGCGACGTGGAACCGGGCAGCCTGGTGGACGAAGAATGGCTGCTCACCGTCGAGCGGCGCGAATTCGTCGACCTGCTCAAGAGCGAAAAGACCCAGCAGCGCATCGCCCACATGCTCGAAACCGGCAAGCCCCTGCG
>NZ_DAISLS010000030.1:2487-3649 GCF_036820405.1 Oryzomicrobium sp.
CCATGACCAAACAAACCCAAGACGCCTACATCGTCGCCGCCACGCGGATGCCCGTGGGCAAGCGCAACGGCATGTTCCGCACCACCCGCCCGGACGACATGCTGGCCCACGTCCTCAAATCGGTGGTGGCCCAGGCCCCCGGCCTCGACCCGGCCCTGATCGACGACGTGATCGTCGGCTGCGCCATGCCCGAAGCCGAGCAGGGCATGAACGTGGCGCGCATCGGCGCCCTCCTGGCCGGCCTGCCCCAGAGCGTGGCCGGCATGACCATCAACCGCTTCTGCTCCTCCGGCGTCCAGGCCGTGGCCCTGGCCGCCGACCGCATCCGCCTCGGCGAGGCCGACGTGATGCTGGCCGCCGGCACCGAGACCATGAGCCTGATGAACCAGATGATGGGCAACAAGGTCTCCCTCAACCCGGAAATCTTCGCCCACGACGAAAACCGGGCCATCGCCTTCGGCATGGGCCTCACCGCCGAAAAGGTCGCCCAGCAGTGGCAGGTCAGCCGCGACGACCAGGACGCCTTCGCCCTGGCCTCCAACCAGAAGGCGGTGGCGGCCATCGCCGCCGGCTACTTCACGGCCGAGACCAGCCCCTACACCATCCGCGCCCACCTGCCGGACCTCAAAACCGGCACCGTGCGCATCGTCGAGAAACTTGCCGACACCGACGAAGGCCCCCGGGCTGATGCCAGCCTGGAAAAGCTCGCCAAGCTCAAACCCGTGTTCAACGCCCGGGGCTCGGTCACCGCCGGCAACTCCTCCCAGATGTCCGACGGCGCCGGGGCCGTGCTGCTGGTCTCGGAGAAGATCCTCAAGCAATACAACCTGACCCCCCTGGGCCGCTTCGTTGGCTTCGCCGTGGCCGGGGTGGCCCCGGAGATCATGGGCATCGGCCCGATCGCCGCCATCCCCAAGGTGCTCAAGCAGGTGGGCCTCAAGCACCAGGACCTGGACTGGATCGAGCTCAACGAAGCCTTCGCCGCCCAGTCCCTGGCGGTGATCCGCGAACTGGGCCTGGACCCGGCCAAGGTGAATCCCCTGGGCGGCGCCATCGCCCTGGGCCACCCCCTGGGCGCCACCGGGGCGATCCGCACCGCCACCTTGCTGCACGGCCTGAAGCGCACCAAGGGCAAGTACGGCATGGTGACCATGTGCATCGG
>NZ_DAISLS010000031.1:0-1870 GCF_036820405.1 Oryzomicrobium sp.
TCCCCATGAACGCCAAAGCCCCCTTCACCGCCGCCCAGGCCCACGTCGACAGTGCGGCGGTGGCGCCCCTGCCCAACTCGCGCAAGATCTACGTGCAAGGCTCCCGCCCGGACCTCCAGGTGCCCATGCGGGAAATTTCCCAGGCCGACACCCCCACCGGCTTCGGTGGCGAGAAGAACCCGCCGATCTACGTCTACGACTGCTCCGGCCCCTACACCGACCCGGCCGCCACGATCGACATCCGTGCCGGCCTGCCGGCCCTGCGCCAGCGGTGGATCGAGGAGCGGGGCGACACCGAAGTGCTGCCCGACCTGACCTCCGACTACGGCCGCCAGCGGGCCGCCGACCCGGCCCTGGACGAACTGCGCTTCCCCGGCCTGCACCGCAAGCCCCGCCGCGCCAAGGCCGGCGCCAATGTGAGCCAGATGCACTATGCCCGGAAAGGCATCATCACCCCGGAAATGGAGTACGTGGCCATCCGGGAAAACCTGAACCGCCAGCAGTACCTGGACAACCTGCGCGCCACCGGCCCCATGGGGGAGAAGATGGTCAAGCTGCTGGGCCGCCAGCACAAGGGCCAGGACTTCGGCGCCGCCATTCCCGCCGAGATCACCCCGGAATTCGTGCGCTCCGAAGTGGCCCGGGGCCGCGCCATCATCCCCAACAACATCAACCACCCGGAATCCGAGCCGATGATCATCGGCCGCAACTTCCTGGTGAAGATCAACGCCAACATCGGCAACTCGGCCCTAGGCTCGTCCATTTCCGAGGAAGTGGACAAGATGACCTGGGCCACCCGCTGGGGCGGCGACACGGTGATGGACCTGTCCACCGGCAAGAACATCCACGAAACCCGGGAATGGATCATCCGCAACAGCCCTGTGCCCATCGGCACCGTGCCCATCTACCAGGCCCTGGAGAAAGTGAACGGCAAGGCCGAGGAACTGACCTGGGAGATTTTCCGCGACACCCTGATCGAGCAGGCCGAGCAGGGCGTGGACTACTTCACCATCCACGCCGGGGTGCTGCTGCGCTACATCCCCCTGACCGCCAACCGCATGACCGGCATCGTCTCTCGGGGCGGCTCGATCATGGCCAAGTGGTGCCTGGCCCACCACAAGGAAAGCTTCCTCTACACCCACTTCGAGGACATCTGCGACATCATGAAGGCCTACGACGTGGCCTTCTCCCTGGGCGACGGCCTGCGTCCCGGCTCCATCTACGACGCCAACGACGAGGCCCAGCTGGGCGAGCTGGCCACCCTGGGCGAACTCACCGACATCGCCTGGAAGCACGACGTGCAGACCATCATCGAAGGCCCCGGCCACGTGCCCATGCATCTCATCAAGGAGAACATGGACCTGCAGTTGCAGCACTGCAAGGAAGCGCCGTTCTACACCCTGGGGCCCCTGACCACCGACATCGCCCCCGGCTATGACCACATCACCAGCGGCATCGGCGCCGCCATGATCGGCTGGTACGGCACCGCCATGCTCTGCTACGTCACGCCCAAGGAGCACCTGGGCCTGCCGGACAAGAACGACGTCAAGGAAGGCATCATCACCTACAAGCTGGCCGCCCACGCCGCCGACCTGGCCAAGGGCCACCCGGGTGCCCAGATCCGCGACAACGCCCTGTCCAAGGCCCGCTACGAGTTCCGCTGGGACGACCAGTTCAACCTGGGCCTGGACCCGGACAAGGCCAAGTCCTTCCACGACGAGACCCTGCCCAAGGAGTCGGCCAAGGTGGCCCATTTCTGCTCCATGTGCGGCCCCCATTTCTGTTCGATGAAGATCACCCAGGACGTGCGCGACTTCGCCGCCGCCCAGGGGATCGCCGAGGCCGAAGCCCTGGAGAAGGGGATGGAGAC